>JAAESQ010000695.1 GCA_024229275.1 bacterium | reverse complement strand
TAAAGAGACGATTGCTGGCCTCGATCAACATCGGAAGCACGACGAAGAGCTTGCCCGTTGCGAAGGCGGTCATTACAGCATCGCGACTGACCGACACGACCTGGCGGTACGAGAACGGCGTCACCGCAGCCACCAGCATCGGCAGCAGCCAAAAAGAGAGGATTAGAGCCGACGCTGTGTAGATAATGAAGTAGGCCCGTAGCCGGTCCAATTCATCAAGAGTCAGCGTTCCGGCAATCGACGCAACGATTGCGAAGACCCCGACCGGTGTCACACGAACGATGATGGTGTTGATTCGGGTCAACGCCTCAAGAATGATGTCGAGTTGATCGAGAAGCGCCTGTTTCTTTTCGATACCGATCAGTGCAACTCCGAAGAAGATCGAGAACACCACGACCGCCGGTACCACGCTCTCAGCCAGCGAGGCGAACGGGTTGACTGGAATGTACATACCGACGAAGTCGACGTTTGGTGGTGACTGCAGGATCGCGGTTGAAAAGAACGAGCCAGCGCGAAACTCTGGAAGAGCGAATGGCGCGATAACAACCGCCAGGGCAGCAATCACCCACAGGAGAGCCAGGATCAGACCGGAACGACCCGCAAGTCGCCGGCCCTCCCCGAGCGACAGTCGACCGATATTGACCACGAGAGAAACCATGATGTACGGCAATACCGACATCTGAAGCAGGCCAATGAAAGCATCGCCCAGTACCTTGAGCCAGGCGCAGTATTCGCCTAAAAGGAGACCACATCCGATACCTGCAACGATGCCGATGAGGATCAAGCTTGAGAGGGACAGACGTGACTTCGGCTTGGTGTCGGTTCCTGCCTGTTGTGTCGCCATGGTGACGATTCTACCCTGACCTAAATTGAGCGATCCTCACCGACGATCTGCACCCAGCCCACGCTGTATCCTTCCGGATACGGAGCCTCACGACTCTACCGGCCTTCGGCCGGGCGTCGGTTCCTACCTCTTGCGCCCCGGACACTTGCGCCAATGCTCGACGTACCGAAGGGTACGCCTCCGCTTGTCGCAAGCACCGAAACATCAAGATCTTGGCACATCTCATCCGGCAGAATCGCTCTGTTTAGGCCTGACAAATATCCCACCCTCGGTGCACGCTGATAGAATCCCCGTTCGGAGCTTGACGGAGGATGCGCCCCATGTCCCTTGATTCGATACGATCTGCCGCCGCCGAGGCTGTTGCTCTAACCCTTAAGAGCGAATTCGATCTTCATCCGCCCGGTCCAATCTTCTTCGAGATCCCGCCGAACCGCGAGTTCGGCGATCTTGCCTGGCCCGGCGCTCTGCCGTTGGCCAAGGTCCTGCGCAGAGCACCGCGCCAGATTGCGGAGGTCATTGCAGAAAAGTCGTCGTGGCCTGATGACATAGACCGCGTCGAGATTGCCGGCCCAGGTTTTCTCAACCTCTATCTGAAACGCGACGAGATTCTGAAAGAGCTTCTCCAGGACGACGCGGACACAACCGACGGAGCGTTCGCAAAAACCGTTGTCGAGCACACCAATATCAACCCCAACAAGGCCGCTCACATCGGGCACCTGCGCAACTCGGTACTCGGGGATATCCTTGTCCGTTGTCTGCGCCACCTCGGACATGAAGTCGAGGTGCAGAACTACATCGACGACACCGGCGTCCAAGTTGCCGACGTCGTCGTCGGCGTTTTGTACCTGCCAGAGTCCGAACTTGCCGAGGCGATGGGGATCGAGATCAGCCGCCGCCATGAGTTGATCGCCGAATTGAGCCGACGACTACCCGGCGGCACCATTCCGACGGCATCGACGCAGGATTTTGACGATGCCTGCTGGGCAATCTACCCGTGCGTCACCGCACGGTATGAAAGTGACCCTGAGTTCACCAAGTGGCGTCCGGAAGTTCTTCAGGCGATCGAGGCTGGGCACGATGATCTCGACCTGGACCAAGCTCTACAGCTTCTTGAAGGAGCTGTCATTGCCAGCGAAGAATACCCGGCCCGTGCCGTCGCGCGCCTCGCTGCCGCTGTGGCCGATGGAAACATGCGTTGTCACCTGGCGACCATGGCACGCCTTGGCGTCGCCTACGATGTATTGCCGCACGAATCGGACATCCTCCACCTCGGCTTTTGGCAACGCGCGTTTGAGGTACTTCAAGAATCCGGCGCGATTCGGTTAGAAAATGCAGGTAAGAACTCCGGTTGTTGGGTGATGTCCCTCGCCGAGAGTGAAGAGTTTGCCGACATGGACGACCCAGACAAGATCCTGGTCCGCTCGAACGGCACCGTAACCTATACCGGAAAGGACATTGCATACCAGCTTTGGAAGCTGGGTCTGCTCAGGGACAGCAATGGCAACAGGAGAGACTTCGGTTACACAGCATACGCGTCCTGGCAGCAGGAAAGCGCTGCTCAGCCCGTACACTACGTCGACGACGGTCAGCTCCTCGCTCGCACCTGCGCCGACGAAACCGCGATGATTTCGGGTCACAGTTTCGGCGTCGGAGAGCGCGTCTACAACGTCATTGACGTGCGTCAGAGCTACCCACAGAAGGTTGTCAAGGAAGCAGTTCGGGTCCTAGGGCATGAGACCGCTGCCGACAATTCCATTCACTTTGCCTATGAGATGGTGGCCCTCACTCCCGCCGCGGTGCGGCTTATCGAGGAGCGAACAGGGGCCACATTCGGCCTTTCACCGGAGGACATGAAGAAGGCATACATAGAAATGTCCGGACGCCGCGGCATCGGTGTCAAAGCAGACGAGTTCCTCGACACGCTCTCGGACTCCGCAGAAAACGCCATCGCAGCACGCCAGTCGGCCACCCACGAGCAGGTTGCCGATCTCGTGGATCGCGCACGTTCGATCGCAGTCGGAGCGCTGCGATACCTGATGGCGCGCCAGTCGCGCAACCGCGTCTTAGCCTTCGATTTCGACGAGGCGCTAGCGTTTGAAGGTGACACTGGTCCCTACCTCCAGTATTCAGCGGTGAGAGCGGCTAAGATCTTCGACAAGCTGCGCAACAGACGCGGAGAGGACCTCATTGGCAGTTCCGAAGTGGAACTGTTGGGGAAGGCGGAAATCACTGACGATCTGTGGGAATTGGTGCTCGAGTGTGCTCGCCGACGCGAAGTAGTCACTTCGGCCGTCGACAACCTCGAGTTCTCACTGCTCGCCCAGCATGTGCACAACCTGGCGCAACTCTTCCACAAGCTCTACAACATCCATCCTGTTCTTCCCGAGGAAGATAATGACCTTCGCCTACTGCGACGAGCTGTCTTTTCCCTTTTCGTTCGCGAGATGCGGGTTCTTCTCGAAGACCTGCTGGGAATACCAGTACCCGAAGAGATGTAGACGAAAGATGACGGGAATCGGTTAGAGTAGAAGAGGGCTTCGCTGCTGGGGAGTGCGCGGATCATGAAAGATAGCCAACGCCTAGCTCAATTCGAGCGCGTCTGCGACCAGCTCGCAGGACTGATCGCCAAGACCAATGACCCTGTTGCGCACAGGGCTACGGCTGTAGCTCTGCTTCATCACAAGATCCCGAAGGTGTCCTGGACCGGGTTCTACATGCTGCAGGGTGAAGAACTCGTGATCGATGTCTATCAGGGACCGGTGGCCTGTTTGGTATTAGCTAAGCATACTGGTGTTTGCTGGGCCGCCATCGATCGCGCAGAGAGCTTGACAGTCAGTGACGTCGAGTCGTTCCCAGGTCATATCGCCTGCGATTCGCGGAGTAAATCCGAGGTCGTCATACCGATGTTCGGCCCCGAAGGACTGCCCATCGGAGTCCTCGATGTCGACTCGTACGAGTCAGACCGATTTGACGACATCTCCCGGCAGGGCTTCGAGATGATCGTTCGTCTTCTCGAGCATCGCATGAAGGGACGTGAGATCCTGCGGCGCAGGCTATAGGCCTGCTGTCAGTCTTCCGCGACCTTCCCGTCCGTCAATCATCATTCTCATCCAGCACACTTTGAATCGCCGCGTTGAGTTCGGTCCTCGAAAGAGTCTTATGTAGGAAGCTATCGGCGCCGCTGTCCAGCAACTCCTGCGCCTTTGAATCAAGACCACGCCCACTGAAGATGATCACTTTCGTCGTCGGTGACTCCTCCATGATAAGAGGAAGGACATCTCGCCCGCTCATTCCAGGCATCGTAATGTCCAGCAGGACGACCGAGATCTCAGCCCCTCGTTGCTTGATGATTTCCACGGCCGTCTCGCCCTGAGTAGCGGTCTCGACTTCATAGCCCAGAACCTTCAGACTCTGCTCGGTGAGGATAACGAGATCCTCGTCATCATCAACAATCAGGACGGTCGTGACGCGAGACTGTGCTCCGGAGAGCGTTTCTCCTTCGAGCACCGCACGGACCTTGGTGCGGAGATCATCCAAGCGATACGGTTTCTGTATGAAACCCGCAAGCCCCTTTCCGGCCAGCCGCCTCGTCGCGTCCTGCTCGTCATGACCACTCGACAGTACGACGGGAGCTTTAAGACCTCGGCGGGTCATTTCAAGGAACGTCTCTTGCCCGTCCATGCGCGGCATCGTCATATCCAGCAACACCAAAACGATCTCGTCGGAGCGCTCTTCAAACACGTCGATACTGGCTCTGCCATCCTTGGCCTCGACAATCGTGAATCCGAGCATTTCCAGCATTTGACGTGCAACAGCTCGCACTGCTTCGTCATCGTCCACAAGGAGAACGGTTCCCTCTCCAGCCCAATCCTCATTCATCTGTTCCGCACCGCCGGACCCGATCGCAAGACGATTCGACGCCGGCAGAAGAATGGTGATCGAGGTACCACGATCAGGCTCACTGTCGACTCGCACAGCCCCATCGTGGCCGTAGACGATGCCCTGCACCGCAGCCAGACCTAGTCCTCGCCCTGAAAACTTGGTTGTAAAGAACGGATCGAAGATCTTCTCAGCCGTGAGCTCATCCATGCCGCAGCCGGTATCGGCAACCTCGAGATATATATAGCGACCTTCAATGAGGTCGGCAGCAGTGTGAGAATCTCCCAGATATTGCCAGCTGCATTCCTTCACCCCTGTCATGACACTGATCTCACCCGCACCTTCGCCGAGGGCCTCCGAAGCGTTCGTGATCAGATTCATTACGACCTGACGCAACTGTGTTGCATCTGCTTCGACGGCCGGGAGATTCGAACCAAGCTGAAGTTTGAGAACCGCCTTCTTTGAAATCGATGCGTGAAGAAGGTGAACCATCTCCTCAACGAGTGCCGAAAGATCGATCGGGTCGACCACAAATCGACCCTTGCCGGAATAGGCAAGCATTTGTTTGCATAGCTCTGCGGCGCGGCCTGCGGTTTTTTCGATTTCTTCGACGTTGATGCGTGTCGGTGAGGACGGCGGCAACTCAAGCAACGCAATATCGGCGTTGCCCAGAATGCCCACCAGGAGATTGTTGAAATCGTGCGCGATTCCTCCAGCGAGCACGCCTAGGCTTTCGAGCTTCTGTGCATGCTGAAGCTGGCGCTCGAACTGGAGGCGTTCCTCTTCTGCCTGTTTGCGATCGGTGATATCCATCGCGATGAAAGTCACACCGAGGGACCAGTCATCGGAATCGAGTGGTGTTGAGCTAAGGATGACGTCGATGATTCGACCGTCCTTGCGCTTCCACTGGGTCTCCACTGTGCCTGTTCCATTCTCTCGAATCTGATCGTATTTCGTCTCTCCAACGTAGAGAAAGTCCTCTTCCGATAGGTAGAGCATGCGCGCACTTTGGTCCTGAAGCTCCTCCGCAGAGTAGCCAACCATTTCACAGAGTCTCTCGTTAACCTCCTTCAGACTTCGATTCGAGACCAAGCCTATGCCCACAGGAGCTGCCCGGAAGATGCTGCGAAGTCGCGACTCGTGCTCGTGGAGTGCTTCCTCAGCTCGCTTTCGTTCTACCGCCACCGCGATCTGTGACGACGCAACGACGAGCAGCGCGAGGTCATCCTCCGAGTAACATCCAGGGTCCGTGTAGCTCTGCACCACCATCACCCCGAAAACCCGATCCTGTGGGTCGAAGAGAGGCACGCCCGCCCAACTCTCTGATGGAACGCCGACAACCTCGCCAATCTCGGCTCGCGCGCGGAGGTCAGCATCGAGTTCCTTTGTCCACAACATCGGCTGCGCCGACCGTCGAACAAAGTCGGTCAGGCTCCCAGTCAGTGGGTCAGGATCTTCAAAGTCTTCGAGGTTCTCTTTCTCGTCACTGTAGTACGGGAAGGTGTACACACCCTCCTTGTCATCGTAGATGGCAACAAAGAAGTTGGCCACGTCGATGAGCGTATTGAGCGTCCGATGAATGGACTCAATCAGGGTGTAGAGATCGCGCGACTCGAAGACCGCCTCGGAAATCTGTGACAACGCACGTCTTGTCTTGTCGGCGCGACGGAGCCGGCTCAGATCGTGAGCAATCGCGATCAGAACCGTCTGATCACCCCAATAAGCACGGGCGACCTTGGTTTCAACCGGAATGACCTCACCGCTCTTTGCGGTGAGAGGCAGGGAATAGCTCGAGATCTCTCCAGCGATCATATCCTTGAGCGCCTGACGAGCTTCAACTGCGACCTCAGCTGGATGGAGTTTCGGAACTGTCAGTTGAGAGGCTTCGATTCTGGAGTAGCCGAGCCGATCGCTCAGAGCCGAATTGCAATTCACGACCCGACCATTGATGTCGAAGACGAACAAGAAATCGTCAAGCGTTTCGAAGAGGCTTTCCAAATCACGGCGGTTCTGTCGCAGTTCTTCCTGCATCTGGACGCGAACGATGGCCCCGCTGATCTGGAGCGCGATAGCTTCAAGACTTGTCCTGATGTGAGGCGGTATCTCGTCCCGGGTCAACGAGCCAACATTGAGCGAGCCAATGACTCTACCGTCGAAAACAAATGGAACGGCTGCAATTCCCCGAATCTCATTGCCCTCGCCGGACAGGCCGTTCTTACGGCTCATCTGCGCGTAGGAGGAGTAAACCGGTGTACCTGCCGCCACAATCTTTACTTCAGGCGCCGTGGAGTCGTAACTCCGAACGCGAGCCAAGAAGTCTACAGGTAATCCTCTGTGGGCCGGAAGTTCTAAGCCTCCAGTGATCCGATCCACAAGATAAATCCCACCACAATCGATCCCGTCGATCTCTAATACTCCGTCAAGTATTCGCTCCAACGTGGCCGTCAGATCTCCTGAGGAGGCGAGTGCCGCACACATTCCGTTGCGCAGTTCGAGTAGCTCGCGAGTTCTTCTTTCTTCGGTAACGTCGTGCATGACGTGAATACAACCGGCAACGCTGCCGTCGTCCGCTAACAGCGGCGACACTGAGAACACCCACTCGCCATCCAATGAGCCGCCCGAGAATTCCTCTCTGTGTGGATGCCCGTCCTTCAGCATCCTGGCATGTGGGCAACTATTCGGTGGTTCTTCTGTCCCGTGGATGAGCGAGCAGCATGAAGCGCCGATGCATTGCTCGGCACTACTGCCCAATCGCTCGGCCATCGCGCGATTGACCCGAACGATCTTGTGGCCTCGATCGATGATCGCCACAAGGTCAGGAATCGCATCGAGGGTCAGTTCCCAGGATCCTCTCAGTGCTTCCAGAGCGTCCAGTTCGTTGGATTCTTCCGTCTTCACCACCGCTTCCATTCACTGGAACGACTCGATCCCCAACGCCAGCAGGATTTCTGCACATCGGATGGTCTGAAGCCGTTCCTCTCGGGCCGGATCTTCCTTTTACCATTCTACCGAATTCTGAACCCTGACTACCCGCCGGCCCTCTGAGAGTTTTCCGTAGCGGTTGAGCCCTAGAACTCAAACCGAATGGTCATCGAAGGCCCACGGTGTGCGAGTCCAGATCATCTAAGGTTGCTCATCGCTCCAGGCGAGAGCGAACGCTGCATAAAACTTCATCGCCGTGACGAGGTCGTTGATTTGGACCTGTTCATTGGCAGCATGTGCGAAGCGTTCCTCTCCCGGACCGAAACCGATCGTCGGAATGCCGTGCGTGCCGCGGGTCGCGACACCGTTTGTCGAGAACTGCCACGTGCTAAATCGAGCAGGAATACCAAGGTCGTCCTGGCAGATGCTCGCGGCCATCCGAACCAGCGGATCGTCTGAGACCATGAGCCATGGCGGGTGGTAGGCACGCAGTTGGATATTCAACCCGGTGTATGTAGTGAGCTCATACTCGGGCACCTCAACCTTGGCATCGACTGCAGCGACGGCGGAAAGCGCCTCGATCTGCCCGACCGCTGTCTCGAGGACTTCGCGCTCGGTCAGCCGGCGATCCAGATGAATCGTGGCCGTGTCGGGCACAGCACATAGTGACGGCGCCGTCGATCTGATGTCGGTAACCGTGACACTGCCTTTGCCAAGAATCGAGTCACTCTCCAGCGTATGGTGAAGTTCCTCGATCGCCGACACGATGGGGCTGATGCGGTAGATGGCGTTCACCCCACGATCTGGCGCCGAGCCGTGGCACGACTGCCCCGCGGTGGTAACCCTGATTTCCATTCGGCCACGCTGACCGACGGCCACTGTCAGATTGGTGGGTTCGGTCAGAACGACCGCTTCGGGAACGGATGGCTCGTGCTCGAGGATGTAGTTCCAGCACGCACCTTCGGCATCCTCTTCAAGCACCGAGGCCACAACCCAAACAGAGCAGGACTCGGGCAGACCAAGCTCGGTGAGTGCTTTCCCCGCGTATATTGCGGCTGCTAGGCCGCCCTTTTGATCCGATGCACCGCGGCCGAAGATCGCGCCCCCGCGAAGAATGCCACTGTACGGATCGTCACTCCACTGATCGCACTCGCCCGGGCCAACGGTGTCACAGTGTCCATCGATGGCGAGTATCCTGGCACCGTGGCCGATGCGACCGATCAAGTTTCCCATCGCATCGACATGAACGTCGTCATAACCAAGTGCGACCATCTCCTCACGCAACCGATTCACTACTGCGCCCTCATCTCCGCAGGTTGACGGAATCGCGACGATCTCTTGCACGAAGGAAGCCAGGGAGTCTTTGAGCTCTTCAACTAACGCATCCAACCGTGAATTCATCATCTAAACACCTTGCTCGTGGACACGCCGTAGCGCGCCATCCCAGTTGCTATGATCAGCGCGCACACCACCCCGTCAAGCACCGGCACACCCAACTTTCGCTGGATCTTTTTGTCCATACCGGTCAGACCTGCACAGCCGAGCACAATGACTTCAGCCATATCTTCATCGACTGCGGTTCGTGCCAGCGATAGGAAGAGTTCTTCGTTACTGCAATCCGACGCGTCCTCGATCGGGGCGCGCACCGATACCAACAGCTGGTCGAGATGGTACTTCCTGGCCAAAGCCTTCTTACCAGGGATCGAGTTCCTGCCTGTAGAGACCACCGAGAACCGATGCCCGAGCATCGTTGCCATCTTCATCGAAGCTTCGCCAATACCGACGACCGGCCTATCCGTCATTTCCTTCAAGGCGTCCAGGTTGGGATCGCAATGGCAGGCGTTGATGAATGCATCGGTTTCCACCTCGTGCTCGCGAACCAACGTCTCCATGCCTGGCGCAGCCGCAAGCTGATCCTGATAGGTGTCGATGAAAGCAGGCGAGCCGGGAGTACTCACCGTTCGCACCTCGAATTCTCCAGCTGCGAACTCTTCGGCCGAACGCTGAATCGACCGAGTCATCGAATCATCGCTATTTGGATTGAGGATCAGAATGCGCACTACTCGCCTCCACCGATGTCGTGGATATAGGGATCCTGTGATCCAGCCAGTGCCAGTTTCTCTTCAACAACGTCTTCGGGATAACCAAGAAGCCGCATAAACTCACGCGAGATCTGCCTTCGCTCATCAGTTCCATATCGACCTTCGGCCTCGAGCTCACTCTTCCTTTGTTTGAGCCCAAGATACTCCTCAAGGGTCTCCGGTTGCTTGAAATACAGAACGGTGCATTTGTTCTTGGTGAAATCGGGAGTCTGGAGGTCGGTCACTATGAGGCTCTCTTCGAGATGCCACCGAACGCCTGAGCGCTCCGCGATCTGGGCGGAAGCATCTGCGAGAAGCTTGTAGTCCTCGGGGCTCATCGGCGGGCTCAGCGCCAGTTGCTTGACGCCGCACGCGACCATTTCAACGAAGCAATTGATCATGCCCAGCATGAATGAAGGACGGTCGATATCAGGTTGAGGTCGGGTTTCGTTCATCGATGGTTCCCTATCTGTTCGCCAGTTCGACCCTTTTGGACCCAGTCCTTGGACTCATCGATGGCGCGCGCTGCAAATTGAAAGCTACCGTCGATGTAGTCACGCATCAGCCGCATGAAGGCGCCGCTGAGCAGTAGCACGGCGATGAGATTGGGCAGGGCGCAGACGGCAACTGCGATATTGGCAAACACCCACACACGATCGACCTCGGTCACGCCAGCAAAGATCACCGGCGGGATGAAGTAGAGCCAACGCAATCGGCTCGCCCACTTCACGCCGAAGGCGCCAACACACGCTGTTTCGTAGTAAACGAAGAATCCGATCTGAGTCGACAAACAGAAAGTCAGGATACAAAACGAAATCAGCGCCGCAGCAACCGCCGGTGGAAAGACCTCGGAGAAGGCCAGGATCACAAGTTCGATACCGGATTCTCCACTCGAGAGTACCCCCGTCGAAAGCACTGCGAACGCGGTGATCGTGCATATGACGAAAGTCACCATGAAGACCTCGAACGCGCCCCACATGCCCTG
Organism: bacterium; assembly: GCA_024229275.1. Lineage (GTDB taxonomy): Bacteria > Acidobacteriota > Thermoanaerobaculia > Thermoanaerobaculales > Sulfomarinibacteraceae > JAAESQ01. Next base: position 8,951 of record JAAESQ010000695.1, on the reverse strand, counting down.
AGCGAACGGATGATCCGTGTCAGCAGTCGCGTGCGCCATCGGCGCGGTTCCCATGCCGGCCTCGTTGGAAAACATACCTCGTGCCATACCGGCTTGCACCGCTTGCATCAGAGCTGCCCCTGCGAACCCTCCAATTGCTGGTGCAGGAGCGAAGGCGTGCCGCACGATCATCGCGAAGACTTCAGGAATGGCTTCATAGTTCAGGACAAAGACGACAAGGCCTCCCACGATATAGACCGTCGACATCAGTGGCACCAGCGCCTCGCTGAATCGTCCGATGCGGCGAACTCCACCGATGACCACGATCGCGGTCACAATAGTCATCGCTCCGGCGACGAAGTATGGATTCACCCCGTAGCTTGCAAGAAAGGCGCGACCCACAGTGTGCGCCTGGAGCAGAGAGGCACTGCAAAGTGCATTAACGAAAATACCGAGGCTGAAGAGTACGGCCAATACAGGCCAGCCCAAACCGCGCCGAATGTAGTACATCGGTCCGCCACGGATACGCCCCGTGTTGTCGATGTCGCGATAGTGAACGGCCAACGTAATCTCGGCCGTCTTAGTAATCGTCGCCACCACTGCAAGAACCCACATCCAAAACACGGCGCCCGGCCCGCCGATCGATAGAGCCGCCGCGAGGCCGGCAATACTGCCCATTCCAACAGTGCTGGCGAGCGCCGTGGCCGTGGCTTGAAAAGGAGTCATCCGACCCTTGAGGGACGCGGAGTCGCCCTTCTCTTCGTCCCTTCGAGTGCGGGCATGCTGAGCAAGCGTGCCGAGTGTGTTCCTCAGAATGAAACCTAGGCGACGCAGCTGGAAGAACTTCGTGCGGATACTCAGGTAGATGGAGACTGACGCAATGAAAACTATCGTCCACGGTCCCCAAAGCATCTGATCAAGCCACCCAGCAGCTTCGAGAATGCTGTCGATCATCGATCACCTTTCCAGTCGTTCGCGATGATCCTCGCCGCCGCTACTGTCTCGAGCATCGCGTGGATGTTCGTGGTCGGAGCGATGGCAACGAGTCGCAGATACATCGTGCCGCCCAGCTGTGTCACCGAGATGGAGCGCTCCCCACGGCGCATGATCTGTCGATAGATCTCGTCTTGAAGACCATCATGCAATTCCGGGGCGAGGTCGGCCGGAACCAGCCGGAAGCACAACACCCCGGTGTCGGGTTGGTGGCCGAGTTCAAGGTCTGGTTGTTCCTCAACGTAGCGCGCCAACGCTGCGATCGCCGCAAGCGGCGCACGCAGTCTCTCGATCATCGCCGGAATCCCCTGGTGACGAATGGCCGCAACCAAGGGAAGAGCGGTCATCGGGCGGGTGGTCGGCGCCGACCGGATGCCCGGATTGGGTTCACCCGTATCCTCGCGATTGAAATAGGCAGAGTGCAGCGCCATGCGATAGAACTCAGCCCCATCGCGCACGAACAAAATTGAACTCGGAATCGGCACACCAAGCTGCTTGTGCGGGTCCCACGACACAGATTCAGCTTTCTCGACGCCGGCAAAGCGTGACTGCCATTCCGGTACTAGGCTGTAGGCCAGACCATAGGCCCCATCGACATGCAACCATATGCCGTGCTCGGCGCACAGTTCGGCGATGGCAGCGATCGGATCGACCGCCCCGGTCGACGTCGTCCCGGAAGTCGCCACGACGGCCGCAACCGGCCGTTTATCCTTCAGAGCTTTAAGCACTATACTCAGATGAGTGACATCCATGCGCCGGTTGCTGTCGATGTCGATCGGGACCAGACTCTGCTCCCCGAGTCCCAACATACGCACAGCGTGTCGCATCGACATGTGAGCGTCGGCAGAGGTCAGCACCGCCGGGCCCAACAAGCCTGGGAATCCCATCACACCGTCACGTGTCAGATCGACTCCGCTGCGCTCAGCGGCCTGATGGAGAGCCATGTATATCGCCTGCTGATTGGCATAAGTGCCGCAGTACATCACAGTGCCTTCGGCTGTTGGCGCAAAACCGAAGAGCCGGCAGAGAGCCTTGCAGCAGAGTTCTTCGAGAACCGCCCCTCCCGGCGAGACCTGCCAGTTGGTCACTCCCTGGTTGTAGGTGGTCGCAATCTCCGCCCCGAGCTTGGCACCGGCTTCCGGGAATGCGTTAAACATCGAAAGAAAACCGTCCCGGTCGTAGCGCATGAGGTGCGGCACTAGGCGCTCTTCGATCAGATTTCGCAGTTCGTCCAGTGCCAAGCCAGGAGCCTCAAAATCAACGAGAGGAGCGAGGTCCGCCTCGACCTGAGCTGGCGATGCTCCGGAGTAGATTCGATCGCTTGGCGTCTCAGCCATGGCCCAATGCTCCCTTAGGGCGACTTGCCTACAGAACTCGGAAAGAGCTTGCGACAGATGTATCGGCCGCGTCCCTTAGTCGCGTGGCACTCGTCTCCGTCGATGATGAGCTCGCCTCGGGAGATGACTTTGACCACTTTTCCTGTGATTTCTCTTCCCTCCCAAGCGCACCAGTCAGTTGCCATGTGTAGCGTTTCCTGGCTCATCGTCCAGCGCGTCTCCGGGTCGAAGAGAACGACATCGGCATCGGCACCCACGACAAGTGAACCTTTGCGTGGCGCCAGCCCGAACAGACGGGCGGGTTCCTCGGCGACAAGTTCGACGAAACGGGGCACGCTGATTCGTCCCTTAGCGACACCTTCCGAATAGAGAAGGTGGAGTCGGGTTTCGATGCCGGGAATGCCGTTGGGGCACTGATCAAAGCGCTCCGCGCCGAAGCACTTGGCCTCCCACGAGTAGGCTGCGTCGTCGGACGTCACCATAGCGATGCGTCCGTCAACGATCCCATCCCACAACGTATCCTGAACCTCCTGGGATCGCAGCGGCGGCGAGCAGATCCACTTGATGCCGTCTTCGCGTTTCAATACGTCGTCAGTCAGAACCAGATAGTGGGCGCAGGTCTCGGCTGTGATGTCCACACCATCTGCCCGAGCCTGGGTCACCAAATCTAGCCCCATGTCACTTGCCAGATGAACGATGAAAAAGCGGCTACCAGTGTGCCGAGCCATGGCAACAATTCGCCGAATAGCCGCCGTCTCTACCTCCACACCTTTACTGCGTGCGTGATAAATCGGCTCGACCTTGCCTTCAGCGATGAGACGCGGCACGTTGGCTTCAATCGATGCGTTGTCCTCGGCATGAAGCATGAGCATGCCTCCCGCCTCGCCGAGACGCAACGCAATCCGCTCCAAATCTTTGTCGTCAATGAGGAGACCATCGTCGCGATAGGTCATGTAGCACTTGATCGTCGGCGCACCGGAAGCCACTACTTCGGGAATCTCGTCGAGTGTCCGCATCGTCGGTCGTGTGATGACCGGATGTACACCCCAGTCGATCAACGCCTGCCCTTCGGCCTCGCGTCGCTTGTCCGCCAGGGTTTGCATTAAGGTTCCGTCGGCGGTCTGATTCGAGAAGTCGACGATGCTGGTCACCCCGCCGAAAGCTGCGGCTCGGGTGCCGGTGTAGTAGTCGTGCACGCTCACAGTGCCCATAGAGACATCGTTGAAATGTACGTGGGTGTCGACTGCACCAGGGAGCACGAGAAGACCTTCAGCGTCGATCACGTTTGAGGCGTCGACCCCTCCGGGCTCACAGATCGCACTTATCTTGGAACCTTGAATCAAAACGTCCTTGCGTTCCACCTGACCGCGACACACCACGGTGCCTCCGCGTATCAGGAGGGTCGCTTCGGATGCGTCGACCATCAGGCGGTCTTCTCCAGTTCGCGCACCGTATCCATGAAAATCTCGGCACCTTTTTGCGCGAGATCCTCGGTCACCACCAACGGCGGCAGGAACCGCGCAACATTGAAGTAGTGACCACCGACTTCGATCAACACGCCTCGCTTGTGACAGAGATTTCGAACCTTGGTGGCAAACTCCGGCGCTGCTACCTTCGACGTGCGATCTTTCACGAACTCGACACCCAACATCAGGCCCTTTCCCCGAACCTCGCCGACCATCGCGCTGTCTCGCTCCAATTCGCCGAGTTGGACGAGCATCTGATCTCCAATCCGCGTGGCGTGACCCGCAAGATCGTGCTCGAGCATGAAACTGATCCCGGCAGCGCCTCCCGCATAGGCAATGAGATTGCCGCGGAATGTCCCAATGTGCTTGCCCGGGGGCATCGTGTCGAGATTCTCCCGATAGGCAATTGCCGAGATCGGAAAGCCGACTCCGCCGAGCGCTTTGCTCAAGGTGACGATGTCGGGAACAATCTTCGTGTGCTGGAACGCGAACATCTTTCCGGTGCGGCAAAAGCCGGCCTGGATTTCATCGACGATGAGTGGAATTTCAAACCGATCACAGATTTCGCGGACCTTTGGCATGAAACGCTTATCCGGAACGATTGAACCGCCTTCACCCTGAATGGCTTCGACCAGGATGCCGGCGGGACGACCGACGCCTGAGTGCGAGTCTTCGATAAGGTGTTCGAGATAGGCGCCGCACTCGAGGTCACAGGTTGCAGCCTCGCGCTTGAACGGGCAGCGATAGCAATAGGCATAGGGGGCAAAGTGGACCTCGGGGAGCAGGGGCAAGAAGTCACCCTTGAACGCCTGACCGCTGCACAGCGACAACGCGCCAGCAGTCATGCCGTGGTAGCCACCCTCGAATGCGATCATTGGGTAACGCTTGGTGTTGTACTTGACCAGCTTGACCGCCGCCTCGACCGCGTCTGAACCGGTAGGCCCACCAAACAGCATCTTGTTGAGCTCGTCGGGCAAAACCTGCGCCAGGCGCTTCACCATGGCAGTGCGAACGGGTGACGGAATGTCCAACGTGTGGGTCAAGTCGCCCAGTTGCGCCCGTGCCGCGGCGAGAACATCCGGATTGGCATGACCGACGTTCATCACACCAGCGCCGCCAAAGAAATCGATGTACACATTCCCGTCGACGTCTTCGACGGTCGCTCCGGCCGCACGACGCAGCGCCATCGGCATACCTCGCGGATAGGAAACCGCCGAACTCTCACGCAGCGACTGCGCTTCAAGGTGGCGCTTGGACTCCGGTCCGGGTGGGCTGGTTCTGATCTGCGGGGCATCCGGGAAGGACAGTGTCTCAAAACCCACGATGGCGCCTCCTGTGACTGACTGTCGGAATGGAAGGATACCGCGGACCGCGATCGACTACCATCGTCAATGATGATTGTGGTTGATGTGAGGGGAGGAACCAATGAAATCCAGACCGACTATCTTGTGTAGCTTGCTCAGTCTGTTGTGCACATTCCCTGTTGTGGCGGATGATTTTGACGGAACAGCGCTTCGTGAAAAGATCCAAGCTTACCGAGTGAGTCATGAACTCAAGATCGTCGACGACCTCGCCGGCCTTGTCGCCTTGCCGAACATTGCCTCGAATCTCGAAGACATGGACGTCAACGCCAAACACCTGACTCAGATGCTCGAAGCACGGAAATTCAAAGTCCAGTTCCTGCGTGGCAGCGGCGGCCCTCCCGTAGTCTACGGTGAACGTCTCACAGATGGCGCGACGCACACGGTTGTCTTTTATGCCCATTACGACGGTCAACCAGTCGTCCCTGAACTCTGGCAAAGCGATCCGTTTGAAGTCGTCATGCGCACCGGAAAACTCGAAGCCGGTGCCCAGGACGTTGCGATGAGTTCACTCAAGCCGCCCATTGATCCCGAATGGCGCCTCTATGGTCGCTCGACCTCGGATGACAAAGTGTCGATCGTCGCCCTACTGAGCGCTCTCGACGCCCTCGACTCAGCGAGCCTCGCACCGACCGTCAACATAAAGCTCCTGCTCGACGGTGAAGAAGAGCGCAGCTCACCGCATATGGGAGAGATTCTAAAGGCCAACAAAAATCTCTTAAAAGCAGATCTGTGGATCTTCTGCGATGGCCCGATGCACCAAACACGTCTGCCGCAGGTCGTTTATGGCGTCCGAGGCGTGACGTCGGTTCACATCACTGCCTACGGACCGGCCGTCGGCCTCCATTCTGGCCACTACGGCAACTGGGCGCCGGATCCAGGTATGATGCTCGCCCACCTGATCACAACCATGCGGGACCGCAATGGCAACGCGACGGTCGCCGGCCTCGGCGAACTGGTTCGTCCTCTCGGGAAGACAGCTGCTGCGGCCATCGAGAACGCTCCCCCGGTCGAAGAGGCTCTCAAGTACGACCTTGAGCTCGGCTGGACCGAGGGTGAGCCGACGCCTCTCGCCGAACGCATCACCCGGCCAGCCATCAACCTGCTCGGATTCTCTGTCGGCCAGGTCGGAGCCAAAGCCAAGAACGCAATCTCACCCCAGGCCAAGGCAGTGGTTGGCTTCCGTCTAGTACCGGACGTCACACCGGAAGCCGTCAAAGCAACGGTCGAGACCCACATCGTGAAACAGGGATTTCACATCGTGCACGAGGCGCCGGACGCCAACACGCTGCTCTCAAACGGTAGAATCGTGTTGCTTGAGTGGAAACTCGGTTACCCCGCCCTGGCGACCGACATGGATCTGCCGATTTCAAAGTCGATTGCCCGCATAGTGGAGGAAGCTGTAGAGGGTCCAGTCGTGCTGACTCCAAGCCTCGGAGGCAGCCTTCCGCTCTATCTCTTCTCGGAGATCCTCGGCGCTCCGCCGATCGTCGTCGTGCCAATCGCCAACCACGACAACAACCAGCATGCACCAAACGAGAACCTCAGAATCGCCAACCTCTGGCAGGCGATCGAGATCTACGCGGCATTAATGGCAAGGCTTGGGGAATGATAGGAAATGATGAATGATGAAATGGGAACCCACTCGCCCGGAACTACAGTGGCACGGACAGTGAAGGAATGGAGCTTCATGGGGGAAGGAACTCCCGCTTTCCCCTGTCCGTTCTTCCGTTCTCGTGCTTGAGTATGAATCAGATTCAGAAACCAGGATTCAGGGTTCAGTAGAACTAAAACTCCGCGCTGAGCCATCGCCAACTCGTTCGTCGAACCTGCATTGCTCAGTGGTGTTCCCCGCTCCAGCCATCACCGCCAAGCTACGCGGAAACTCATTTCATCTTTCCGCTTTCATCATTCATCATTTCGAAGACGATGGCTATTAGCCCGGCGTTTGGGTCACAAGCCACTCACCCCGAACAGAATGCTCCACGCTTACCAGTTGATCACCCACGGCTCCTGCTTTGCTCCCTCAACCCACTCAGCAACGTGTTCCTGCTCCCAAACTGCCTCTACATATTTCTCAGCCGAACCGTCCAGCTCAACTCCATATGTCCTGAAACGACTGACGACCGGCGCATAGAAAGCATCTGCGAGCGAGAATTCGTCGAAGAGAAAGGGTCCTCCAGACCGCTGCAGGCAGGACTCCCAGACCTCGACAATGCGGTCGATGTCGCGCTGCACACCGTCCGCTCGTCCCTGACCCGGTCTGGAGCCGCGGCAATCCATCGGCATGTTTCTCCGCAATGCGCCGAACCCCGAGTGCATCTCTGCAACAACGCTTCGCGCCACGGCGCGAGTGGCCGCCTCTTTTGGCCAAAGCCCGGCATCGGGATATTGCTCGCCTACGTACTCGGAAATGGCCAGAGAGTCCCAGATAGTCACCGATCTGTCCTTGAGAACTGGTACCCAACCGGAGGGTGAGTGCTCGAGGATCTGTTCATGAGTGTTTTCATGTTTGAGCGGTATGACGATCTCTTCAAAGTCGGCGCCCGTCATCTTCAACGCCAACCAGGGGCGCATCGACCAGGATGAGTAGTTCTTGTTACCGATCACCAGTTTCAAATCAGACATGAGGCACCTCCACAGAAGAGCATTCTGCCATTGCCGGTAGCTATTCGTAGTAGTCCGGTCCCCTTTCTCGACTTCCTTTGCCCGTGCACAGTCTTCCGTAGGAGGCCCACGTCATCGTCATCGTCATCGTCATCGTCATCGTCATCGTCATCGTCATCAAACAGGATGCGGGTTGGCGATATCGTCACAATCCCTTTCTACAAATGCACCAGCTTCGACCCCATGTCGACGACCAATTTGTGACAGGCCTCGAAAGCTGCCCCGCCGCTTCGCTGATTCTCTTTTTCGAACTCAGCCCGAAGTGCTTTCATATCGTCTTCGGTCAGCTCTTCACGCGCCATCGGGAAGAAGACGTGATCCTCAGTGTGGATATGGAGCCGTAGCAGTGATGTATAGGCTCCGATGTGCTGGACCAGATCCGCGGCCTTCATATCGTCACCTGCCGCATAACCGTCTATCGCCTCACCGATGCTATTGACCAAGGCGCGACACCTCTCATGTTGTTGGCGCAGAACCTCGAGCTGTGCATCAAACTCACCCCGTTTCTTCTGAGCAAGACGAACAAACAACACGTGCTCCTCTTTGAGGTGGTGGAAGGTGTCCGCAAATGTGCGCGCAAACTCGACGCCCAGGTCGAAGACTTCGCGAGGGGGCCGAGCGCCAGTCTCGATCTTCTCTGCGGCGAGCGCCATATTGTCGACGAAATGTCTTATCAAGCCGTGCTCGTTCGCCAGTGTTTCAATCGGGTCCATGGTTTTCCTCCAGTCGTGTGCAATTTCCGATAATCTGGTGTTTTCCAGAAATGATGCGTAGCCTTCACGAACAGCACACCAACGGTCGTGCACAGAACATGGACTCACATCGCTGCATTTATTACCCTCGCCAAGTAAACATCCCGACGCGGTCGGTGACGGATCAAAGATGTAGACAACATCACTCAGGGTGATCTCGTGTGCCGGTCGCCGAAGGCGGTAGCCGCCACCCGAACCCCTTACGGCAGATACTAAGCCTGCTCTATTCAGCTCACGCAGGATCTTCGAGAGGTAGTTCTGCGGCACACCACTCACCTGTGAAAGATCTCGTCCAAGGATTGGCCTGTCTTCGAACTCAGAAGCCAGGGCCGCCAGCGCTCGAATTGCATGTTGTGCCGTGACTGAAAGCAGGAGTCACCTCCCTCCATTGCTCAT
>JAAESQ010000694.1 GCA_024229275.1 bacterium | reverse complement strand
ATGGGTCCCTTTTCCTTTCGAGTCGTTAGCACGTTCCTGGGGCCCGTCGAACTTTTAAGATGGGGTCGGCGGGAAGGGACCCCCTTTGGATCCCTTTAGCCTAATAGTAGGGTGCAGTGGACACCAACTCCTGTCGATTACATTGCAGATCGTCGGCCTTCGGCCGCCGGCAATGTAACCGCCAGCTCCGGCGTTTACGCCGGACCGCTCGCGCCGTTGAACTCGGGCGTTAGGCTTGGTCTGAATTACACTATTGCACGGTATCCGTGAAAGCGTTATGTTTGAGGGCGGGGGTACACCTCAGTGATCGTATCGTTCGGCGATAAGGAAACAGAAGCGGTTTTTCACGGTACCCCAGTTCGGCTTATTCGAAGGTTCCCCGCTGACGTACTTGCAAGGGCGGTTCGAAAGCTGGATATGTTGAACGGCGCTCCCAAGTTGTCAGACCTGGAAGTGCCACCCGGAAACAAACTGGAGGCCCTCAAGCGTGATCTCAAGGGTTTTCACAGCATTCGAGTGAACGAGCAATGGCGGATTGTGTTCCGGTGGCAAGGTTCCAACGCACATGATGTCCGGCTCATGGACTACCACTGAGCCTTGGGGGTGAAGATGATTCCGAAGAACCGTATGCCAACCCATCCAGGGGAGATCCTCCTCGAGGAGTTCCTCAACCCAATGGGCCTAACCCAGGTGAAGCTAGCCGCTCATATCGGTGTTCCAGTGCAGCGGATCAATGAAATCGTGCGAGGTAAGCGTGGCATTACGCCAGAAACAGCTTGGCTATTCTCGCAAGCCTTCGGCACCTCACCCGAACTGTGGATCAATCTGCAGGCGAACTACGATCTTGCGAAAAGCAGACCAGAGAGAAACGTGGCTCCACTCCGAAAGGCGGGTTAGTTGGGCCACGCTGCCTGACATTTCGTTGCAGTGGACACGAGCTGCTGTCGATTACATTGCGTATCGCCGCCCTTCGGGTGTCGGCAATGTAAGCGCCAAGCCCGGGTCTTTGGCCCGGACCGTCAGCGCCGCTGAACTCAGGCGTTAGGCGGGTTTTGATCCCGACTGGGTGCATAATAGGTACATGAGCCCAACTGTCTTTCGGCACGGTGCGCTTCGGTTCTACTTCTTTTCGCGCGAGGAAGCGCGCATGCACATCCATGTAGACTCGCCGGAAGGGGAGGCAAAGTTCTGGTTGTTACCAGAGATAGAACTCGCGCGGAATCATCGCTTTTCGAAACGAGATCTCGCTCGGATACGTAAACTCATTGAGGAGCATGAAGATGTCATCCGTAAAACTTGGAACGAGCACTTCAGCAGCTGAGGTTACCAACATCTCACGCCATGGGGTGTGGGTCTTGGTAGATGAAAAGGAACTCTTCATGCCTTTTGACGAGTTTCCTTGGTTCCGAAGCGCTTCCGTGGACTCCATTCTCAAGCTAGAGCGACCTCAGCCTCACCACCTTTACTGGCCCGACCTGGATGTCGATTTGTCTGTTGATTCCATTGAGAACCCCAAAAAGTTTCCTCTGAAATCTAAGGGCAACGCTTGATCCAGAATTCCGTCGGACTGATTGACAAAAGCCACGCGGCCTAACAACTTGTTGCAGGTGACACGAGCTGCTGTCGATTACGTTGCAGATCGTCGGCCTTTGGCCGTCGGCAATGTAGCCGCTAGGTCCGGCGCAGGGCGCCGGAACGTTAGCGCCCCTGAACTCAGGCGTTAGGCTCACAAACGATCGGGACTAGGCGTCAGTGAGGAGGAAAGGTGAACTTGCTTGGCAGATTGCTCTCTCAATGTGGAAAGCCTCGCGGACGGTTTGGCCGATTCCTTGTTCGTGGGATGAACTTCGGGCATTCCGATATGACGCGCTGGGGTCTTACAAAGGTCGAGATTGCTGAGAACGCGACTGTTCTCGACATCGGATGCGGTGGCGGTCGAACCCTCGAGCGTCTCGCATCCCTTGCAAGACTTGGCAAAGCGGTCGGTATCGACTACTCGGAAGATTCTGTCGCCGTCGCGCGAAAAAGGAACCAACAACTGATTGCTAACGGTCGCGTTGAAATTGTCCATGGCTCGGTGTCCTCGATGCCGTTCTCGGACGCAACGTTCGACTGTGTTTCAGCAGTGGAGACCTATTACTTCTGGCCTGATATCGCGGCAGACCTCACTGAAGTGCGGCGTGTGATGAAGCCGAGTGGTCAACTGGTGATCATTGCCGGTATGTACCGTGGATCAAGGTTTGACAAGCGAAATATGAGATTGATCAAAGCT
>JAAESQ010000693.1 GCA_024229275.1 bacterium | reverse complement strand
GTTGCTGATTGAACAGAATGAGCAACGCAACCCGTTCCCACTCCCCCCTGCGTAGGCGATATTGTGCACAACTATGTCGCGTGCGGTTCCTCCATCAAATTTGACACCTTGCGTTGTGCAATAGCTCACTGTCAGATCTCTGAGACGGATCCCGTTATAGCTGCTTGTGCTCACATCCAAGTTAATACCATTTGCAAACTCGGTGACCGCGCCATTTCGGATGGTCACATTTTCCCGTTTGTAGCCGTATATCCCGGTTCCAGAGGCTGAACCCACCCCGGGACCTCGTATCACGTGGCCACCGAGATCGAGGGTCACATTGTCCACATCGATCTGGATGCCGTTGACTCCGACAGTGGTCACATGGAGGTCGGCGGTGAGCACATAGCTCCCCGGAGTATCGATGACGATGGGGAAGCTAGTCGTGGGCCCGATCTCGGTGAGTCCCTGGTCGGCGGCTGCGAAACCTGCGACGGCAAGGGCCATCATGGTTACGGTTACGGTGCGTTTCATTGTGAACTCCATTCACGGTTGGGTCGACGACCACTGGGTTGTGTTGCCGGATTCGAAACCGTCGACGAAGAGGGCCAATTCGATGTGGATCGCATCGAGATCGAGACCAGGCGTATCCAGTCCGGCAGCCGATCCGTCGAAGATCCGGAGAAGCGATTGGCCGGTTTTCAGTAGGATGTCTTCGTCGTCAGCTTCGTCCCGATCGGCCGAGTCTTCGACGGATACATCCAAAATAAGGGTGCCAGGCACCGCTCAACCGATCTGTTAAGATTGAGGCGGAGGTGCTCCTATCCCTCCTCTTCTCTCTGCGCCTTTGCGCCTTTGCGTTAACTTCCCTCTCCTTTCTTCATTTCCTCACCCCTTTGGGTGCCAGACCCGAGATAAGTGTGATAGCTCGAGCGCGCTGAATACTCGTCCATGCGCCCCAAGACCAGCCTGTGCTGCAGGTCGCAGGCCTGTGCGTTCGGCGACCAAGTCGTTTTGGGTGCCCGAGACAAGTGGCAACTCCAGCGTTGTGGGTCCTGGGCCGACGAACTTGGCGAACTTCACGCAACCCCATCATCACTCGTCTTGCGGATTCGGTCGCCCTTGACATCAACGAAGCGAAAAGTGAAAAGTTGAGGATGGCGGATTGGAAAACCGCTATTGACCATTGATTCTTGGAACCATCGCCTGACAGATCGACTCCCCGAACACAAACGGACCCTTTTGAGGAGTCCAACCCTCAATCAGCTTCTCGTTCACAAGCTTGCCCAACTCCTCAACCCCCTCCCCCGACAGAATCATGTACCCCTGCACCTTACTCATGGGATCCTCCACGCACCATTCTACCAACCGGCAAACATGCTGGAGGGTCTGAACTGGTTCTCACCGCTCAACCGCTGAACCAACCGTTCAGCCGCCCCAGGCCCCGCTTGACCGCTGAAACGACCGGAAGCCGTACACTGGATGCATGGATTGGGAAACGTGCCAGGCACCCGGTATTCGTGATTCATACGGTGTCTCGGAACCGCATAGGGCAAGGAGTCAGGTAACTCCTGCATCATCACTGCACAGCCGGCCACGATCGAATCAATGCGCGTATCTCAGACCGCAGGATTGCGATTCCTCAGTAATTAGCTATCTCCTCAGCCGCTTGCCTTCCGAAACTGTCGGCAATCGGCGCGACTTCAGATCTTAGAATCTTGGTTCCTGGCATCGATGCAACTGTAAAATGGGGCGGTGCTCCCCCAATTCATCAAGGAGGTCTCGCATGCCAACCAACGTGTTCGAACTTGACTCGTTATTGTGCCGCCGCAAGGTGATTGCCCTGGCTGGGAAGATCCTGGTCTATGACAGCGGCGACAACCTGGTCGCCTTCAGCAAGCAAAAGATGATGAAGCTCAAGGAGGACATCGGAGTCTACGCCGACGAGGAGCAGACCGAGCTACTGCTCAAGATCAAGGCCCGGCAAGTCATGGACATCTCCGCTACATATGACGTGACCGCAGCCGACGGGGGTCCCATCGGCGCCCTTAAACGCAAGGGCCTGAAAAGCATCGTCAAAGACCAGTGGCTCATCCTCGGTCAAGGGGACATGGAGATCGGGAGTATTGAGGAAGATTCGACCGCCAAGGCGCTCCTGCGGCGCTTCGTTCCCCTGATGAACATAGTTCTGGCGCAGACCTACGTTGTGACCATGGAGGGTCAGCATGTCGCCACGTTCACGCGCAACGTCAACCCCTTTGTGTCCAAGCTGGGGGTAAGCTACACCCGCGGCCAGAGGGCGCTCGACCGGCGCCTCGGTCTCGCAGCGTCGGTCCTGCTCCTGCTCATCGAGGAAAAACAGGATTAGTGGCATCCGTCCCACAACAACTCAACCGTTCTGGCTCGGGTGCGATTGGCTGGGTGAAAGGGGACTCGTCATGCGTTACAAGGCCCTCGTTCTGATCGCCTCGCTGCTCCTCTCTGCACACTCCACGATTGGCTCGCATCCCGGCGCGGAGATAGCATCGGAGGAGGCTCGCACGCGCCCCCTTCGCATCGTGCACGCGAGAGACGTCCCAACGCTCGACCCTCATCTCGATCTCACATACATCTGCACGTCCGTGCTCGGCAACTTGTTCGATGCACTGGTTGCCTTCGACGCCGACGGCGTACCTGCAGCCCGGCTCGCCCAAGCGTGGGAGAGACCGGACGACCTGACCTGGCGGTTCACACTCCGTAAGGGAGTCCGGTTCCACAACAACAAGGGACTGACGGCTGACGACGTGGTGGCGACCCTGCGCCGCGCCAAAGAGCACCCGCTCAGCAAGATGGCGGCCTTCCTGGCCGCTGTCGAGAAGGTCGAAGCCGACGGTGAGCACGTAGTAGTAGTACACACCCGCTCACCAGACCCGACCCTGCTCAACAAGCTCGTCTTCGTGTACATCGTGCCCGTAGACACGCCGGAGAAGCTCGATAAGCCCATCGGAACCGGACCCTACCGCCTAGTCGACCACGAGCCTGGCGACCGCCTCCGCATGGCCGCCTTCAAACGCTACTGGGGGCAGCAACCTGCGG
>JAAESQ010000692.1 GCA_024229275.1 bacterium | reverse complement strand
ATGTGGCCGCAATGGGCAGGCACAGGAGCCTGCCCCTACCTTTGGGTTTGTTTGCGTGCACCGGTCGTCGGTTGTGCGGTCTGCACAGGTTCTTCGACCTTTGCAGGCGCCCCGGGTTCGGACTCCGGCGGCGCTGGCGGTGCCGGCCTGTCGATTTCGAAAATGTAGGTTTCCAGCGAACTGACGATGCCGCTGCTCTCTTCCGGCTTGTCATAGCGAGCGGGTACGAATTCGGCCAATTTCTGCAGGCTCTTATCGATCCACAAATTGTAGACACCCATGGAAATAAGCTTGAGATTGCTTTCGTGGACATCTATGGCCTTCTCCTCGAACGGATAGGCCTGCTCTTCGATGGCCAGTTCGTACTGTTCCAGTTCAAGGGGACTCAATCCCTTCGGACGCTCCGAGGTCATCAGGGCCTTGCTGAAGTGAGCGAAAATCTCGGCCATATAGAATGTCGCTGCGGCAGTGAACTCGCCGAGTTCATAATCTATGAGCTGGTTGAATTTCTGAGTGGCCGTCTTCATCAGCTTGCGCTTCTTGCGCAGATTAACTTTAAAGGGCTTTACCAGGCTGACGGCCACGAACGAGTCATAACTCGACTCTGCCAGCACCAAAAAAGCTTGCGCGGCAAGATAGCGGGTCCGTGGCGTTCGGGCGCTCCCCGCTGAAGCGTCGATGGCGACGATTTTTTTGAGTTCGTTCAGATAGGATTGCCGATCGTTTTGCGCCTTCAGGATTTTGGCGATTTTATTGTGTGTCTCCAGGTTGAGCTCCAAGGGTTGCGGGAAATAACCCACATAACGCCGATAAACCTCGAGTGCACGGACGTTCTTACCATCTTTTTCATGCAATTCCGCTGCTACCAGGAGGGCATCCCGTCTGATCTCGTCGTCCTTGGACTCCTTTTCGATGCGTTCATATTCATTGGCCGCCAGGGAGAGCCGATCGTTTTCCTTGTAGACATAAGCGATCTTTTTGGTCACTTCGTGCTGCAACGCATGACCGGGGAAGCTGTTGCGAAATCCCACCAGCACCGTGGCGGCCATCTTCCAATCCTTGAGCTGGATCAGGGCTGCGGCAGCGTCGTATTCGGCGGTCGGCCTAATTTTTGAGGTCGGCGCAATGCGACCCAACCGTAGGAAGTGGTCAGCCGCAACCCGATAATCTAGTACGGCATTGGCCTGTTCCCCCTGCTTGTAAATCGATGCCGCGAGAGTGTCGAGCAGATCGTCGCGCGTCTTGTCTTTTGCGGGCATCAATGCCAAAACATTCAGATAAGCGGTTTCGGCCTCGCTGTAGCGCAGGAGCTCGTAAGAAGAATGGCCGATGACCAACCAGGCCGCTCGGACCACATCGGCGTCGGTGTCGGGGAATACCTCGAGGAGTTTGTTCGCGGCGGCCAGTGCCTGTTCATATTCTTTCATACCATAGAGATCATCCACGGCTGCCCCGAGGACGATCGCCGCCTTCTCGTGCTTCGGGAAGGTATCGGTAAACTTCAGCGAACTGCGAACAACCTCCCACTTGACCATATCCATGCCCTTCGGCGCGACGGTACCAAGATGATTTCGGTGTGCGTAGACCGCCGCGTAGCCGGCTTCGGAGGATTTTTCGTGGGGCGAGTAGCCATACGCAGTCTTCTCGAATTCCACGGCTGCTGCGCCGAACGACTGGTTTGCCAGCAGCAGATCCGCCAGATGGTAGTTGATGGCAGGCGATTCGGTGTCCATGGGGAACGAGGTCAGAAACTCCCGATACCAGTGCAGCGCCTCTTCGAAATTCGCCGGCTT
>JAAESQ010000691.1 GCA_024229275.1 bacterium | reverse complement strand
CCGATCCACAGACGTTGCTGGAGTGGTCCGATCGAGTACTGACTGCCACCAGTATCGAGCAGGTCATCGGCGAGAACGACTGAAGCCCATAGCACTAATCACTTTATGTTATGGTTTTCAGGATGAAGACCGACAAGCTGTTCTATCGTCTGTTCCACGTCCAGCCCGAGTTGGTACTCGAATTGGCGGGAATACGCGCTCCGTACCCGAAGGGGTATCGGCATCGGTCTCTGGAATTGAAGGAGACCAGCTTTCGGCTCGATGGCGTGCTACACCCGCCGTCGGCAGCTTGGCCCCATGTCTTCTGGGAGGTTCAGTTTCAACCCGACAAGACCTTCTATGCACGCTGGTTGGCTTCGATCTTCATCTGCCTGCACCAAGAGCGGGTCACCGCTTGGCGCGGCTTGGTCCTATTTCCCGACCGGTCGCAAGACGTGGGCGACCCGGTGCCCTACGCCCCCTTATTGGAACACGGGCTGATTCAGCGGGTCTATTTGGAGGACCTGGAGCACACCGACACCGAGACGGGGAGTTGGGGTGTCTCCTTGATTCGCTTGGTCGTCGCGCCGGAATACCGGGTGCCGGCCATTGCCAACGACCTTTTGGTCGCAGCCGCAGACGAGGCGTCGGGGCTGGCCCGGGACGAGGCCGTGGATTTGCTCGAAACCGTGTTGGTCTACAAGCTACCCAATCTATCGCGAGAGGAGATTCGTACCATGTTGCATCTTCCCGATACTGATTTGAAGGAGACCCGTTTCTATCGAGAGGCATTTGCCGAAGGTGAGGTTCAAGGCGAGGCAAGAGGTGAGGCAAGAGGTGAGGCGAGAGGTGAAGCCGCGATGCTGTTGCGGCTGCTGCGGCTGAGATTCGGCGAGGTGCCCGAGGCGGTGCGCCGAAAAATCGAAAGCACCGACCCACAGACGTTGCTGGAGTGGTCCGATCGAGTACTGACTGCCACCAGTATCGAGCAGGTCATCGGCGAGAACGACTGAAGCCCATGGCCCATAGCCCGTAGGCTGGGGGGACGAGCGCAGCGAATCCCGGCCGCCGGTGCTCGCCAGCGACGATAGGTAAGCGTTCAGTCCCACTTCCTCCAATCCAACCCCCTCTCCCATTGCGGGAGAGGGCCAGGGAGGGGGGTCAAACAGGGCTGGGGGACTGAACCGTTACGCGCCGATAGCACTTTCTCAGATCCAAGTCTCCATTATTAGCGATGTGCAAAGCAGGGCTGATCAGTCCCCTCTTCGGTGCCATATTGTCCCAAAAACTCCATCAAACTGAGCCCTTTCTGAAACTGTACCTGATTCTTGACCATGGTGGTCTCCGCGTTGGTTTCAGGTTCAGTGTGCTCCACCCGGCGGCTCAATAGCTTAGCCTCGGGGGTAATCAGGTAATTATTTGCCGCCGTGCGTAATCTTGAGGTTCGG
>JAAESQ010000690.1 GCA_024229275.1 bacterium | reverse complement strand
TGAGCTCAAGAGCCAGCGCAAAGCGGTCGAACACCACATCACCATCGCTGAGCTGCCCGAACAGGAACGCTTCAAGCAACTGAGCACCCAAAGCAAGCACCTGATCGATACTACAGACCTCCCTAAACACCGCCTGCACGCCCACCTTAACCGCCTGTTTTCTCTAATCAATCGTCGATTATTGGACAGTCGGAGATCCGGTTCATAAAAATAATTTGGACTAAACAATTTTCATCAGTAGGTAATTCGGATATATTTCGACCGAGATGTAAAAACACCGTGTCGATTCACAGCCGAGGCGCCGCCGATGACTCAAACCGCCATGCTCCCTGGACTGGAAGAGGATGACACACCGAAGTCACGCGTTGCCATCGGCAGGACCTATGAACTTCATCTTCCGCATGGTCCGAGGAGCAAGGCCCAAGTCTACCATCGCGGCGCGTTGCTCAAAGAGGTCGATCTCGGAGAAAAGGCCCAGCGGCAACTGCTGGTGATTGAGCTGATTCAGCAAGGGGTCACCCAGAGCAAACTGGCCAAGGCGCTCGAACTCAGCCGGCAGACCCTGCACAACTACCGGGAGAGTTATAACAAATTCGGGGTCGAAGGGCTGCTGCACGGCTATAAGCCCGGCGAGAGCAAGAGCCGGGAGACCCAACGCAGGATGCACGTCGACCAGCGCCGTCCCGGGACCAAGGCGCGGGAACTGGAGCGGATACGCAAACAGGAGCGTGATGCGCTGCCGAACAACGGGGAGTTGGATCTCGATCCGCCCCGCTATCGACTCGAAGAGGTTCCGGTCGAGGAGGCCTTGAAGGCCGGGGAAGAACAGCCGGAAGCGCAACTGTCTTCGGTTATGCTCCCGAAGGAAGAACTCCCCTTCGCACAGAACCACAAAGGTTGCGCCAGCCGGTACGCAGGACTCTTTATTCTGCTCTTCCCGCTGCTGGCCCAGTGGCGTTGGCTGGACAAGATCTTCAGCCGCTTCGGCCGCCAATGGCGGATCTTCATGGTTTTCCTGTTGATGAGTGGACTCAATATCCGCTCCATCGAGCAACTCAAGCATATCCGCCAGGATGAAGCGGGGCGCATACT
>JAAESQ010000689.1 GCA_024229275.1 bacterium | reverse complement strand
GGTGGGTGACGGCTTCAGTCCACAAGTCAGGCCGTTCGCCGTAGCGGTCGACTGCAATCTCAGCAGCCCTCTGAGGAGAGAGGTCGCTGTCACCGTATCTCACCGCGTGCAGTTGGATGGCTATCCGCCAGGGATCAGCAGCTGTAAGTTCCGCTCGAGGATTCTGTCGTGAATCAGTGGCCAGAAGTCCGTGAACCATGTACTCACCCGGCAGATCCGGAGGGAATGGCTCAGGACAAGCGGCCAGGGTGCGAACAGATGACTTGAAGGCCTGCATGTAGATCGCATCTCTAAGTTCTGGATGTCTGGCGGCCTGCTCCATTGCATTGGATCGTGAACTCTCGAGGTTGGTGACAAACGCATCGACCGGGAAACCAGGCTCCCAGACTCTGGAGAATAGTGTTGCGGCACCTTTCCAGTTCTGTGCAGTCACCGCCTCCTCCGCCTGGCGCAACAACTCGGAGCTGTGCCCAATAGACGGAAGGTCGTCGAGATCGCTGGTATTTGTAGAGGCGTTCTCGGCTGAATGAACGTGAGGGTTGGGCTCTTGTGCTGAACCTCCGGCGCAGCCGATTAGGAATCCGAGAGCGACAAGTATCGAAGTGGTTCTCACGGTCTCTCCATACATTGTTCTGAAAACCATGATAGCGAGATGTCGATCGCTCCGCGACGAAGGATTGTTGGTGTATCGACATCCAATGAGCAACGTATGCCGATTCCTAAAGCCTCCCCAGGTTTGGTGTGGAAAGACGATGCATCTGAATTGAGCGCATCGATCTCAAGTGTTTCTTCTCGTAATTTCGCGAGGAAAGTCTGTGCGGGCTGTGGACAGGAGCGTCCAAGGAGGATTTCTCGATGAAGCGAGTCACTGGGTTTGTAGTCCTGTCTCTTGGTGCCATCGTGTTGCTTCAAGGTGTGTGTGTGGCTCAGAGTGTGGAGTCGACAACACCTCGGATGCAACAGTTTGTCCAGATGGTTGCTGCTAGAGATGGCGTTCAGTTGTGGACCAAGGTCTTTCTGCCGAACACCAGACCCGGAGAGCGCTTTCCCGTCATCGTTGATCGATCGCCATACTTGGTCGACGGATCAGACGACCTGATGGAGTACAGAGCTTCTTTCTACACAAGGCGAGGGTACGCGTGGGTCACCCAGGCGTGTCGTGGAACCCATCACTCAGAGGGTGAGTTTGTTCCGTATCGCGATGATGTTGACGATGGTGGAGATCTGGTCGAGTGGGTCGCGACACAGGATTGGGCAGATCTGGATCATCTGGGCGCTGCTGGATGCTCGTATGAAGGCTTTTCGGCTCTCGCGGCAGCCATTGGCAGTTCGCAGATTCGGGCTGTGTGGACGGATGGTGCGGTGGAGGACGAATCGTTCGCTTTTCACGGCGGGTTGTTCAGCTACGACTTCCTGAGCTGGATTCAGTTCGTTCGCACACACGCGTTCTTCGACGATCAGCAGCACTCCTGGGCGGCGAATACCCTCGATCTGGCCTCTTTGGATATGCAGACGTTGGGTTGGCAGGAACCGATGTGGCAGACGTATATAGCGCAGCCCAATGAGGCGAATCCGGTCTTTGACACCCATGGCATCCGGGAGCGATGGCATGAGTTGAAAGTGCCGGTGTTGTTCACCGGCTCGAGAGAGATGACAACTCAGGCGGTACGGCGTGGTCTGATGGAGCGATCACATGAATCGACTCGTGATGATCATCGCTACATCATCATCCAGGGCACGCACTGCGATCCGTCGAGGGCGTGGGGACGGGAGGAGGACAGCCCGGAGAAGGAGGCCATCGACTCGTTCCTGGACAAACACCTCCTAGGACTGCATGGTGAATCGCTGCCCAAGATTCAGTATCGCGCTGTCGGTGACGAGCAGTTCACAGCCATCTCTCACATGGAAGAAGGAACGGAAGAGTTCAGCTTGTTCTTGGATTCGTCGGGCCCTGAAGGCGGAACGCTCTCTGAAGAGAGGCCTCTCGTCGAAGGGCGGGTAGAGCTAATGGTCGATCCTGATTCGACTGATCCTTGCCAAGAAGCAATCGAGTCCCTGACCTTCGTTTCTGAACCGTTGGAGCAGGACCTCGTGCTCTTTGGGGAAATCCAGATCGAGTTGTGGGGATCAAGCTCGCGGCTTGATGCCGATTTCTTTGTTGGAGTGGCATACGACGAGGACCAAAACATCGCTTATGGTGGTGCTCGGGCTCGATATCGCCACGGTTTTCAGACGGCCCAGAATCTGGTGCCCGGCAAGCCTACACTGTTTTCGATCAAGACGCTGCGCGAGCAACCGCGCCGGATTCCGCAGGGAAGCAGAATTCACGTGTCGATATACGGCCACAGTTGTTTCTACCTCGAGAATCCGCATACAGGAGAGAGAGTCGATGCCCAAACGCAGCGCCTGTCGTCGGTTCATCGCGTCTACACCGGCCCTGCGCACACGTCGCGGGTCATCTTTCGTAGAGTGCCTCCTCATGAAACGCAGAATCCGCCCTCGCCAGTCAGAGTGCCGCGTCTGAAACGTGTTCGAGCTCCGTCATGAACGCTTAGGTTTGGCGGCGAGCGAAGAGCCACGGCGGTGTGGATTCGAATAATACTGGCAAAAGTGTGGCGTTATGCAACATGACAGCGAGGAAAACTCTAGATTGATCGCAGGCTTGTTGAGAATCTTTTAAATAGCTTAAACATATATGGATAGCGCACATTTGTGGTTGATGCATGTGCAGATCTTCTGTATGGAGTGGCAATTTTCCACAACTTTGGGAACCTTCTTCGTTCTTGGGCGTTAATACGAGAGACAGCGCACCGTTTAAGAAGGTGAAGAGGTTGTCAGAAGACCAGGAGGCACCATGACCGAGAAAATCATCCGATCAAAGTTCAGCATCATCGGCGCCATCGCCCTCGTACTGGTGGTGGTAGGGGTG
>JAAESQ010000688.1 GCA_024229275.1 bacterium | reverse complement strand
GGCGAGGTTTCTGACGAGGTTTATGACTGCGTCCATAGTGATTATGAGGAACGGCGAGAAGAACTCGGGAGAGACGCCATGCCCTTGAAAGAGGGGGCCCGTGGCGAGTACGGAAAACTCAAGAAGCTACTAGACTCCATCGAAGCTGAGCACGGCAACAGCCAACTCGACCGCGAAGAAGTCGAGTTTCGGCACGACTTGGGTGAGTACGATGACGGCGAACTCAAAACACGACTCGAGTATTTGGACGCAACGCTCAAAGAACAACAAGAACGACTGCAGTCAGCGAATGAGCTGCGTGAGAGATTTGTTGCTGCTTTCTCGTCACTCGAGGATTTAGAGTTTTCGCTGGAGGATACCTCGATCGACGAGGAACAGGAGCCGCCCGAAGATACTATGGAGTTCGAGGTGCCTCCACCTCTAGAACTCGACGAGTCGACCTAGTTCCACGTTACGTGCCATCTCCATGCCTGAGGGTCGCTGTCATCGCGAGTGATCTTTGCCCCTCCTGCACCTGTCATTTCGAGAAGTACCACGACATGGCCGGCGGCCATGACCCTCATCGGAGTAGGAAGGTCTGGGAAGCTTCTGAGGACGAGATCCAAGCTCTTGTCCTCGCGGTTTTCGACAGTCATCTCACCCGTGTCGTAGTAGCTGCCCCAGATTTGAGCGGCACGGCTGGCGACAAACTGAATCGTTGGGATACGCAGGAATATGCGGTAGACGCCGGTATAAGTCTTTTGGGCCAGTGCCTGACCGAGTTGGAACATACGGTCTTTCTGGCGGGGGAAGAGCGCCCCCGCGGCGGCTAGGTAGAGGCTCATCTGTTCATCGACAGACACCCAATCAGTCGCCAGCGATTCTTGATACATCTCGCTCAATCGTGGCGGTAGTCCTGAAATGAACTCCTGTTCGAAGTCCTTGTCTCTCTCCTTAATCACTTTTCTCAGCGCGACGACATCTGAACACTTCACTGTAGCCATGTATCGTTCTCCGCGTGTTTGAGCTATGAACTACCAAATGTCCGGAAACAGTACGCCATCGTACGTTAATGAGGATCCTGGCACTCCGCGCTCAGCTCTAACTGTTCCTTCTCACTCACGTATGGAAAGATTCTATCAGTTGCTTCGCAGTTTAAAGTGATGAATGGGGTTTGCGTTCGATTGGGCATCTGAAAAGGCAGTGCAGGGTTAACTGTGAGGTGAGAGTCAATCCTGTTAAGCCTGTGTCAAATAGCCATAGAATACTGCTGAGACCCCGCGAATTGTCATCCGGATGTTATAGTAGATAGTAGGAGATAGCTCCCTTTGCGCTGTGAGAATTGGTTCGCGGCGCCACTGGAGCGTACCATTGTGTCCAGGTCGCAACATTCTAACTTCGTTCTGAACTCATATCGCAGAGAGTTAAACGCGATTGAGTCTGCAAGGGATTGTTGCCTGGCACAGCCGACGTCGAGTCGCGTCGCAGGATCGGGGGATTGAGATGGCAAAGTTAGATCAACTTCTTGCACGACTTAGGTTTGAAAGCAATCCTGAACCCCCAGTGGCTGCTGATTCTCGTCGTCGGCGTTCAAGAAAGGCGATTCTGTGTGTCCTTCTGTTCGTCGGTTTCGCTCCCTTGGCGTGGTCTGCAGTACCGGCGGGCTATAGCGCCTATATCGTTCCCGGTGACGAAGATGTGATGCTCTATGTACTGCAGACAATTTCTGGCAATGACGTCGATGCATCTGAGGGAATGTACTCGGCGATTTCGGTAACAGGATGGACCGATACGACCACTGTCTACTATGACCATTGGGAAGACGGCTACGAGTTTGACCCGTTTGATCCCGATACCACTGCCGACTTCATCGCCACGGTCAACAAAGGAACGACCTACGATTTCACAAGTCCGGCCATACCGGTACCGCGAAGCACAGAGGCGGATTGTGGTGATACTTCGAGTCCCGACCCGGACTGTTACTACGACGGTCGGGATCTGATTTACACGGCCGGCGGTGGCGTCGTCGTAACGCGGGGCACGTGGCCGGTTGAGATTGATGGTGTTTCGGGTGTGGTCATTGCGTTTGCTTGGGAAGTCTACCCAGTCCGCCCATTCCTCGAGCAGTACACAGCTCCGTTCGGGGAAGACTTGGTGGCTAGCGACGGGTACAACACCTTCGAAGATGTCTACGCACTAGTCCAAGCCACGGAGGACAACACGGAGATCTTTCTCAACGGCGCTTCTCAAGGTACCTACGACAAGGGCGATGTTTGGCTGCACGAAGATATGCAGACTGGAGATGTTCACTCAGGTTCCGCGCCACTTCAGATCCAGTACATCGCTGCCGATCCGGGTGGAAACTACGAGGTTC
>JAAESQ010000687.1 GCA_024229275.1 bacterium | reverse complement strand
TATCTACGGCGAACACGTCAAATACAGTTTCAAGCATTTGCCGCTTCCCATGCACGCACAAGCGCGCATCGCTGGAATTGCATCACTGTGCGCCAACCAGCAGGATAAGTTCTGGCCGTATCATGACAAAGCGTTTGCCAATCAGCGTGCGCTCAGGCGTGACTCCCTCGTCGGTTATGCCACCGATCTTGGATTGGATCTCGAGAAGTTTCAGGCATGTCTCGATGACCCGACAGTTGGCCGGCAGATTGATACTGACATGCGAGACGCTCAAGCACTCGGACTCACTGGAACTCCAGCGTTTCTGATCAACGGGCGAGTGATTGATGGTGCACGGCCGTTCGAGAATTTCGAGAAGGTATTTGACGAAGAACTCAAGCGACTCGGAATCACCCTGAAGGACAAGGCCGCGGTGGAGGAGATTTCCCAGTAGCGTGCTTCGGCCTACCGCGAAGTAGATTCTGCCAAAGCCTTCCGTGTCCCTGTGTGTGGCTCGGGGGTTGGTGTATGCAATGAAACGCTTCGGCGAGATTCGATTGCCGTTCGACCACGGCCGGAGTGAGTTCGAACGGGCGCTTGCGGTTCGCGGTATCGAATCCAATTCTACGTGGCGGATACTTCGGAAAAGCCTCGACGCTCGGCGTAAGAGCCGCATCGCATGGGTCTACACCATTGGAGTCCTCGAACCGGGCGACGATGATCGGCCTGTCCCGATGCTTCGCATAGCGCCTGACCCTAGGCCGGTCATCATTGGTGCAGGGCCGGCTGGACTGTTCGTGGCGCTCTGGTTGGCCGACCACGGCGTAAAGGCGGTCATTCTAGAGCAGGGTGACGCCATGCCGGAACGCGTCCTCAAAATGGCACGCTTCATGCGTCTTGGCGAGCTAGATGAGCGCAGTAATCTTGGCTTTGGTGCGGGTGGCGCGGGCGCCTACAGCGATGGCAAGCTTTTGACCCGAATACGCTCGCCTCACATACAGTTCGTTATGGACACTTTCGTGAACTTCGGTGCTCCCGATGAGATTCGCTACCTTGCCGATCCTCATCTTGGATCAAGTCGAATTCGAAGGATCATCCACGCAATGATCGAGCATCTGCAAAGCCTCGGTGTCGAGATCCGATTTCGCAACCGTGTCGATGGCTTTGAGATGCATAGAGGACAGGTATCTGGCGTCCAGACTGAAGACGCTTCGGTACTCTCAGCGAGCGCGGTTTTCTTGGCACTGGGTCATTCTGCTCGCTCGTTGTACCGCGCATGCGCCGATGTCGGAGTCGAGATGGAGTTCAAGCCATTTGCTGCTGGTCTCCGACTTGAACACCCGGTGGCTCGAGTAGACAGCATTCAGTTCGGCAAGCACGCTGGAGACCCACGATTGGGAGCGGCGCGCTATCGATTGGCCCACACTTGGGATGTATCAGAAGGCAAACGCGTGCTCTACTCATTCTGTATGTGCCCCGGCGGCTATGTGCTCAACGCCACGACCGAAAGCTCCGGAGTCGTGTCAAATGGGATGTCCAATCCTGGCCGCCGAGGCCGGTTCTCAAATGCCGCGCTGGTGGTCAATGTCGAAGGGCGCGACATAGAAGGTGATGGCCTCTTTCGAGGCATGACCTGGCAGCAGAATCTCGAGAGTGACGCAAGGCGAGCTGCAAATTCCGGGGGTGGATGCCATGCACTGCCAGGACAACGATTGGTCGATTTCCTGGCAAGTCGTCCTTCGACAACGATCGAAGAGACATCGTGTCCATGTCCCGTCGTTCCGGCTCGGCTCGATCAGATTCTCCCTGACTTCATCGTCGATGGACTCCATCGCGGAATCGAGACCTTCGAGCGGCGGATGCGAGGATTCATATGTGAAGACGCCATCCTGGTGGGTGTGGAAAGCAGAACCTCAGCGCCGGTCCGACTCGTGCGAGATCGCGAGACTCGGCAGTCAACCTCTGTTGAAGGTCTCTATCCAGTAGGGGAGGGAGCCGGCTATGCGGGTGGGATCACCTCAGCTGCCGTCGATGGCATCGCCTCAGCGGAAGCATTCCTTCGGACGCTTCCTGAGAAGGGTTGAAGGCGCTTTGAGAAACCTGAGAGTCTCATCACCGGTTTTCCCTCCGAGCGTTCGGAAACTCCACGGCTTTACGGGACGAACGGCTATGCGGCAGAACAGCGAGGATGTGAAGTTACAGATGTAGGCGTAGGCTTCAGCCTACGCCCCCAGCAAAGAAAGCAAATGCACTCGCATTCAATATCGACGATTTCATTTGATCCGACCGCAGTGCACGCGGCCAAGATTCCACGTTGAGGTAAGGATCCTGGGGGCACAGACTGAAGTCTGCGCCTACGAGAGGAGAAAACGGGCGTTACAGTTCGAAATGATGCGAGAGCTGTCAGACCCATACAAGACGGGATTTCTGCTAATCTACGGTTGTCCCACCGCAAAGCCGTTCGCCCTGTATTTCCGTTGACCCGTTGACCCGTTGACCCGTTGACCCGTTGACCCGTTGACCCGTTGACCCGTATAGCCGTTCGTCCCGCACAGCCTTCCTAGTCCAGATCGATGTCCCTTATCGGCTTCGAATCGTCGATGTCTTTCGCCTTCTCCATCAGCTCTCTGAACTTGTCTTCCATCAAACGATCGCGCGACTGCTCGCGCCGAAACGCTTCGTCCATCTTGTCTGCTGCGCGCTCCTTTTCGTCCTTCATCTGCTGGAGTCGCTCGTCGAAACCAATTCGTTCTCTCGTATCTACCGGAGGTTCATGACCGGTTACGACGCCAGCATCGGTGTCGATCGTTAGCATGGAGTTGCAATGCGGGCAGCTCGTCTT
>JAAESQ010000686.1 GCA_024229275.1 bacterium | reverse complement strand
ACTCGCAACAGAACACACGACGACTTTACCAGACCGCAGCCACCCAGAGCGGCTACTTTACGTCGAGTCAGGCCAGGCAAGCTGGCTACGCCTACAGCCAACAGCACTACCACGTCTCGCGTGGCAACTGGCTGCGGGTGGGCCGTGGCATCTTCCGGCTATGCAATTTCCCTCCTGGCGAGCGCGAGGACCTGGTCCGCTGGTCGCTGTGGAGTCGCAACCAGAAGGGAATGCCCCAGGCCGTCGTCTCGCACGATACAGCCCTGGCCGTTCACGCCCTCAGCGACGTGATGCCCGCGCGCGTCCACCTGACAGTACCTCCAGGATTCCGCAAAAAAACACCCCCTGGCTGTGTGCTCCACACGAACAATTTGGATCCTGAGCACGTCGAGTCCCAAGCTGGCTACCAGGTCACCACGCCGCTACGCACCCTGCTCGACGTAGCCAACAGCCCCTTGAGCCAGGAACACCTCGGCAAAGCCGTGAGCGACGCTTTGGAGCGCGGTCTCATCCGTCGCCGTGCGCTGGCAAACGCGCCTTGTTCACCAACAGCGCGCAGTCGCCTGGATCAAGCGTTGGCAGCAGCACAGCAGGAGGAATCCTAGCGTGATCGGCCCCTACAACACACCCGAGGCATTCCGGATAGCCCTGGAAACCCGATTGAGGAACACCGCTCACCGCCGTGGCACTGATTTGCAGCGGTTGCGGCGTCGCGTGGCATTTGAACGACTGCTGGCACGGCTCTTTGTCCAAGACGACCCTCCCTGGCTACTGAAAGGAGGCTACGCTTTAGAGTTGCGCCTGCAAGACCAAGCGAGATCGACGCTTGATCTGGACATATCCGTGCCCGACCTTGAGCATCTCGGATTGTTGACCGATGTAGGCGAGAACATCTCGCCTACAGAAACAGTTTACGAGCATCTTCAACACCCTAGCTGACTTTTCGTCACTTAGGGATGTGGTACAATGGGAGCAACCCAGATGTGGAGGAGTCAAATGAGTAAGCGACCACGCCATCGTCCGAGACGGAGCTTCCCGGACGCAGAACGAGTGATCTTGGAATGCGAGTTGGAGGAGTGTGTACATTGTGGAGAGACGTTAGTGTTGAGCGGCACCTGGCATGTGAGGAAATACGTGCAGACGATGAAAGGCCCGTTGTTCGTGGCGGGGAAGAGCAAGAAATGCGATTCACCCAATTGCTCTCACGGTGGTCATCACTACCATGCCAGCAAGGTGCTGCAGATCAGTCTACCTCAAAGCACGTATGGGCTGGATGTGCTAGCGTTCATTGGCTGGCAACACGAGCACGAGCATAAGCAATTCGTGGAGATTGAAAAGATGCTGAAGCAACGTGGGATAGAGGTGAGCGAGCGACACGTTGGTCGGCTGTACCGCCAGTTCCTGGCGTTGTTAGGAGGGATGAACGAGAGAGTCGAGAAAAGATTAGATGAGACGGCAGAGAAGCACGGAGGAGTGATCTGGGGGATTGATGCGCTACAGCCAGAAGGGCATGGGACATTGTTGTATGTGCTGTACGAGGTGTTGAGTGGGACACCAGTAGCAGGAGCGCAGTTGGATCATCCCACGGCGGATGGGCTGGTGAAGTGGTTGAAACCATACCAGGAACTACCCTACCAGGTGCTGGCTACTCTATCAGACGGAGAAGGTACGATCATTGCAGCGTTGGAGACGTGCTGGCCGGATGCATCCCGTCAACGCTGTCAGGAGCATTTCCTGGCCAACTTGGCCGACCCAGTGCTTGAGGTAGACACCAAGCTTCGCCAATGGATGCGGAACGACTTGGGATCCTTGCCAGCGGTTCCTACTGAGCCTGAGGTATCTGATGTCGAGGAGAAGAGCGGGCAATCGAAGCCCGCCCCCCCTTTTGCCTGCTGACACACAAGAGCAACGGGATCAAGAGTTGATGGAGGTAGAAGCACAGATACGGGTAGCCATCCGCGACGCAGTGAACCGGAAGAGCCGCAAGCCGTTCTATTGGGGTGGCCTGAAAGGCTATGAACAACTTGAAGCGATTGCCGAAGCATTGGAAGAGGTGCCGAGCGACAGGCCAGAGACAGACTATCTGCGGCGGTTGAAGATACGGGTGGACCAGGTGGTGGAGGCGTACCAGGTCAACGTGGCGGATCTCAGAGAAGCCCATACGTGGCTGAGACGAATCGCAGATTGTCTCAGGTATCCACCTTCTGACCCTACACCTGAGCCATCTTTGACCGGGGCGCAAGTGAAACAGGAGATGGAAGCATTGTTGCAATCGTTTCAACCCGATCTCAAGCGGAGACCGGCACAGGCAGCCATCCATGATGCCTGGCACCGTACGTGGGAGGAGTACGGTGCTGACCTGTTGCCTTGCTACGACATTCCAGGTTTGCCTCCAGATAACCTGATGCTCGAATCTCTGTTTGGGCGACTGCGTCGCCATCAGCGTCGCGTCAGTGGCCGGAAATCCACCCGTGAACTGCGAGATTTTGGACAGTACCAGGTTCTCTTTCTAGCTGAGAGCGAGCAAGATCTGCTGGAACAGATCCGTCAGGTGTCCCTGGAAGAGTATCGCGAGAACCGACTGCGTCTGGAGGAAGCCGAAGCTCCGCGCCGCTTGCTCCATCGTCTACACCGCGATCCGCTTCGTACGATGCGTAATCTGGTCGATCAGCATTCTGCCCGTCGAACTGCCCTCGTGTCGACCGTTGATCAGCTTTCACTAAAGCGGCCAGAATGCCCTCCGCTAATCTGGGGAGAGGAGTGGTCAGGGGGGGATGGGGAACTCCAGCTTCCCATACAAGCGTTTCGCTGGGAATGCTCCACAGCTTGTTACGAGGGAGCTTACTACTAGGTGACATTTAGTCAGTCAGGGGGTGGCGCAAAAGGCTGTCCGAATGATCGCCCCGATTGGGAGGGGATTGCTACTTGGTACACCAGTCGGTGTTGCCGTGGGCGTAGCTGAGTGTCCGAAAGATCGCCCCGATTGGGAGGGGATTGCTACGGATGGATGGTCAATGTAGGTCCACAACTTATCGCTGTGT
>JAAESQ010000685.1 GCA_024229275.1 bacterium | reverse complement strand
TTTCCTCTGGGATGAACCGATGACCGGAGCGGAACTGCGTGACCGGCTGCGGCGGGGCTCTGAGCCAGAGCGGTTGAGACTGCTGGCGAAGATCCTCCGAGAGGCTCGTGACTCAGAGACGTGGATATTTACGACACCCGACCATGTCGCCAGGAATTGGCAACGCCTTTCACTCCATCTTGGGAAGCGCCGGTCGTTCTGGGAGTTCTTGCTGAGCTCCTGGGAGGAGCAGGGAAGGCTCACGGTTGACTGGACTCGATAAACTACAACAGGAGTTCCTTGCTGCCTTCTTCAAACGACAGAAGGGCTTTTTTCTCACCGGCGGCGCAGCTTTGGCCGGATTCCATCTGCGCCATCGGCGAACGATGGATCTCGACCTCTTCACAACTGAAGATCGTTTGGCGGAGGGCGAAGAAACCCTTTTTGACATCGCTCAAAGCCTTGGTGCTGGAGTTGAACGCTTGAGAACGTCGTCGACTTTTAGGCGATTTCTGCTCACGACAGACACCGGTTCACTGGTTGTCGATCTCGTTCGAGATCTCGCGCCTCAGATCGACAAAGTGAAGAGCGAGATAGGTGGCATCCGGATTGACTCACCCCAAGAGATCATGGCTAACAAGTTATGCACTCTTCTGTCCCGGGCAGAGTTGAGGGACCTCGTTGATGTTCGCGCTCTAGAGTCCGCGGGTCTCAGTCTGGAAGAAATCCTGCCGCTTGCAACCCAGAAGGATGCGGGTATGACTGCTGGACAGCTTGCGTGGGTTCTGTCGAAGGTAGAGATCGGAAGCGACGCCAATCCGCCCGGTGGTGTGAGTGCCGAGCAGTTGAGAGCGTTCGTCGCTGACCTGATCCGCCGGCTGACTGCACTGGCGTATCCAGGATGAGCTACCAAGCCTGACCCGCGTCAGATTCGCAGATAAGGTGATACTACGAAGGCTTGCATCGGTTCGGTCAGTAAGTGGTCATGGTCCGGTCGTATCGCGAAGCCGAGGGCAGAAAGCCAATGGATTCCAGCATCATCAGGTCGAGAGGTGGCATTCTCCAGTCGATGATTTGGTCGCAGGGCTGCATCTGGAGATTCGCGAGGGATTCGTTGGCTCTACAAGGGTCACTCTTCCGAAACTGATCCCCAACGGATGCAAACCAAAATACAAAGGTAACTTAGCTTCGAATCCTAGGATCTTGGAACCTGACTGCGTTGTGCGAGAAACACGAATACCCGGGTGGCGGCACCTTTTCTGCTCGCGCGATTCCCGTCGATTCTCAGTTGACGGCGTCAGTGCGATTGCCGGGTAGCGGATGTCAGGAGGCGTTGGAGATGATCGAGGTGGGTGCTCTGAGTGGTAGCCACGTCGAGAATCAGGCCGCGCTGTGGTTCGTGCTGGTAGTAGTGGCTGAGGGGTCGACAGCATGATCCTATGGATCTGAGTTCGTCGGAGATGGCCTGGTCATCGACGTGTTTATCGATGCGGATGCAGATGTTGAGTCCGG
Source organism: bacterium (assembly GCA_024229275.1). Lineage (GTDB taxonomy): Bacteria > Acidobacteriota > Thermoanaerobaculia > Thermoanaerobaculales > Sulfomarinibacteraceae > JAAESQ01. The sequence goes on along the minus strand of JAAESQ010000685.1, from coordinate 2,311 downwards.
CTTCGGTTCCGGTGAGTACTGATGGGTTGAGGAACTGCAACAGGCGTTCGGCTATTCGTTCGCGCCGGATCCGATAGTGGCGGCGGCTGCGCCGCAGGTGCCGATCGAACGCACCGGTGCGGAGGAACTCTGTGAAGGCTGCCTGTGACGGCGTCGGGGTTCCGAGGTCCATACTGATCTTCACTCGGACTGCTTGCTCGATGAGCTGTGGGGGAAGCACGAGCCAGCCCAGGCGAAGGGACGGAGTGAGCGTCTTGGACACGCTCGAGCCAGTGATGATGCGCTCGGGCGCGAGAGGCTGCAAAGAGCTGATCGGGGCGTGGTCATAACGGAATTCGGCGTCGTAGTCGTCCTCGACAATATAGTGAGGGCCTTCATGAACCCAGTTCAGGAGTTGGTGTCGTCGATCCGGGGCAAGGACGAACCCAGTCGGATAGTGATGGGCTGGAGTGGTGAGTACTGCTCTGGCGCCAGTGGCCCTGAGTGCAAGGACTGACAATCCTCTTTCATCGACGGCAACCGGGGGAGTGGTGACACCCCAATCGACGAGCTGATGGCGGATACCGGTGGACCCCGGTTCCTCAACGGCAACGGCGTCGATGCCGCAGCCGAGGAGGATCTGTGCGACGACAGCGACGCCCTGGGCGTAACCGCTGATGACGAGCAGTTGTTCGGGTTTCGCGATCACTCCGCGGACTCTGCCGAGATAGTCCGAAAGTTCAGTGCGGAGGGGTTCGAAACCCTGAGGATCGCCGTAGCACAGATCTGTGTCGCTCAGCTTTTTTAGGGCAGTGCGGTAGGCTCTGAGCCAATCAGTCCGTGGAAACTGGCCAGGGTCAGGCAGGCCGGGATTGTGCTCGACAAATGGCCCGATCCTGTGAATGCACACCGGCTCGGAACCAGTCTTCAGGAGGAACTCGTGGGCGACGCGTGTTGCGCTCCCGGCGCTAGGTTTCAAATATCCCTCTGCCGTCAGCTGTTCGTAGACGTTGACAACGACCCCACGGGACAGCCTGAGATCCTTGGCCAGTGCACGGGTGGAAGGGAGACGCACGCCGGGCCGCAGTGCTCCGCCGCGAATGGCGTCGCGTATCTGCCTGCAGAGATGGGTGGTCCACTGACCCTTTGGGATCTCGGTGAGGGAGACCATGAGATCTCGCCCGAAAGTGGTCCACTCATTATCTATGGAAGTGGATCTGTTCATTAGACCACTGTAGTTCCATGCTGCTTCTCATGCAAACACGAACCAGGGGCATCCTCTTTGCTGCCATCGCCATGACGGCGGTCGGATCGGGGGTGACCATTTCAGACAATCTCACAGCCTACCCGGTGTTCACGGCGCAGGCTTTTCGCTATGGACTGGCAACCGGAGTGTTGGCGTTCGGTATGAGGATCGCGGGGCGCAGGATCCCGAGGCCGCGGGGCACTGATTGGATGTGGCTCGTTGCTCTGGCCGCCGCAGGTCTTGCGTTGTTCAACGTGGCGGTAATCGAGGCAGTAAAGAACGCAGAGCCGGCGGCGGTAGCGGTGATCCTTTCTGTAGTACCACTCGTGCTCATGAGCGGTGAGGCGTTGCGAAGACGTGCCGTGCCTCGCGCAGGACTCATCGTTGGTGTGCTTCTGGTGGTGCTCGGCGCCGTGGTAGTCCAGGGAGCGGGCCGGACGAGTGCGGTGGGTATTCTCTGGTCGCTTGTTGCCCTCGTTTGCGAGGCAGCTTTCACGCTGCTGGCAGTGCCTGTGCTCCCAAGGCTTGGGGCCCATGGTGTCTCGGTGCATTGCTGCTGGATTGCAACACTGCAGCTTGCAGTGCTCGCTGTGGTCGTCGATGGACCAGACGCCGTGGTTGCTCCTGACGGAGCGGAGATTTTTGCGATTGGTTACCTTGCTGTGATCCTGACGGCATTTGCTTTCGTCGCGTGGTACCGAGCTGTCGAGTGTCTGGCCCTTGGTACCGCGGGGCTGTTCGCCGGGCTGGTGCCGATTTCGGCGGCGTTGACTGGCCTCGTCGTGGGCCTCACGACAGTGACGCTTGCGGTGCTAGGAGGCAGCGTGCTCGTCGGTGCCGGCATCGTTGTGGGCGTGTCGTGTGATCGCGAGGTCGAGCCGGCTGAGTCAGTTGTTGTGGAGGGGCAAAACCTCATCCACCTTCGCCGTTGAGGTGGTCGGTCCACCGAGAATGTGAGACAGCGGGTTGGTCGGGTTTCCTCGAGACTTGCTTCGGCGATGCCGGAGACTAACTTTGGTAGTGAACAGACTGTAGCCGGTTGAATCGTAAAGAGGACGACGTTTAGGCCCGGGACAGCCCGTATTC
>JAAESQ010000684.1 GCA_024229275.1 bacterium | reverse complement strand
AGCCTCGGCTTTTGCGGTGACCCCCAGCAAGGAGCGAAGTTTCAGTGATAGGAGCCCCCCACGGTTGAGGATCATCGGAGCTGGACTCTTACGGAGCTGCACCCTATATGGTTGTGACGACTCCACGAGCACACTGGATCGTGCGATCGACACTGTAGCCAAAAAACGACCAAGCTGTGGTTGATACCTGGACGGGTCCCCGAATCGTGGTGCTCTCAGCAGGCTCTTGACTCGAACCTCCGACAGATATCGTCTATGGCGGAGACACCAGATCATGGCCTCGTCAAGCAGCCGTGGGTCGATTGGGTCCATGGTCGCGGTGAACACAAGCAGCGCCTCCGGGTCGATCCACCAGTCCTGGTGCCTTCGATCCCAACCGGGAATCCCGAGCTCGCCCCACAAGCTCCAGAGCAAGTCTTCGAGCCTTTTCCTACACTCCTGGTACAAGTTCGCTATCGGCATCTTCGACTCCAAAATCGGTAAGAACCAGAACCAGGACGGAACGGAACCCTGGTGATGGGTCATGGGTCTGAGCCCATCGGGCCGCGGTGACGAGTTCGTCCGCAGTCGGAGCCAACGCCCTGAGGTCGTGTGCATGCTTGCCCTTGGAGTCACCGCGGTCGGCTGCAGCATGCAGCTTCAAGCAGATCTGGTCAAAGCGGCCCGCAAGGTGGAGGGTGAGTGATCCGTAGGTTTCTTTGAAACTACGGTCGGCAAATCCGATCGGGAGGCCGTGGTCCATCACGTGACTAGGTTCGGTGTTGATCCAATCGGGCGCCAGGTCGAGATGGGCGGCAACAGCATCGCGCGTCTCTGCAAGCACTGGAGGAAGCTCATCGAGCTTCAGGTAAGTGCCGGACTCCACCACTGCGATCAGGTCGAGGTCTTGGGTGGGACGCTCGATGACGCCGAGCAGCAACAACGCACTTCCGCCAATGCCGACGACCTCTATAGTGATTCCCCGGTCCTCCATGTAATTGCCCGCCAGTTCGAGGGCCTCGCGGAGACGTGCCTTGTTGAGCAGCGCACTCATGAGAGAAGTTTACATGCTCGATACGGGAATTTCAATTTCTCGCTTCTGTCTCTCGCTCACCTGACTCACAAGGCCCCGCCGAGCCAGGTGGTCAACGCTATCGCAAACGACCAGTATTACCTCCATTCCAACGATGCGTATTACCAGATCCAGGAGCCCGAGCGGATCGGCTACCCGAGCCTTCTCGGCCTTCCCAGCGCGAGGCTTCGAGCCTACCGGCCTGAAACCATGATCGGCGAGAAGCTGCACGCTATGGTAGTTCTCGGATCAAAGAATAGCCGCATGCGTGACTTCTTCGATATCTGCACGCTTGCTCACCGCCGGCCGTTCGACATGCCCCTGTCCTCCCAGGGCAAGTTACGATAGGACCAAGCTGTGATTGTGGGTCTTATCTTTGGAAGTGGATTCGATTCTTCCACCCACTACCGACACCTACTCTGGCGAACCCTTCCTGGTCATCTGAGAGTTGAAGGAGATGGCAAAACTCCTGAGGTTGGTTTCGTCGCTTTCGTCATGAATTACGGGCAGATCGATCAACCGAAACGCCGATTGAGGCCTGATCGGTTCCAGGTGATGCCACTTTTCCGAGATGCAGCTGTAGGCATAGACGGTCGAATGCCCATTCCCCTCTTTGGATCCGTTGAAAGGTCTGCCACACGAATTCCAGGTCAGCATTTCAAGCATATCTATCAGCCCTGCCGCGAGAAACAGAGCCTGAACGGTCGTGGCGTGTGTCTCACAATCACCGCGTTTGAGATACCAGAAATAGATCGCAGGCTCCCAGAAATCATTCACTCCATAGATTTTCTCGTCGTGAGAGAAGCTGGTTTCACTCCAGTGGGATTCCAAGATGTCGAAACGGAGTTGGTCGATCGCTTCAGCAGGCGGATACCGCTTGAGGTACCTGCCGAGGTTGAAACCCTTCT
>JAAESQ010000683.1 GCA_024229275.1 bacterium | reverse complement strand
GGCGACCAACTTGCGAGAATCAAGCGAAGGCTCGTGGTGTGGTGGTGTGTTTGCTATTCAACAGGGTTCACTTTTCGAGGACCTGCGGCGAGAGTGCAGTGAACGGTTGTCTGAGCATTCCTTTGACGGATTCGCCCTGGGCGGGTTGGCTGTGGGTGAGCCCTCGCAAGAGCTTCACGATGGCGTAGCAGCTTTCAGTCCAATGCTGCCAGACGAACGTCCGCGCTACCTCATGGGTGTGGGTTACCCCGAAGATCTGTTGCACGCCGTTGGATGTGGAGTGGACCTCTTCGACTGTGTTCTCCCGACTCGTTCAGGCCGGACAGGGAAGGTGTTCACTTCTCGAGGGGATTTGGCCATCAAAAACGCTCGTTTCAAACACGACTCAGCGCCGCTCGATCCGGCGTGCGGGTGCCCGACGTGCGCAGTCTATTCCCGCGCTGCGTTGCGGCATCTCTTCGTTGCCGGCGAAGTCACATCGGTGGTCCTACTGACAATGCACAACCTTTTCTACTTCTTAGGCTTGATGCGAGGGGCTCGGGAGGCTATCATTGCTCGCCGCTACAGCGAGTATCGGGCACAAATTGAGGATGCCCGAGCGCACGGTTCGACGCTATCGCGCCACTCGCGAGAAATGGAGTGAAGGATGGAGAGCGCCGCTCAGGGTGGAAGTGCCTTGCAAATGCTGGTTCCGTTTCTGTTGATCATTGCAGTCTTCTACTTCATTGTGATCCTCCCGGCTCGCAAGCAACAGAAACGCAAAGATCAGATGATCGCCAATCTCAAGAAGGGCGATCGCGTAGTGACCTCTGGCGGGATCCACGGTACCGTTTCACTGGTTGAAGAGCAGTCCCTACTGATCAAGGTCGCTGATAATGTGAAGATCCGAGTTTCCAAAGGTGCCGTGTCCGGCACCGTCGGTGACGGTGGCGCTACAAGCGCTTGAGATCGAGGCCGATTTGGAGTTCTCATCGGTCATCTCTATGACCCTTGAGGATGACGAGATCGGACATTTTGGAGGCAGGTGTGGATAAGAAGGTGTTGATCCGGATCGCGTTGATCCTCGCGATAGTCGGTATCGCTGGTTTTTCGCTGTATCCGCCCGGCGAGAAGATTAACTATGGTTTGGATCTGAGAGGCGGGATTCACCTCGTCTTGCAGGTGGAAACCGAAGATGCGGTCAAAGCCGAACTCGATGATTCTGCTCAGCGATTAAAGTCGGCCGCGGCAGACGAGAGTCTGATCCTTGGTGAAATCACGGTGGACAAGGACCGTCGGCGGTTCCAGATTGGTGTGCCGGAGTCGGTGGATCGCTCTGAACTTGGTGACGTCGCTTCAACGTATCTCCCAGATTTTAATGTGACCCGTGGTGCCGACAGTTGGACGTTCACATTCGAGCCGAATGCTGAGAAGTACCATATTGATCGCGCCGTCAGACAGGCTCAGCAGACCATCACCAATCGTATCGACCAGTTTGGTGTGGCCGAACCGGTGATTCAGCGCCAGGGTTTGGACAGCAATCGGATTCTTGTTCAGCTCCCCGGAGTGGACGATCCCGAGCGCGTTAAGAACCTCATCGGCAACACAGCTTTCCTCGAACTGAAGGAGGTTGTCGCTGGACCCGTTGCGGATCGGCAGACACTCCTTTCCTCGGTAGGAGGGCTAGTCCCGCATGATGAAGAGGTCGTCACTGGAGATCAAACCTCCGAAATTGACTCGCAGGTCATCGGTACTTTTTACTACCGAGTCAAGAAGGCTTCGATCATCACCGGTCGCGAACTGCGAACTGCCCGTCGCAGCCAGGACGAATACGGGCAACCAATTGTGAACTTCTCGTTGTTGCCCGGTTCGGTCAACAAGTTCGCCGACTACACGGAAAGCCATATTGGTACGGCAATGGCCATCGTGTTGGACGGCAAAGTAATGTCGGCCCCGGTCATTCGGTCTCGCATACCTGGCGACGGCATGATTGAGGGCAACTTCTCCATTGATGAAGCGGAGGACCTCGCTCTGGTGCTCCGGGCGGGCGCCTTGCCTGCCAAGATCACCTATCTTGAAGAGCGGACCGTGGGTCCGTCGCTCGGACGTGACTCGGTTGTGCGCGGCGTGCGCGCCGCAGTCTCGGGACTCGTCCTCGTCATGATCTTTATGTTGATCTACTACCGAAAGTCTGGACTCAATGCGAATGTTGCGTTAGTACTCAACATCATCATCCTGATGGGAGCGATGGCGTACTTCTCAGCGACTCTCACGCTTCCCGGAATCGCCGGCGTCATTCTCACGATCGGTATGGCAGTCGATGCCAACGTGCTGATCTTTGAACGAATTCGCGAAGAACTCCGGGTCGGCAAGACGGTTCGTTCGGCAATTGATACAGGTTTTTCGCGCGCGTTCGGGACGATTCTGGACGCCAACCTAACGACGCTTGTTGCGGCACTGTTCTTGTTCCAATTCGGCACCGGGCCCGTGAAGGGTTTTGCGGTGACGCTGAGTATCGGCATTCTGGCAAGTATGTTTACCGCAGTCTTCGTATCACGAACCCTCTACATGCTCGCGTTGGCTGGACGCGATCGCATGCAGACGTTGAGCATCTAGTAGGCGGGGGACGACATGAGAATTATTGGTGATACCAACATTCAGTTTCTGAAATACCGGGGACCGGCCCTGGTTGTTTCAATGCTCATTATCCTCGTCGGAGTCGGATACCAGTTCTTCGGGCCTGGCCTGAATCTGGGAATTGACTTCGTCGGTGGTACCCAGGTGACCCTGAAGTTCAATGAGGACCCTGATCTTGGTGAACTGAGGGGCGTGCTGGAGAGCATTGGTGAGGCGACGGTCCAGCGGTTTGACGAGGCCGAAAAACATGAAGTTCTGATTCGGGTTCAGAATCCGGAAGAACTAGAGATCGAAGACTCCGAGGCGAGTGATGTTGAAGCAGAAGCAACACCCGAGGAGCAGTCTCCGGAGGCTGCCAGAGGCGATTTTACAAGCACAATACTGACTGCGCTGGGAGATCACTACAACCAGGAGATCGGCGAGCGCTTCGACCTGAACACTAAAGGTGCGCGAGATCTCCTGGATCGTTTGAGGACTGCAGATCCGGATGAAATCGGGTTTGACGTCGAGGCCCAGTTGGCCCACTACGAACCGATGGCGGAGGCCGTGCTGGATCTTCGCAAGGAGCAGGGCATCTTCAGTTCGATTGACGATCTCGACGGCATCACGGTGTTGAGCGAGGCCACGCGGGCTTTCATTAAATCGGATTCCGCACTCGGTGCGTTTTCTCTGTTGGGAGCTGAAAGCGTTGGTCCTGCCGTTGGAGCTGACCTGCGCGAGAAGGCAACCATGGCGATCGCGTTCTCCCTCGTCGGTATGATGATCTACATCTGGGTGCGCTTTCAATTGCCCTATGGGCTTGGCGCTGTTGCGGCCCTGTTCCATGATGTGCTTATCAGCCTGACGGCGTTGGCACTGGCGCAGCGAGAGATCAACCTTCCAACGGTTGCCGCCATCTTGACCCTAGTCGGATACTCGGTCAACGACAGTGTTGTGGTGTTTGACCGTGTGCGAGAGAATCTGCGGCTGCACCGAGGCGACGAACTCAAGGGGCTGATGAATCGATCTATCAATCAGACTCTTTCTCGGACGTTGATTACTTCAGGTACCACGATGATGGTGGTTCTGCCGCTCTATCTCTTCGGTGGTGACGTGATCAACACATTCGCCTTTGTGCTTCTCATCGGCATCATCGTTGGAACATACTCGTCGGTCTTTGTCGCCGCACCCGTGGCGCTCACCGTGAGTCGTATCCTGGTCAAGCGCAAAGAACGCAAGCGGACTGGGCGTCGCAAGTAGAAGCGTAACGCAACCATTTCCAACGCCCCTCCAATCGGAGGGGCGTTGTTCTTAGCATGGCCTGCAAGTCGTCGATTCAAGTAGAAATCCGCTGAGAATTGCAGGCCTACTTGACCCCGCAGGTAAGATGTAATGATGAGCGAAGCGCCGAAGGTCCGTATTGAATACATCCTGAACCGGGTTGAGGGATATCGCCCGGACATGGATGAGGAGCTTTTGCGTCACGCCTATGTCTTCGCAGCTAACCGCCATCAGGGCCAAGTTCGTCGTTCCGGTGAAGCCTACTTTGTCCACCCACTGACGGTAGCTTGGATTTTGGCGGAAATGGAGTTGGACGAAATAGCGATTGCGGCCGGATTGCTGCACGACATCCTCGAAGATACAGATACCTCCGCCGAAGAACTTGAGCACGAGTTCGGCCCTGAGGTCACTCGGCTCGTAGTGGCGCTGACCAAGATTTCTACCTATGAGAGTAGCTTCTCAAGCCGCGAGGCGACCGAAGCGGAGAACTTCCGCCGCTTGCTACTGGCGTCTATGGACGATGTTCGGGTGATTCTCGTCAAGCTGGCGGATCGACTCCACAATATGAGGACGCTTGGATTTCTCTCGCCCGATCGACGAAAGGCCATCGCGCGGGAGACTCTTGAGATCTATGCGCCGATCGCCAATCGCCTGGGCATCGGGAGCATCAAGAGTGAACTTGAGGATCTCTGTTTCGCGCATCTCTTCTCAAAGGAGTGGGAGCGATTGCAGACCGAAGTTGAGGACCGCTCCGAAATCGCTGATCGATGGTTCTCAGAGATTCAGGGAAACTTGGAAAGTCTGCTCGAAACCCACGGGATCGAGGCATCGATTACGGGTAGGGTCAAGCATCTCTATTCGATTCACCAGAAACTCAAACGGCAAGGTGTCGGTGTCGCCGATGTGTTCGATTTTCTGGCATTTCGAATCATCGTCTCATCCGTGGCTGAGTGCTACGCAACTTTGGGCCTCATACATCAGAAATGGGCTCCAGTTCCAGGCCGGATCAAAGATCATATTGCGATTCCAAAGCCCAATGCCTACCAGTCTCTCCATACAACCGTAATAGGGCCGGAAGGGCATCCGTTCGAGATTCAGATTCGGACATGGGACATGCATAAGATCGCGGATCTTGGCATTGCGGCCCACTGGAGCTACAAGGAACAGGGAGCGTCGTCCCCTGAAGAAGATTCGCGAATTGCTTGGTTGCGGAGCGTTCTGGACAATATAGAAGGCAGCACTCCGCGCGAGTTCCTTGAATCTCTCAAGGTCGATCTCTACCCAGATGAGGTCTATGCCTTCACCCCGAGGGGAGACGTCTTTAGTTTTCCGAGAGGAGCGACCACGCTGGATTTCGCCTATCGCGTGCATACCGAAGTCGGACATCAGTGTGTGGGAGGCAGAGTCAACGGTCGCTGGGTGCCGCTCAAGACAGAATTGGTCAACGGCGACATCGTTGAAGTCAACACGTCTCCACAACAGTCGCCACATCACGATTGGCTCAGCATTGTCAAAACCAGCAGAGCCCGCTCCAAGATCCGGGCCTGGTTAAAGCGTGAAGAGAAACACCGTGCAGTCGAAGTCGGACGGAAACTACTCGACCGAGAGTTGCGGCGAGTCGGTTCGACATTGAGGAAGCTACCGAGCGTTGAGGGGTTCGATCAGCTGCTGAGTGCCCACGGTCTCTCCCGAGAGAATGACCTTCTGGCGGCCATCGGTTTCGGGAGAATGTCGGCGGATAGCGTCGTTCAAGGACTGTTCTCAAGTGAGCCGGAACCGGAGAAGCTCAAAGCAACGGCCAAGTCGCAGAGCGAGCCCGTAGATGCCCCTGCCCTTGAGGTCACAGGGGATTCCGATTTCCTCGTCTATGTGGCGAAATGCTGCAACCCCGTACCGGGAGAGGAGATCGTTGGGTTTGTAACTCGCGGTAAGGGCGTGGCAGTGCACTCTCTGACCTGCGCGAACGTCAAAAACCTTCTGTACCACCCCGAGCGAGAGATCGACGTGAGATGGGCTTCAGAAGCGGGAGAAAACGGTCGGCGGCACGCACGAGTTGACGTGGACATGGTGTTTCGTGATTGTTCAGGAATGTTGGCGTCGATCTCTCAAGCTATCTCCTCTGAAGGAAGCGATATTTTGAGCTGCCAGCTTCGCACGGAAAACGACGAGACAGGTATGGCAGCGATGACGATCTCGGTGCGAGACGCCTCTCAGCTATCGCGAATTCTCGAACGCCTCGAGTCGCTCAGCGGGATGATTCAGGTTGAACGACGCAGCGCTGCGAGTTAGTAGCCCGTATTGAATTAGCTTGGATCTAAACTGAAATGAATGCGGAAAAGTGTTCCAGGTCGATGTGTCACGGCCTGCCAACGGCGAGACGATTTTTCGTTCGATTCAAACTCGCTGGTGATGACTCAGGACTTCTTCCGCGAAACGCGCTACATCGTCACACTCTGCCCTTGCGAGAACGTAGGGTAGCGAGTCTATAAATAGATGTTAATGAGCTTGAGTTTGCTGTAGAGGAAGATATGCGGGAATCGCAGTTCGTGAGTGCATCCCGGCGAACCACCATGCCGTCCATGCTCGGAACTTCGGTGTTTTAGCTGACTAGCCGGAGGGCGGGATTCTTCAACTGTGATGGAAGTCACACCTTGCACCTGAACACAGCGCCGGAGCAGGCGCGTGAGGCTTTTGAGGTTGTTGGCCTAGGTTTTGAGTCGGGTTAGACCCGGGGCGCCTTGGTCACTTTTCCTGAGCGAATGCAACGGGTACATGCCTTTACGTATTGCGGTCGGCCATCCACCATTGCACGGACTCGCTGAAGATTTGGGAGCCATCGCCGCTTCGTCACGTTATGTGCGTGGCTGATATTGCTGCCTGTCATCGGCCCTTTGCCGCATATTTCACATCGCTGAGCCATAGCGTTTCACCTCATCTCGATCCCCAAGAAATGGGGCTGATTTAATAGCACATGTGGCGGCCCGACGCAAGAGCTGATTGGCTGGGAACGACAGATCTGTTACCAATTGACCGTCGTGCGTAGTCAGGAGGTGGCGATGGAGGCCTTACGAACCGCTTGATTCAGAGCTGCATATTTCCGGTCGAAATTCCGTAGTAATTAAGATCCGGCCGAGAATTCAGTCAAACTTTGAAACTCTCATCCTTCAAACGTGCACATATGAGATGACGCTTTTATGTCCAACTTTCTGCATCGTCAAGCTATCATCTTTGGGTCCATGTTCTTGACAGTTCTAGTAAGCTTTTGCTAGCCTGCCTTTAGAAGAGGTTATGACAAAGACGCGACGAACTTCTGGGATCAAGGTGTAAGCCGTGTTTGGAAAGCGCAAGAGACAAGTTGTCGGCTGCGATGTAGGCTCTTCGGCAATTAAGATTGTCGAGCTGAAACCACTGAAGAATGACGAATTCCAACTCGTTCATGCAGCTATTGGTGATCTCTCTCCGGAGGCGATTGTCGATGGTGCGATCATGGATTCATCACTTGTTGTTGAAGCTCTCTCTCGAATGATCTCGGATAATGCGGTGAAAAATCCGTACTTTGGTGGATCACTGTCAGGACACTCTGTGATCATCAAGAAGATACAGTTGCCTGCCATGAGTGAGGCCGAGTTGCAGGAGTCGATTCAGTGGGAGGCGGAGCAGTATATCCCCTTCGACATCAATGACGTGAACCTCGACTACGTGGTTTTGGATGCTGGCGATGGCGACTCAATGGATGTCCTACTTGTAGCGGTGAAGAAGGACCGAATTGCCGACTATACGTCGGTGGTCGTTCAGGCCGGCAAAGAACCCGTATTGGTGGACGTCGATGTGTTCGCGGTTCAGAACGCATTTGAAGTGAATTATGGTCTCAGCGGAGAAACCGTCGCGTTGGTAAATATTGGTGCGTCTGTGATGAACATCAATGTTCTTGCGGATCAGGTTTCTATATTCTGGAGAGATGTTGCATTCGGGGGCAATCAATACACCGAGGCAATTCAACGCGAACTCAACCTTCCGCGTGAAGATGCCGAACGGCTCAAGCTTGGAGAGACCGTTGGTGAGCACTCGCTTCAACAGGTGGTTGGAGTCCTCAATAGCGTGTCTGAAGACCTTGCTGCAGAACTGCAGAAGACGATCGACTTTTTTGTCGCTACCTCATCCGTGGATAGGATCGACCGGGTTGTTCTTGCCGGTGGGGGAGCACAGGTGATGAATCTTGACACCATTCTGAAAGAACGATTCCAGGTGGATGTCGAAGTGATGAATCCATTCCGAAACATTCGATACAGCGAGTCTGACTTTGACTCGGAATGGATCAGTCGTCACGCCCCTGCGATGTCGGTGGCGGTCGGACTGGCCATAAGAGCGGTCGGAGACTGACGCGATGATCAAGATTAATCTCGTTTCCGAAGCACCGACTGCAGTAGCTACCAAGCGCAAGAGGTCGGACGTATCAGTCGGCGTCAAACAGGGCGACCTGATTCTGATGGTGGTTCTCGCGATCTGTGCAGCTGTTGTAGGAGGTCAGTGGTACCTGCTGAGCAGCAAGAAGGCTGATTTGCAGAAGACGGAAAACGCGCGGCGGGCTGAGCGCGACGAGCTGCAGGAGTTCATTCGTCGCGTTGATGAACTCGAGCGGACTCGGGAGAGCCTGAGGCACAAGATTCAAGTGATCAACGATCTCAAACTGAATCAGCGCGGTCCAGTGCGCATCATGGATGAAGTTTCGCGCGCACTTCCGGATTTGGTTTGGTTGAGCAGCCTTGACCTTAAGGACAACGTCATTACCTTGAACGGCGTTGCGATGGACGAGAATGCAGTGGCAAACTACATTGCCAATCTTGATGCTTCGCCGTTCTTCCAGGAGCCGACATTGAAAAACATGAGTCGACGGCCGCAGTCGACGTTCGCCTTCGTTTTGACGTGTGTCTTCACCTATTCGCCACAGGCGATTGCTGGTGGCGAAAATGCTGGAACTGGGGTGTAGCCCCAAATGGAGAGTTGACCGATGGCGCTCGACCTAAACGACAAGCCGTGGTATGTGCCTCTGGCGGTGGGTTTGGTCCTGGGGGTTGTAATCTACTTTGCCGTCAACTCCTACATCTTTAAGCCGATCAGAGAGACGAGTGAGAGACTGGTGACCTCGATCGACGAACTTGAGCGTGAGATCGAGAAGGGGCGGGCGGCTCAGAGAGATCTCCCGAAGCTTGAGGAAGAAATCCGAGGCTATCAGCTCGAACTTGATCGTCTGCGTCGGATTCTGCCGACCCGGAAGGAAACCGACAACCTGATCAAGAAGCTCAAACAGCTCACCGAACGAGGCAACTTTGAGTTGAGGAGTTTTATCCCTGGGACGTTTCAGGATCGTGATTTCTATCAGGAATGGCCGATCCGCGTCGAGCTTGCAGGAACCTACCACGAGCTTGGCCTTTTCTTCGACCGGCTGAGCAGGTTTTCGCGGATCATTAATGTGAACAACCTGCGGATCAGTCCAATGAGGACAGAGGCCGGAGGACAGACAATACAGGCTGGATTCACTCAGACCACCTTCATCTACAAAGAAGTTGAACCGGCAGGAGGTGCTCAATGAGGGGCAAGTTGAGATCCCTGCTGTTCGTGACCGCACTTCTGCTGTGGATCGCGACACCGGCTCTAGCGCAAGAAACTGGAACAGAGCCAAGCGCAGGGTCAGATGTATTAGCCGACACCGAGAATGATCTTGATATCTCGCAGATCGATCAGATCCTCCGTGGTGAGCAAGAGGTGCTTCAAGGTGATATGTTCAGCTACGATCCTGCTGGACGTCGAGATCCTTTTCGATCTCTGATGGCCGGGTTCGAAGAAGACGACGGGTCTATAAGGGCGCGTCCGCCTGGGCTGCCAGGAATGCTGATAGAAGAGCTTACGGTCGAAGGAGTCATCGAGACTGAAACCGGGATCTTGGCTTTCGTGCAGGGTAGAGATAAGTTCTCGTATATCCTCCGGCCTGGAACTAAGCTATTCAACGGTGAGGTTAAGGAGATTCTTCTTAACCGCGTCGTGTTCAGACAGCAAGTAAATGATCCGAAGCAAATCAAGCCATACGAAGAAGTCGTGCGTGAGATCGCCGACTAGCGGCTCTGGTGAAGGAAGAAGGAATATGGGGGATGGCATGATGAGACGCAACGCCCGCATCCTAGTGGTTGTGGCGGCGGTGAGCAGCGTTCTGCTGGGAACCGGTTCTCTGGCCTTCGCGGTTGACTCCATGCCGTCGGTGGACCGATTGGTCGCAACATCCGACGGGTCAGGACCGATCATCCACCTTGGGGCTTCCGACAGGCTGGAGACTGTTTACTACAGTCCTCAGCCAGGGGTTTGGGTTGTTGAGATGCCTGAAGCGACTTGGGACTCGGAGTTGGCAACACTGTCGGCTCCGGACCTGGGCGTTGATCGTGCAGAACTCGTAGCGGCTGAGGAATTCGGGAAACGAATCTCACGGTTAACGATTTGGCTCGATCGCCCGGCACGCCTCGATCTCAAGACGACTTCAGAGGGTTTAGAGCTTGCATTCATAGATCCTGCAACTTCAGTAGAGTTGCCGACTCAAGTGAATGCTGCTGAGGAGCCACCGCTCGAGTCTCCTTCGGAGGTCCGGGTGGATTCGGTCGCAACGTTGCCACCAGTAAGAATGGCTGCGATGCCTCCGATGTCGGGGGGTACGAGCCTCCTGGCCGTTGCTCCAGTTTCGACCAAGCACGGTGTGGTCGTGGAGTTTCGTGGTGACGGTCCCTTGAAGGGGAGCGCATTTGCGCTGGAGAACCCTGCTCGTATCGTGGTCGATCTTCCGGGAGTTGTGAACAGGAGCACGAGACAGGTGTTCTCAGTTCAAGCTAGCCAGGTGGATCGAGTACGTGTCGCACAGTTCAGGGCGACACCAGAACCAATCTCGAGGGTCGTCGTTGACGTGGATAGCCTGATTCAGTTTGAGTTCCAGGCCACGGAAACTGGTGGAATTCTCCGCTTGGGCGGTGAAGCTGGAAATATCGACCTGCCGCGCTCGCTCAATGCTCACGGCGCTCTACCGGAGACGGTCGACAACCCAGTAGATACTCACGCATGGAGTGTCACTCCAGAAGAGACTGAGGTTGCCGACGGTCCTATCTTGATCACCAATGAGACTGTGTCGGGAAGCATCGCGATCACATCTCAGTCGATTGCAGGTATAGATTCTTCGAACGAGATGAATCATCAAATTCCAGGCGGCTCAATACAGGTCGAACCTCTCGGAGTGCAGGATGAGTTTGAGGCGTCTCCGGTGGCTTCGAGCCCTCCGGAAACGGCGGCCTACGACGACTTCGAGGAGCGTAGCCCTTGGGTCGCTGATCCTTCGCAACTGATAGAGAAAGCGCCCGCCGCACAGGTAATTGAAGTGCAGGCTGGTGGCGCTGAAACCTACGAACCGACCGAGGTCGAATCCGAGGAAACGGAGTGGTCTGGTGAGCCCATTTCACTTCACCTCAAGGATGCAGATATCAAAGATGTTCTGCGAACGTTTTCGACCCTTACCCATCTCAACATCGTGCTTGATCCGACAGTGTCAGGGTCTGTCACGGTTGAGCTGCATTCGGTTCCCTGGGACCAAGCTCTCGACCTGATCCTCAAGATCAATGGACTTGACTACGTTCTTGAGAACAATGTGCTGCGTGTCGCATCAACCACTCGTCTCGCTGCAGAGAAGAGTGCTTCCTCGCAGTTGGAGCAGGAGAGAGAAAGATCCAAGCCTCTGAAGACCTACATCAAGCGCGTGTCATACGCGACTGCTGAAGAGGTGGCCGGGCTGCTTTCTGGCGATTCTATGTTGATGTCTGAACGGGGATCTATTGTCGTCGATCAGAGAACCAACTCACTCATTATTAGGGACGTCGTTGATCGTGTAGAGGGCGTCTTGCGGCTTATTGAAAACCTAGATCAACCGACGCCGCAGGTAGTCATCGAGGGCCGGATCGTCGAGACCACGCGCGATTACTCGCACGCCCTTGGCATTAGTTGGGGTTTCGACGGCGTCATGGATGCTGCTCACGGTAACGCCACCGGACTGACTTTCCCGAACAGTGTTGAGGTTGATGGCGGTGTTGAACTGTTAAAAGCCGGTCCCGGTTTCATAAACTTTGCGTTTGGCGATATCCTCAACACGTTCAACCTGGACTTCCAGCTTCGGGCCGCTGAGCGCGATGGAATCGTCCGAATCGTGTCAACTCCAAGGGTGACAACGCAGAATCTCCAGCAGGCTTCAATTCAATCGGGTCTGCAGATTCCCATTCAGACCATCGCCAACAACACGGTGACGACGCAATACATCAGCGCAACACTTCGTCTCCAGGTCACACCCCAGATCACGGCCGAAGGTACAGTGATGCTTGACCTTAATATCCAGAAGCAGGAGCCTATCATTGCTGATGTCGTTCAGGGTGCGACTAACGCTCCGATCTTCACCCGTGATGCACAGACTATGCTCCTCGTTCGCGACGGCGGAACCACCGTCATCGCGGGTATTTATCAGATCAACGATCAGACCGCCAAAGAGAATGTACCGGGACTTGCCAAGATTCCGATCTTGGGTTGGTTCTTTAGAAATAAGGACGTTTTCAACAGGCACGATGAATTGCTGATCTTTGTCACTCCAAGAATCGTCAAGTATTAGGTGGAGGGTCCAGATGAAACGAATCTTGCGTTGCTGTCCCGTGGTGGTCCTGGTCATCATCATGGTGTCCTGTTCGGGTGGCGGCAAGCTTAACGACAGTGAAGCATCCGTCTACCTAACGGCAGAAGTCGTGGAGTACGCCCCAGATGTAGACATCTGTGCCCAGGCAGGGTTTGATGTCACAATCGATAGCCTCAACATCAATTCTCACATCGTGGGCACTGGCGTCGTCGTCAACGATCAGCAGGACGTAACACTCACGAGGTGGGTTGTTACGCCTTATCGTACTGACGGAGGCCCCACTGTCTCGCCGGTCTGGATCAATGATATCAATGTCTACGTTCCGGCAGAGGGCCAGGCATCCTTGTCTGACTATCGAGTCTTCCCTGCCGAGTATTTCACTCAGGTGCCATTGAGCTACTTGCTGCCTGAGAACGGTGGTGTAGATCCGGAGACGGGCAATCGAAACATTCGTCAGCCACTCAATGTGGAGATCTTCGGTGTTACCAACGGCGGTAGGAATCTATCGGTGGAATTTGACATCGCCTTCAACTTTACCTGTAACTAATGAGGGAGCCACTGCCATGAAGAGCTATCTTCATTTCATTCTGATTCTCGGGCTGGTCTTTTTTTCCGCATGCTCGGGGAACAGCCCCACACCCAGCGCGGTTCCGACGGCGGCCACCGATACCTGGACTGTCACCTTAGACCTCAGTTCGACCCAGCCGTTGGTGAATCAGGTAATCGTTGCCACCGCGACGGTCCAGAGGAATGGATCGGCCGCACCGGATGGAACGACTGTCGAGTTCCTGAGTACCGTTGGTGGAGTTTTCGTCAACGGGACCACACAGGCGCAGGTCACCACCTCTGGTGGGAGAGCGGCGATTCAGTACGCTGCGGCGGAAGCTGGGGCCTATACCATTCAGGCGAGGGCCCACGCACAGACCGCGCAACGCACGGTGAATTACAGAAATCCTAATACACCCGACACACTGCAGATCATCTCCGTTACCCCGGGCTCTGGCTCCTTGGACGGTGGAGAGCAAGTAACGATTTCCGCACTCGGAATTTCGACACCTGTTGAAGTGTACTTCGATGTCACTCAACAAGGGACAGCGGTCGGCAGCTTCCAGGCAGCGATCATCAGTGTCAACACAGGATTGAGTGCAGCCACTACTGAGACTTCAGCATCTGCAGCCGTTGGTTCGATCACGCTGTTGACGCCGCAGATCACCGGCGCAGATACAGCCCTTGAGGGCCTCGCAGATGTCAGAGTGATAGCTGGTGTCGGCACAGGTGGTCAGGAAGAGGCCGTATCGGCAGGCTCCTTCCGGTTCTTGCCGACAACATCAGATCCGGAGATCTATGTCTTGGTGCCCAGTTTCGGTTCTTCCGGAGGTGGGGAGCAGGTGTCGATCCTGGGGCGTAATTTCCTCGCTCCGGTTCAGGTGACATTTGGCGGGCTTGCGGCCAATGAAATCGTACTGGCCGGTGATGGCACTCAGATCGCCGTCATGACTCCGCAGTACAGCGCCACACCACTCACAGTAGATACTCCGGTCGACGTAGTTGTCATCAGCGAAGCTGGAACTTCTCGCGAAAAAACGGCAACCAAGACCAGCGGATTCGTGTTTGAAGCCGATACGCCGACACCGGTGATTACTGCGATTTCACCCACCGCTGGACCGCTCGACGGCGGGACTCGAGTCACTATTTTTGGCTCGGGCTTCGATTTCCCAGCGCAGGTGTTCTTCGGAGAGCTTGAGGCGCTGGTCATCAACGTAGAGAAGAGCCAGATCATCGTCGAGACCCCCGACTACAGTGCGGTGACTGAGACCGAACCACCGATAGTTGTCGACGTGCGTGTTGTCAACGTTGAAAGTGGCTTGAGTGCGACTCTGAGCGGTTCTTTCACCTATGGCGAGAATCTCTTCATCAGTGGTAATACACCGGTGCGAGGTGATTTCGGTGAATTGGTGACTATCTACGGATCCGGGTTCACCGATCCACTTCAAGTTTTCTTCGCGATTGATGGCGGCGAGCAAGTTGTGGTCCTTGACGTTATAGCGGTGTCCGGCAACCAAATCGTTGTTCGGATACCGGAGTGGACCGCCTATTGCGAGACTTTTGACGGCCTGTTCAGAGTCCGACTGCTGGATTCGAATGTCGAAGCAGAAGGTGGAGTCTTCAAGCTCTTTGGGAATAACCCAATTTTGATTTCCGTCAACCCACTGACCTATCAATCTCTGAGTGACGGAGATGCAGTTACGCCGTCTACCGCGACCCTTTTCGGTCAGCGATTCTTGGATGGGGCTACAGTCTCGTTCTCCGGTCCGCTAGCGCCCCAATATGTGCTGCCGAGTGGTGACATCGAGTTTGTCGATGAAACAACGATCAACGTGCTCAACGTTCCGGCGCCGAACGACTTCGGTCTGCAATGGCAGACAGCACAGTGTGTTACTGATTTGGGTCTCACAGGTGTTCGTGACATTGCTACTCCAGTGGATGTCAGTGTGACCAACTATCCAGGAGGTTGCACCAGCACTCTTCCGTCAGCGGTTGTGTTTGAGCCTGAAAACAGCGACTGCGTCGTCGCACCGCTTCTCAGTGTGACGTTGCCAACGCTCCCAGATGCTGATTCATCCGGGGTGCTCGCACCGTATCCTTCAACAGAGATTCTGACAGTTTCTAACAACGGAGCTGGTACGTTGGATGTTTCTGCTATGAATCTTGTCGGACAGTTTTACTTTGACAACGCTTGCTCCCAGCAGGCTTCAGGTGCGTTCACTGTGGCACCCTTTGATGCGGATACGCGGAATGTGTACTTCTGTCCGAATCAAGACGATGCTAGAACCTATACAGGAGCCCTAACGGTAATTAGTAACGATGCAAGCAGTCCTTGGCAGGGCACACCAACGGGTACCGAGGTCTCGCCCTTGATCACGGTCTCGCCAACCGCTCTGAACTTCGTGGGAGCGAATGACCAACAGACAGCGACGATTACCAATGCATTTGGTGCCCAAATCGGCACTTCCCCCTTGAATTGGAGTGCGGTGATTACAGGCGCCAATAGCGCTGAGTTCTCTTTTGTTACAGCTTCCAACGGAACAGTTCTGCCCCTTGCATTATTCGATTTGATACTAGAGTACACAGGTAATAACGCACCAGCGAGCGCTACACTTGAAATCACTCACGATGCGCAAGATACGGTTCTTATGCCGAACCCGATAATAGTCACCTTGACTGGCAACTAGAAAACAAGGCAAAATACGGCCGCCTCTTTTTGAGGCGGCCGTACTGTCTTTAAAACTATGGATCATCGAATCGATCAGCTGCGCCAGAGACTCCGCGAGGATCCCTCCTCGCGGCAATTCTTTCAATTGGGGGAACTGCTACGCAAGGAAGGCAAGATCGAAGAAGCCACGGGCGTATTGAGTGCGGGCCTGGAGCATTTTCCGCGCTACGTAGCTGCTTGGTTGTCACTGGGCCGAGCTGAGCTGAATCGGGAAATGTTTGATGATGCAGAGCTAGCCTTTTCAAAAGCTCTCGAACTCGATCCTGCAAACGGTGCAGCAGCACGAATGTTGGGTGAGACTGCCTTGGCTCGGGGCGACTGGCTCAAGGCGCACAAGTCCTTCAAGTTCGCCAGTGCACTCGCCCCTCAGGATGAGGAGATAGAGAAAGCGCTCGTCCGAGTTGAGGCGCAGCTCGCTGAGGCCGGGCATGAGCCGGGTTATGACACTCAGGACCTCATAGAAGAGGTCGCTTCTCAATATCGCAAGACTCTCGAGGTCGAAGTCGAGCCCGAACCGCACATTGTTGGGGACGAGGAAGATCCGTTTGGCGAGACTCCGCCGCAGGTTGAACGACCCGTCCCACAGGTCTATATGGTATCCGACGACGATCCTTTTGAAACGGGATCGCCAGGTGACAGCGGCGAGTGGGACGAACCGGATGATGTTTTTGCCTTTGATCAGCAATCAGCCGCAGTGGAAGACTCCGTCCAACCGGAAGTGGCGCCTGAATCAGAGGATGTATTCGCCGCAGAAGCCGTTTCGGAGAGTTCACACGAGCCGACGGAAGACTTCGAGGTTAGAGCAGAACCGCAACCCGAGGAACCTGAG
>JAAESQ010000682.1 GCA_024229275.1 bacterium | reverse complement strand
TCAACTGGAAGGCACGTGAGTTTTAACGCAGAGACGCGGAGACGCAGAGGCGCTACGAGGTGACACGATGCTGGGGATTCCTCTGAGAAAGCCAGCACCGGCCCGAACTCTGCGGGTAAACCCACAGCTGATCGAGAGATCACCGGATCTGAAAGCAAGCTTCCCGACCGGTAATCTGCTCGATCATCGCCCGCATGGCTCGCGCTCGGGCCTCCTTCGACTTTGAAGTAGCTCCAGAGCAAGAACAGGACAGCTACAACTGAATTCACGGGAATTACGGTTGCTTTCGAGTAGCTAAACCGAAGCCCTTGGCATTGGAGTCCGGCCACCGCAGTCTTGACTGTGGTGTGGGTGTGAGACAGTGCAGCCCGAACGCTTGCTTTCGGTGATGCACTGCCTCACACCCATGCCCGCGAAGCGGGTGGCCGGACTGGAGGTCCTCTCTGCGTCTCTGCGTTAAAAAAAGAGCCGTCTCAGCTGTCAAGATCCAACACTCCGGTGCGTCCAGTACCAACTGGGAATGAGAGCCTGAGACATCGCCGCCCTGATTGGTTCCCCCCCACCCTGTCATCCTGAGCGAACGAAGTGAGCCGAAGGATCTCCCGCTGAAATCCAGCAGTATCTAAGGTCAGACTTCAGAGGCAGAGACAGATCGCAGCTGCACGGCCGTCCCTGTTTCTGATTCCTGTCGCTGTTTCTGTTTCCATCACCTCAACGCCATATTCGATGGCGATGACGATTACGATGGCGATGTGCATCGCAAGTGCTCGCATCCATCGGTGTCATTCGATAGGTTTGATCTCTGAGTCGCGATACACCCTCGGTCTCTGCTGTCTTCACTTTTCACTTAGTTGTGTCATCCTCATCCCGATGACCTACAACTTCGATCCCGAAGCATGGCATCTCAACCAGCTGGCGTTGCTGCAGTCCCAACGGCAAAGTGGACTGCTGGACGACGAAGCCTATGCCGCAGCAGAGGAAGAACTGAACCGACGCTACGAGGCGATGCTTGACCGACTCGACGGAAGCTATGTCATTCCCGAGTCGTCAGATTGACGGTGTTCCGTTACGCAGCGTCCCGGAAAACACCAACCATCCCCCAGCCCCGATGATCATCATTCCCCCGATCAGACTTGCAGCGTCAGGCACCTCCGCCCAAAACGCCCACCCCAGCAAAGCTGAAAACACAATCGTCGCGTAGCCGAACAGGGAAACCTCGGACGCCGGTCCGTAGCGATAGGCAAACGTCAAAGCAAACTGTCCAAGCGCCGCCGTCAGGCCGATCGCCAGCAGGAGTAGCACAGTCGCCAACGACCATGTTGAAACCGAAGCCAGGCTGAGCGGACCGAGACACAGCACTGTAATCGCCGAAAACCAGAGGATGATCGTCTCCGGCTCTTCTTTCGAACCGAGGTAGCGCAGCACGGTGTAGGCCGCGCCGGCAAAAAGCGCTGACGCCAGCGCCACGCCAAACGGCAGCATCTCGATATCAAACCGAGGTTTAACAACCAGCAACGTACCTGCAAACGCTACCACCAGAGCTCCGACTAATCCGACCCTGAGGCGCTCCCGCAGCACAAGGGCAGCCAACACGGCCGCTACGAAAGGCGCGAGTTTGTTGAGCGTCGCCGCATCTGCCAACAGCAGGTGTTCGATCGAGAAGAAGTAGCAGGTGACTCCG
>JAAESQ010000681.1 GCA_024229275.1 bacterium | reverse complement strand
GTCGTGGCTGCGATCATTACCGCATTGCTTTTCGTGTTCTTCCGCCAGGCCAAGGCCGCAATCGCAGTGCAACTCTGTTACCTGCTTGGCCTGGTCATCGTGATCGCCACCCTGTCGCTGAATCAGTTCCCGCTCACGACCCTCTCCATGGTGGCATTTCCGGTTTTGTACGCCATCGCTGTGGCAGATGGCATCCATGTTATTCAGGAATACCACGCGCACCTGAGAGCCGGAAACAGCAACCGTGAATCGATACTGAAGACGGTGAAGCTGATCGGAGCTGCGTGCCTGCTGACAACACTCACCACCGCGGTCGGATTCGCGTCCGTGGCGGTCTCTCCCACGCCCGTAATACATCAGTTCGGATTGTCTACCGCAGTCGGGGTGCTGGCCGTCTTCTTCCTCTGCTTCACCCTCATGCCGGTGATCCTCTCTCTCAGCGGCCCGAGGAGCGAGAAGATCTTCTCTTCGCAGCGCCGACTGAAGGCCTCGAGTGAGGAGAAAATTCATGGCGTTCTGGATCGATTCCTCGAGAAGGTCGCCGACTGGAACATCCGCTACCACCGGCCCATTCTTCGCGTCGCGATTCTTCTCGGTGTGATTGCGGTCTACGGAGCGACGAAGATCGAGACCGACGCGTCATGGCTTCATCTATTTGGCGACGAAATCACGGTATTTCAGGACTACGAGTTCGTAGATGCCACCATGGCCGGTTCCGCGAACTTCGAGATTCTCCTGGACTCGAGAAGAGCGGATGGAGTCAGCACCGCACGATTCATGCATACCCTCGCGAAGATCCAGGACTACGCGGAAAAGCAGGATTACCTGGTGCGAAAAACGATTTCGGTGATCGACATCATCAAGCAGATCAACCAGGCGTTGCATGACAATGATCCGAGCTATTACACCCTCCCCGCTTCGGATGCAGAACTGTCCCAGTATCTCCTCCTCTACGAGATGACTGGAGGAGAGGAGCTGGAGCAACGTGTCTCGGCGGACATCGCGACCGCGAGGCTCACGATCCTGGTCGAGAGCACGGCCACGTCGATCTCCAAGGGGTTTCACGACGACCTCGTCGTCTTCATCGAGTCGGTGATGCCTGATGACTATGGATTCGAAGTGACGGGGCTCTCCTACATGGAGCTCGAGTCACTC
>JAAESQ010000680.1 GCA_024229275.1 bacterium | reverse complement strand
TACCCCTCAACAGTTGGTGAGCGTCCTTAGCTGCCTCGGGCGAACACTCAAGGGCCGTGGGTGTTGCTCTATCGGGGTCCGAGACAACGTGAGAACTCGCCCGAAATCCCCCTCTGCGCTCTCTACGCCCCCCTGTTTATGAGCTCACATCCGTCTCGGTCTTGGTGAGTCATGGAATCTGAGGGAGGAAGACGGCTGACGCTGGAATCTGATGCGATGCGGTTCGAAGAACCGCCCCTCTTCCCTTCTTCGCGCCCCCTTAGCGTCCTTGGCGATCTTTGCGGTTCAGAAAACTCACGAGCCTGACGTAATGGTGTATAGGTGCCTGAACGATGTGCAAATCGACAGTCTGCAACGTATGCGATGTGCCGGCGTACGACGTGGCATTTGTCAGAAACGCCGCTGAGTCCCTATGGGCCACGGGTTTTGCCGCCAAGCTGGTGCGAACCGCGATATTGTAGTTCTCACTATGGGAACGACTCAGTGGAAGGCCTTGCCTACGCTACTCCTGTTGCTACTTGTTTCCAGTGCAACGGTGGTGGCCGCCGACCCGGTCCCCGTGAGCCTTATGGAAGACGGACAGACCTGGGACTTCTCCGAACCATGGCGATACCGGGCAGGAGATGACCCGGCATGGGCTTCACCCCATCTCGACGACAGCAGTTGGCTTCTGACAACGACGATCCTGCGATCGGAGGATCGAGCTTGGGTTGACTGGAATGGGAACGGATGGTTTCGTCACCGCTTCACAATTGATCCGAAGCTGATCGGCGTACCTCTCACCTTGTGGATTCGTCAGGCGGGTTCTTCAGAGATCTATATTGACGGCGTTTCATTCGACCCGGCGCGAACAGATCTGGTGCTCTGTGATGGCGTCGAACACCTCGTAGTGGTTCGCTACGAGAATGACGCCATCGACGCCTTTCACCGGGACGGGTTCCCTGCCGGATTCGTGGTCAGCCTCAGCGATATCGGCCTGGCCCGCGACAGGGAAGAACATATGCGGCGCACCACCGGGTTGCAGCTCTTCCTTACCGCCTTTCCTCTAGCCTTCGCTGTCGTCCATCTTGCCCTCTTCTCGTACATGCCGCGCAATCGAGGGAACCTCGTTTACACCGTACTGCTGATCTTGTGGTCGGCAACTGTGTTCTTCGACTATCAGGCCGCCATGGCTCCTGACTGGGCCGGCCAGTTGGCCAATTTGCGAATTCAACGGTTGGCCGGCTCCTTTCGCGACATCGTCTTACTCGCATTCGTATATACAGTGCTCGCATCAAATCGTAAGCGACGATTCTGGGTGCTGACAGCCGCCGCGATCGTGGCCGGAGCAATGGCGGCCTTCAAACCTGAAGCCAACCAGTGGGCTCAGATCGCGGTCGGACTAGTGATCCTCATCGAGGTCACACGAACTGTGATTTCAGCGCTGAGACGGGGGCACAAGGATGCCTCCTTGTTTGCCGTGGCCATTGCCGCACTGTTTGGATTCGGTTCCTACGACGTGCTGCTCGACCTCGAACTCATGACTCCGATCGCGGGCATCCACAACGCGTACTTCGTGGGCTACCTGGTGTTTCTGGTCTGTATGTCGGTCTTTCTGGCTCGAGACTTTGCGCACACAAACCGCCGGGTCGTCGAGCAGCAGCAGGCCGCGCGTGACCGGAAACGCGAGATGGAGCTGCTGGCGGCCGACAATCTACGCAAAACCAAGGAGTTGGAGGAGGCACGTGAACTGCAACTGTCCATGCTACCGTCCTCCGTACCCGTGTTGCCTTCGCTAGCCATCGGTGCCGCCATGGAGACTGCGACCGAGGTCGGTGGTGACTACTACGATTTCCACGTCGGTTCGAATGAAACACTGACCGCAGCCATCGGTGATGTCACCGGCCATGGCATGCGCGCCGGCACCTTAGTGGCCGCAGTCAAGAGCCTGTTCGCTGCCCTCGGCGGCAACCTGCAACCGGCCCTATTCCTGCAGCGCTGCTCAGTGCTCATACGGGGATTAAAGCTAGGCCGGCTTCACATGGCCATGCAGATTGTCAGGATCGAAGGGAACCAGGCACGAGTCGCCACCGCGGGAATACCACCTGCCCTCGTATATCGCAAACAGGAGGGATCGGTGGAGGAGTTGGCTCCCGGCGGTCTACCCCTCGGTACACGCCTCGAATCCGACTATGAGGAGATCACGGTCGGGTTGGCTCCCGGCGACACGCTCCTATTGACATCCGACGGCCTTGCTGAACTCGCCGCCCCTGACGGAAAGGCTCTCGGTTACAGCGGTGTCGCGGAAGCTTTTCAAAGGATCGGAGCTATGGCGCCGACCGAAATCGTTGCGGCTCTCCTTGAGGTTGCCAGCTCGTGGCGTAACGGCGTGCCGCAGGAAGACGACATAACACTTGTCGTCCTGCAGGCCAAGTCGCCCTGACTTGGGTGCCACGTGAGCCTCTTGCAAAACTCGCCTGG
>JAAESQ010000679.1 GCA_024229275.1 bacterium | reverse complement strand
TGGTTTCTTCCAGAATACGATAGCCTTTGTCGTTGAATTCAAAACGGTGGCTAAACGCCTCGTCCTCTATCGCATCCAGGCGCTTTTTGTCTGCATGTTTCTCCCAGGTGGCGAAGGGGATGTCGTTGTCGACCAGACGGGAGAAGAACTCGACGCCGTGGCCTTCGCGGTCGAAGACTTGGATCGGGGATTGACCCGTTTTGGCCTTGCCGTATTGACCGACGCGAAGGAGGGTGTCACGCAGATCGCCCTTGCCTTCCTGGATCTCAAAACAGACGATACGTCCACGCTCGTCGCAGGTCACCAGATTGGTCTGGCCCGGCACGGGCATCCGGCGCTGGGTGTTGAAACTGGAGTGGACGCGCTCTTTCCCGGTATAGGGCAGCAGATGTCCGTCGGTGAACCAGAGGCGGGCGCCGACCAGTCCCCGGTCGATTTGGTCGTCGAAGAGATCGCTCATCAGTGACTCGGAAGAACCCTTATTCGCCACGTTGTGAAACCATCCCCAGAGGGTCGGTAACGAAGGCAGCGAATCGAGTCCCAGCACCCGTCCCGCCTCAATCTGGCGAACATGCTTGAGTTGCTCAATGCAGCGGATATTCAGTCCGCTCATCAACAGGAAAACCATGAAAATCCGCCATTGGCGACCGAAACGGCTGAAGATCTTGTCCAGCCAACGCCACTGAGTCAGCAGTGGGAAGAGCAGAATAAAGAGTCCGGCGTAACGACTGGCGCAACCTTCGTGGTTCGGCGCGAAAGGCAGTTCTTTCCTCGGCAGCATAACCGCAGACCGTTCGACTTCCGGGCGTTCTTTCCCGACGTTGTTCAAGGCCTCCTCAATCGGAACCTCTTCGCGTTGATAGTGGGGCGGATCAAGATCCAACGCCCTGTTCTTCGGTAGCGCATCGCGCTCCCGTTGGCGTATCTGCTCCAGTTCCCGCGCCTTGGTTCCGGGACGGCGCTGGTCGACGTGCATCCTGCGCTGGGTCTCCCGGCTC
>JAAESQ010000678.1 GCA_024229275.1 bacterium | reverse complement strand
TGTCATAAAGCGTGACCCTCTCCTCATGCACCCGATAGCAGGCCCCCGGGCGATTTTCGCTCGGCGCCGTGCGCGCGATACGCCCCACGTCGTTCCATTGGTCAGCCGCGATGGCACGCCGTATAACTCGCTCGCACTCGTTGTAAGTCGCCGGCAAACGGCTGATAAAGAGGCCGGCTTGGGCGAGGTTTTCCTCCGTGACCATCGCCGCGTCCGCTATATAGATGAACGCTTGATCGGCTACACCGTGTTGTTTCATGTTCCGGGAGACCTCGCTCAAGACACGATGGTTGATCTTCTTGTCCGAGGCATTGCCATCCTCGAGCTTGCCGACAATCGGCACATCCCCGTCGACGCACAACAGCGACAAGACAAACTGTTTGAGGTCCGGGCGCTTGTCCTTGCTATAGCCCTGCGTGATCTTAAACGGCGCCTCGTCACCGTCCGCCCCTCGATACTCACCGTAGAGATTCACCGAAGTCGTGTCAAAATGCACATGATGGGTCGATAATTCAAAGCGTTGCAAGGCCAAAACCGACAGGGCCGAGAAGATCTTCTGGGTACCCACATTAAAGAGATGATCCAACACCCGCCCCACGTTGTCGTCATTGAAGTAGCCGCCCTGCATCTCTTGGCCAAACAGCACCGCCAGGTCACAGGCTTCGAAGGTGGTCTCCAGATGATACAAAGGCGATCGTCCCGAGAGTGTATCGAGCACCAGACCCAACACGATCAGGCCGGGCTCGACTTCCAT
>JAAESQ010000677.1 GCA_024229275.1 bacterium | reverse complement strand
GGAGCAGCGTAAAGCTATTGCTACCCCGCGCGCAGGCGTTGGATCTTCGGCCTCATCGCCGAATGGGAAATCGCAGCGCAAGCCGGTGTACAGCCGCGCGCAGCTTATGAAGCTGAGAAACACAGATCCAACACGCTACAGCCAAATGCAGCCAGAGATAATAGCTGCATACCGCGAAAAGCGTGTGGTTCCATAACCTACATTAAGGAGTTTTAACCATGCCACTTGGTACAGACCATGTAACCAACACTACTGAAGATACCTTCATCCCAGAACTTTGGTCCGATGAAGTAATCGCTACCTACAAGCAAGCGCTTGTCATTGCCAACCGCGTCAAGAAGATCCCGTTCGCGGGCAAGAAGGGCGACACCCTCCATGTTCCGAAGCCGGTTCGAGGCACCGCCAACCAGAAGTTGGCCGAGACTCAGGTAACCCTGAACGCGGACGTTGCCGGCGAGCTGGTAATTCTGGTCGACCAGCATTTTGAGTACTCACGCTTCTTCGAGGATATCACCCTCATTCAGGCGCTTGACTCCATGCGGGCATTCTACACCGACGACGCGGGCTATGCGCTTGCGAAGCAGGTGGACTCGGCGCTTAGCGCGCTAGCCGAAGCCTGGCAGGGTGGCACCGCCTGGTCCGGCGCTGTAATCGGTGGCGACGGCGAGACTGCCTGGGACCCAGCAGCGAACACCAACACTGGTAACGGTTCCGACCTTACCGACGCGGGTATTCGTTCCGGTATCCAGGTCCTCGACGACGCAGACGTACCTTTCTCTGATCGGTCCATGATCGTTCCGCCTTCGCAGAAGAATATCCTCTTGGGTATCGACCGGTTTAACAGCCGCGACTTCTCGAATACGATGGGCGTACAGACTGGCCAGTTCGGCGACGTGTACGGCATGCCCGTCTTCACGACCACTAACCTGCCCGTCATCCTGGCGGATGACACCACGACTGAGTACCGGCCCGTATTCATCATGCACCGTGAGGCCATAGTCCACGTTGAGCAGATGAGCATTCGGACCCAGACCCAGTACAAGCAGGAATGGCTGAGTGACCTCTTGACCTCCGATACGATCTACGGCAAGTCCGTGTACCGTCCGGAGAACGGAATCGCACTGATCGTT
>JAAESQ010000676.1 GCA_024229275.1 bacterium | reverse complement strand
GAAGCGGCTCGCGGGAAAAGGGGTTGAACTTCTGCAGCGTCACCCTGAACTCGGCGACGTGCTGTTTGTTTGCGCGCACGAACAAGTGACGATCGACTAGAAACGTGAGAAGAGAGAAGAAGGTGACTGCTCTTTGTGGCAGGCTCGTTCGTCAGATGGAGGACTTTAGTCCTCTACTTTCTATCGTCTTTCCTCTTTCTCTTCCCTGTACAATGCCCGAAGGCCCTGATTGAGCTACGGATGTCGTCTTCGCCAAACGAGGGAGTATCACATGAATGAGCGAACAACCTGGGACACACTTGTCGTCGGTGGAACGGTCCTCACAATGGAACCCGAGTGTGAACCAATTCCGAACGGTGCCGTCGCGGTATCCGATGGCCGCATCGCGGCTGTAGGGCCGTGTGAACAGCTGCTCGAGCAAGCACCGACCTGCGAGGTACTCGAAGCTACTGACAGCCTGATCCTCCCCGGTTTCGTCAATACTCACTCGCATCTCGCAATGACCTTGGTAAGGGGCTATGCCGACGACCTTCCACTCAAGGAATGGCTCGAGAAGCGCATTTGGCCGGTCGAGCGCCAACACATGAACCGCGACACCGTTCGGTTGGGCACTGAACTCGCCATCGCCGAACAACTGCTTGCCGGTATCACGACCACGACAGACATGTACTTTTTCGGCGACGAAGTGGCTGCTGCACTAGAGACAGTTGGTATGAGGGGTATGGTCACCGAGCCTCTCATCGACTTTCCTACCCCACGCTGCGCCACTCCCGAAGAGGCCATGGACAAACAGAGGGAATTGATCGAGGCCTATCGCGACAATCCGTTGATTTTCCCCTCAATTGCTGCGCATTCACCGTACTCTGTCTGCGCAGCTAACCTTGTCAAAGAAGCCGAACTCGCGGAGGAATACGACGTACCTCTCCAGATCCACCTCTCGGAGACACGATGGGAAGTCGATCAGCTCATTTCCGAGAAAGGCTCCTCCCCGATCGCTTACCTGGCTGACCTCGGCGTTCTCGGAGAACGGACGATAGCAGCTCACTGCGTACATGTTTCCCCAGCCGACATCGAAATCCTCGCCGCGAACGAAGTCGGGGTATCGCACAACCCGATCAGCAACCTCAAGCTCGCTTCTGGAGTCTCTCCTGCCGCAACGATGATCGAGGCTGGAGTGAAGTTGGGCCTGGGAACCGATGGCACCGCATCCAACAACACTCTCGATCTTTTGAGAGACGCCCAGCTCATGACGTTGCTACAGAAGGTGATCACTGGTAACGCAACTGCCCTTCCGGCCCGGACAGCAATCGAAATCATCACACGTTTGGGTGCGCATGTTCTAGGCCTCGAAGATCGCGTTGGAACCCTTTCTCCAGGGCTCGAGGCTGATCTCATCTGCATCTCGACCAAGGGCGCGCATGCTACCCCGATCTACGATCCTTTCTCCCACCTGGCATTTGCCGCTCGATCTGCGGACGTTCGCCACGTACTAGTAGCCGGAAAGCTCCTTGTCAGGGATCGCACTATGCAGACGATGGATCTTGAGAGCATTCAGGCGCGAACAAAGGAGTTTGCAACCTCGCTCGCGGGATAGGACTCTGTAGAACGGGAGATCCGTTCGACTCCGCATTGCTCCGCTCTCAATGACAAAACTCAACAAATGTCATGTTGAGCGAGCGAAGCGAGTCGAAACATCTCCCGTTGAATATGGCAATCTGTTTGAATGCAGCAACATACAGCCCGCCAACTGGAGCGGGAGATCCCTCGACTACGCTCGGGATGACAATGTATCTGCGGTTCTGTCTTCCCTTGAGTTACCGCCGCTAACGTGGCGTAGTAGTGCTCAGGGTGACAGGTGTCGAGGTTTGGTGTCTTTCCTGGGTATCCGCCGTATATGCGGCCTAGCGGTGCTCAAGATGGCAATGTTAGTGAACGTGAGATCGAACATGACTGAAGCCGAGTATTGCAATCTGCTCACTTGTCTTTGATTCGCTCCTTGATGAATTCGGGATTGATGCGGATCTTGATCGGACCCTTGCGCCTCGGACGTTTTGGTTCGCTTGGTGGGGGCTCAGGCGATGGTGTCACAGCGATTGGCTCCGTCTTCATCTCATCCATCGCCGTCGGTTCTATGCAGTAGCTTTCGGCTAGTAGCCGTGCCTGATCTTCGCTCATGCCAATGAACTCAAGTCCCGCGCGGAACATCATTCCGCCTCTCTCTCCGCCATCTCCCTGGATTGCAGCGGCGCGGCAACGCCGTACCATTGCGCGCAGCCTGATCTCGCCGGAATCTATCGGCAAAGAAACCTCGCACTCTACCGAAGGGTGAAGGGCTGCGCCGAGTTCGACCTGAAGTCCGCCCGTTGACACGTCGAGAATTCTCGCCTGAATGGTCGCTCTGATGCGCCCAAATGTCTCTTCTGACGGGCTAACTCTCGGATTTTGTCTTCTTTCTCCCAACCCCTCTCATCCTCTCTGCAGGCCAGCGACGCTGCGCAACCTTGCCTCGAATTGGAGACATATTGTATCGCTTCCCAGTCGGAGTTACTGGCTCCGAGTATCTCTGCACTCCTATTTTACCCATCTATACTGAGCG
>JAAESQ010000675.1 GCA_024229275.1 bacterium | reverse complement strand
TTCGCCGGCATGACTCTGTCGCAGCTCGTCAAGCGGGGCTCGTTCTGCATCGGTTCCTCGGAAAACTCCTTCATGGAACCCGCTACGGGGGACCTTGGGAACTCGGTTCCGGACATGTTGGCCGACATGGCCATGCGTCAGGTCCGGAGTCGCTTTGGGCTACCCCCGCTCGCTGGGGGTGGCGCGAGTTCTCGTGCGCAACGCTTCAACCAGGATGCCGTCAAAGATATCGCGATGGGGTTGATGAGATCGTTCTACCTGAAACCCGGTACGCTGGACTACGTGGGCATCATCGATGCGGGAATTACCTTCTCGCTGCACGCCTTGCTGCTGTGCAACGATCTCGCCGGCATGCTCCGCTGCATGTGGAAGGGGATCCCAGTCGACGATGAGCACCTGGCACTGGAACTCACGCGATCCGTCGGACTGAGGGGCAACTATCTCGCGGAGAAACGCACTGCGAAGCACTGCCGTGACAACTACTGGGGCACTCGCTACTTCGGAGCCAGGCTACCTCTGAGTTCGAACCTGCTTCCGGGCCAGGACCTGATCGAGCGAATCGACGACGACTTGCGCGAGATC
>JAAESQ010000674.1 GCA_024229275.1 bacterium | reverse complement strand
GATTCGGGCAACGCCTCACGGGCAAGACTCTTACGCCGCCGCGCTGGCTCGACTTTCCATTGCGTGGGCTCAAGATCCTGCTCCTCGGTTTCTTCGTCTGGGCTATCTGGTTCACGATGACTCCCGCCGATGTTGCTGGGTTCCTCAAGGGTCCCTACGCTCGTATTGTTGACGCCAAGATGTGGCTCTTCTTTGTCGACCCTTCGCGGCTCACTATCACCGTGCTTGGAGTTCTCATCGTGGGTTCGGTCTTTGTCCGCGACCTATGGTGCCGTTACCTCTGTCCCTATGGCGCACTGGTCGGTATCCTCGGCCGGTTCGCCCCACTTAAGGTCACTCGAGATCCGTCTATTTGCACCGACTGTCGGTCATGCACCGAGGTTTGTCCGGCGCGCATACCAGTACACACCATGGAGCGTGTCGGCTCGATCGAATGCTCTTCATGCCAGGACTGTGTCGTTGCCTGCCCCGTCGAATCGTGTCTCGTTACACGAACCTCAAAAAGCAGCTCGCGCTTCCTCCGCCCAGTCCTGGCTGCCGGAATCGCGGTTGCGATCTACACCGCTGTAGTGCTGGGTTTCAGCCTCACCGGCAACTGGCACACCAACATTACCGAGGCAGAGTTTCACCGGAGGCTCCCGGAGATCGACTCTCCGGCATACGGCCATCCCAGCAGTTGATCGGTTGTATCTGATCGCGACGAGATGAGATTGCTGGGATATCTCTCGGCTACTTGCCGGTGAATCGCGGATGATCTGGACGATACCAACAAGCATCGCAACAACCACCGAGTTCGCAGAGCCCAAGCGGGCGCAGGCAAGTCCCGTCATAGCCGTCGGGCCGCACTTCCCTCACCTTGACTATGGGATCGGCGCCGGTCGCAGTGCGCGGTTCGGGCCGGGGTTCGCCCGCTGGATCGTGGGAGGTAGCTCGGCTACTCATGCAGCCCGAATCGTAGCACTTCCTGGCCGCTGCTCCGTCACAAGCGACCACTGGCACAAACTGGCACTACCCGAGACCCAGTTTCTCAAGCGCCCCTTCTCCGGCGGCGCGGAACGCCCGTGCAACACCACCAGGTCCCAGCTTGACACCTCCGAAGAACCGAGAGACGACGACGGCGCCCTCGAGATCTTCGCGACGCAGAAGCTGGAGCAGGACCATCCCTGGCCGGCCTACTTCGCCGTCATCCCTCGCCTGTTCGATCACGGTTCCTGAGGCGTCAAAAACCCGGCAGGCCCAGCAGTGATGTCTTGCTTTGCGATGCGCATGCTTCTGCTTGGCCACCAGTTTCTTGACGTCATCGAGGCTCTTTGTGGGATAGAGCACCGCAACGAAGCGCGATCTCTTGACCTTTTCCTCGTGCTCAACTCGGCGCGCAATGGACTTCATGAACGCTGCTCAGCTGCGCTCACGAAGTGCGTCCAGAACCCGGCACCGGATATCATCACGAACTCTGCGGAACACTTCCAGATTCTCGTTCTCCGATCCAACTGCATCCGCCGGGTCGGGGAATGAGATGTGGAGCACCTCCACTGAAAGAGGAAAAACTGGACAGCTTTCACTCGCAGAATCACACACGGTTATCACGAGATCCCACTGATCGCTCAGATAAACTGAGACCATCTCAGGCTTGTTTCTCGAAATGTCGACACCGACCTCTTCCATCACTCGCACCGCGAGCGGATGAACACAATCGGCAGGCGCCGTCCCCGCCGAGCCCACAGACCAGGTCTCGTGCAAATCACTGTTGATCCAGCCCTCTGCCATCTGTGACCGGCACGAATTCCCGGTACAGAGCACGAGTACCCTTTTCTTTTCCTCAGTCATTGATTCCTCGCTCCCAGCACTCGGCCGCAATGGTACGCGATCCCAGAAGGCCCAGACCAAGGCGGCTCTCACCAGTCGTCGGCAACTTCAAGCAAATGCCTGAGTCCGGCGGGGATGTGTTCCAGCAACGCTACCAAAATAGAGGCTTTTCGTTTCGCCGATGTCGGCTGGTTGATCGTGATCGAGGTATTCTCTCCCTCAATCTCGAGGACCCTCTGAAGTGCACGATAGTCTCCGGTTGTCCACATTGCCGCGCTGCGCTGCTCACGCACATGGATCATCTCGAGTTCATCCCACGGCACATAAGATCGACCGAAAACACCCCACGAAGTGACACCCTCGCTATCAACATGCACGCGTTGCCCGGTGAGCACCGTGATCCAGAAAGTGAAGAACGGCATCCCCAATCCCATCCCCAGGATCGAGATGAAAGCATAGGGACTCAACGCCGAACCGAGGCTGTATTCCGGAACGTAGCCAAGCAAGCTCGGCAATTCGAGCACTCCAACCCAAAATGCTTCGATGCATCCCACTGCTCCCAAGCAACCCCCAGTCAATGCGATGACATCGCCGAAGACCGCCAAACCTGCACCACCTACGGCAATACCCGGTCGAGAACCGAGGCCACGGTAGACCCTTGCAAAAGCGACGAATCCGATGAAGGCCAGGGCTATTCCTACACCCATTGCCGACCCGCGAAGCCATGGTGTGTTCAGCGTCCAAGGCGCCTCAACATCTTCCACCGCACCGGAGAAAAGGCGATCGAAGACGACCCAACGTGGACGGTACTCGAGATCGTCGAGTTCACGCCGATGG
>JAAESQ010000673.1 GCA_024229275.1 bacterium | reverse complement strand
TATGCCGCCCTCGATCCAAGGGGACGCTTACCGATCGCCTGCACGAGAACGAATGGATCATCGGCCACAACACCATCGGGAGCCAATGTGAGTGTCGCCGCGATCGCTTCTTCATCCGGGGCATAGATCAAGACCCGCTGGCCTTCGTTCTGCAACTCGACCACCGTGTCTCTATCGATCGCCGAACCCGTCACGATCATCATCGAACTTGTCAATTCGCGCGCGAGATCACGAGCGTTGGGGAGCAATTCAGCATCAAGGTGAATTCCAATCGCTACTCCCTCATCGTGCCATCGAAGGCGACGCAGAACCCAAGGATCTGCAGAAACTACAGTCACTTTGGACTCGTCACCGATTACGCGCCGAAGAGCCCGCTCACGATAATCACAAATTCCGGGCGCCGAGCGATCCGACATGACCTCCAGCACCAGGCTCACACTTCCATGCAGCCGTACTAAAACATCGTGCAACGCCGGTATTCTTCGATCGAGCTCCATCGCGGAACCGTGAATCTCATCCTCTAGCTGGCGCAACTGGTTCAATTCGAGTTCATCGATAGCAACGGATTTGCCAAGTGAATGAATCAGGTCCCTTTCGCTGACCAGCACTGGAACTTCATCTCGGGTAAAGCGAACATCCACTTTGATTGCATCAACTCCTGCTGCTACCGCCGCGCTCAGAGCGGCCAAGGTATTGCCAACATGGTGCCGAGAATCGCCACGCTGCGCTACAGCCAACGGTTGCGCTTCTCGGCCATCTTCGAAGACTGACGTTGGCCCGGTTTGACGCGTGTCGCTTCCATTCATCAATCCCATACTGCAACAGTTTGCCAAGAAACTGTGAGATCGCAGTGAAGCGGATCACAGAGGGCAACCACCGCCACAGCAATCATTCCTTTGCCGTGTCCTTGATCACAGCTGGAGGCGCGATCGTGCTCGGGATCGACTGTCGATCGCCAAGTCAAGCTAACTCTGGGTTCTCTGACCGCGCTTCTCGTGCAGAAGCCTGGCACGGTTTCTCGAGCCTGGAAGCCGCAGAACAGATCGTGGTGCTTAGAGTCTCAAGAAACCAAGCCAGGCACGTGCCGCCGAACAGTAGATTCTCCTGAGGGCCGT
>JAAESQ010000672.1 GCA_024229275.1 bacterium | reverse complement strand
CGCCTCGTTGGAGCCGCGGCTGTAGAGGGAAAGCTCGGTGAAGACTATTTGGTATCACTCGGGAACGACTTTCAAGTGCAGTTCGGCACATCCCAGGTGGTGATTCCAGGAGGATTCTTCCACCACCGAGTTCGACCAAGACCAACTCCATCAGACTTCAGTGGAAACACCAATCAACCGATTGATATTGAGGATCTCCCTGGTCCTCCCAGAATCATGCGGGACCGCCTGCAGCTCGATCCACTCCGTCTTGCGCGCGTGAGGAGTCGCTCGGCGAATTTGACGCGTGAAGTCGAAGTATTTCGGACCAAGATCACATTGAAGAACGGTCAGCAGGCAATCCTCGGTGCCGGGGCATCTGAATCTAGTAGAAGTGTGATGGTCTTTGTCGTGCGATATGAAGTCGTAGGAGCCAAGTAGGTGCCACAGTTTGCCTGTCGCATCGGTGCCCCGGATGGTTCGGTATTGGACCAACGCCGCCTCGCGGTATCAGCTGAGGCATTGCGACGTGAACTCGAGGATGAGGGCTTCCACATTTTCTCCATATCTGGAGCGCAGGGTCGGCTGCGACTCCCGCTGGTGTTGAAGAAGGATAAGGTCCGTAGTCAGGATTTTCTGCTCTTCAACACGCAGCTCAAGACTTTACTCCGCGCAGGACTCCCGCTAGCGCAGTCATTGGAACTTCTGAAGACGCAGCAGCCGGATCCAGCGTTCGGAGCCCTACTTGGCAAAGTGCACCAACAAGTCACGACGGGTGTGGCGTTGTCGGACGCCTTCCTTTCTCTTGGCGACACCTTTCCTGCTCTCTACGCCAACTCGCTGAGAGCTGGAGAGAGATCGGGCGATCTCGAGTTTGTTCTCGATGGATTTGTGCAGTATCAGCGCTTGGTCGAGCAGGTTCGCAAGAAGATTATCGGCGCCTTGACTTATCCAGCTGTGCTTGTGATGCTCGCCATCGGTCTAGTCGTCATTCTGATGACCTATGTCATTCCCGAGTTCTCCAAAATGTTCACGTCGTTCACAGCTGATCTTCCGCTGCCAACGGTCATCGTCATGAGGGCTGCCAAGTTCATGCAGTCCAATTGGCTTGTGCTGCTAATCGCCGCTATCGGGGGATTCATCATATTCAAGTGGTGGGCGAGCAATCCTAGGGGACGCCGCATCGTAGATCGTTGGAAGCTGCGTGTGCCAGTATTGGGGAATCTTCTGCATCTTTTCGCGATGACACAGTTCTCACGCTCACTCGGTGTGTTGCTCGCAGGTGGGACACCGATGGTTCCGGCCGTGGAGACCGCGGCGGCATCGATCAGCAACACCCATATCTCAGAGCTGTTTCTCGGCTGCGTTGTTCAGGTTCAAGAAGGGAGAGCGCTATCGGAGGCCATGGAGGATACCGGTCAAGCGCCGGATCTCGCGCTCGCGATGATCCGGGTCGGTGAGGCAACCGGAGCCCTGCCGGAGATGTTGGCCCATACTTCCGAGTTCTTCGACGAAGAGATTGAGTTCCTACTTGCCAGAATCGTAACTCTCTTCGAACCAGCGATTTTGGTGTTCATGGGCTTGATCGTGGCAGGGCTTCTGCTTGCGGTGTACTATCCGTTGCTTACGATGGTATCTCGGATTGGATGAGGTGTGTAATGGCGAACGACTCCACCCTTGACGGAACCCTGGTGATGCTCGATGCGTCAGTCGAGCCGCAGGAGCAGGAGGACGTTCGCGCGGCCCGTGAGCTGGCTGAATCACTGGGCCTACCGTTTGATCCGTTGGATGAGTTCCATGTCGAACCAGAACTCTTCCGCACAATTCCAGTGGACATCATGCTCCGCTACCAGTTTTTGCCTCTTCGAGAAGAACGGGGTGTTCTGCACATCGTCATGGTCGACCCCTCGGACGTACTCCAGCTCAACGAGATCGAACTCGCGCTTGCCAAGCCGCTTGAGACTATGGTCGGACCTGCTCGACGAATCGCCGACATACTCGAAAAATCTGAATCGACTCAGCGCGTGCTCGACGAGGCAACGGAAGGATTTCGGCTGCAGCTGGTACAGGAAGCGGAGGACGGTGAAGAAGTTCTCTCAATCGACCGAATTACAGCTGATTCTTCGCCGATCATTCGCCTTGTTGATTCTGTTCTCTTTAACGCCATCCAAAGACGTGCCTCAGATATTCACGTCGAGACACAGGATCGCGAAGTCGTCGTCAAGTATCGAATCGACGGTGTGTTGTATCAGGCAATGAAGGCGATCGACAAACGGCATCACACGACCATAATCAGTCGTATCAAGGTGATGTCAGAGCTGGATATCGCAGAGAAGAGAATTCCGCAGGATGGTCGTTTCAAGGTGCGCTACGCGGGTCGCACAATTGATTTCCGTGTTTCGATCATGCCGACCGTTCATGGCGAAGATGCGGTCATCAGAATTCTCGACAAAGAGTCCACGAACGCGGAGTTTCGAACACTGAATCTCGAGGTTCTGGGTTTCGAAGACGACAGCAAACGACAATTGCGAAAGTTCATTAACGAACCCTATGGCATGGTGTTGGTTACAGGACCGACCGGTTCAGGTAAGACAACCACGTTGTATGCATGCTTGTCCGAGATCCGCTCCACTGAGGACAAGATCGTCACCATTGAAGACCCGGTCGAGTATCAGCTTGGTGGCATAACCCAGATCCCGGTTAACGAGAAGAAGGGTCTGACTTTTGCCAAGGGTCTTCGGTCGATTCTTCGGCACGATCCCGACAAGGTGATGGTTGGTGAAATTCGAGATGAGGAAACCGCAGCGATCGCTGTGCAGTCTGCGCTGACAGGACACCTGGTGTTCACCACAGTACACGCCAACAACGTCGTCGATGTGATTGGACGTTTTCTCAACATGAATGTCGATCTCTACAACTTCGTGTCAGCGTTGAATTGCGTGCTCGCGCAAAGACTCGTACGAAAGATCTGCTCACACTGCAAGCGTCCGGCTCAGGTCACGGATTTGCTACTCGAGGATTCGGGTCTGGAGCCTAATCGCTACCGAGACTTTGCATTCTTCGAAGGGGGCGGCTGCATCGAATGCAACGGGACAGGATTTCGAGGGCGTTTGGCAATTGCAGAGCTTCTCAACTTATCTGACAACATTCGCCAGCTCATCATTGACCGTCGTTCCGCCGCAGAGATCAAACGTGCGGCCAAGGCAGAAGGTATGAGGTTCCTCCGCGAATCGGCCCTGCAGAAAGTCTTCGCGGGTGAGACGACGCTGAGAGACATTAACAAGGTGACCTTCGTCGAATGAACTGGAAGAAACTCCTGACCTCGCCGCCACCTGCTGCTGTTTGGTTGCTCGAAGGGCACCGTATCGCTTACTTGTGTCGTGACCGTAAAGGACAGTTGTCGGGTCGCAGCCATGATCTGGACGAGAGCCTCTTCGAGGTCGGTCCCGTGGGTTTGCAAACAGTCGATGCCGAACGTCTCGGAGCGGTGTTGGACGGCGTCCTGAACGGATTTAACTGTCCCAGCAAAGTAGCGGTCATCGTTCCGACTGGGTGGTTGAGAAGCCATCTTCTGACGTTCGACAAGTTGCCGCCTTCGAAAGCAGAGATTGAGGACATTGTGCGTTGGCGGCTGAAGAAGATGCTGCCGGTACGCCCGAGTGACCTTCGTCTCGCGATCGTCCCGGCTGAGACGTCTGGGACGCAACAGAGAGTCCTGTGTCTTTCAGGAATGGAGAGGGCCGTCTCGGTTCTTGAGTCGGTGTTTGAGAGTAGGGGCATCCAGATCGGACAGCTCACAGGCTTCTTGTTCGCGCTTGCCAACGGAGAGGTTCACGACGCGACCGACCCGCATCTGTATGTGCAGTCCGAAGAGACCTTCGTTTCTTTTCTACTCAGTGTCGGCGGAAGCGCGCTGTTGGTACGCATGAAACCACTGCCCACCGATGGCCTCACCGGGCCCCATCTCGAACGTGAACTCCAGCTGATGTGGTCCTATGTCCAGAATGAACTCAACTCTCCTGCACAGATCAAGGTTACGCTGAGCTGCCAAGATGCCGAAGAGCAACTCCGTTCTTGGTGGCTGCAATGCGAAGGCGCAAAGATCGAAGAGGAGCAGGTGGCGCTGCAGCACGAGGAGTGGTATGCCGCTCTGGGCAAGGTGAGAAGCGCGGCGGCGTTAGCGATCGTTGGCCAGGAGACTTCGGAATGAGAATTCCTAACCTGGCTTCGCAACCGTTTCTCAATGCGCGCCCCGTTTGGTTAGTCACGATCGGCGCGTTGACGCTCGCAGTGATCTTCCTGGGGTTCAACATCCACGCCTACCTGAGTGGGAACAGACAGCATGGCGAAAAACTCAGCGAACGTGTGAAGTTGGAGGCCGAACAGAGAGTGATCGAGGGGGAGCTGAGAGCTGATGTTGGCCAACTGGACCAGGTCTCGTGGAGAGGGCTCAGGCTGCAGGTATCTGAACTCAATATCGTTCTCAGACAGCAGGGTTTTTCATGGCTTGTTCTCCTGCGTGACATCGAGGAAGTGTTGCCGCGAGACGTTCGGTTGACGCGCATCGCCCCGTCTGTCAACGATGCAGAGGTTCAGCTTGCGATCAGTGGATTGGCCCGATCCCGCGATGCAATGCTCCTTCTGTTGGAGAACTTGATCGAGAACCAGGATTTCTCGGATCCTGTGCCAAATAACGAGATCTGGCCGGAGGGGTCGGATCGAGGAATCTACGAGTTCACGCTGCGAGTTCGATACCTGGCCGGGGAGGAGAGGCCATGATGGGCACAGACTCGAGCTGGCGTCGCCTTGTTGCCCTGTGGCTTCCGGCAATCGGGTTGTGTGTCACCATGATCGGTCTTTTCATTTGGCAGTCATCTGAATCGTTAGGGCGAGCCGGTCAGCTTCGATCTCAACTTGAAGAGCTTCGCTCTGAGGTCGAACGGTTGGGTGGTCTGCGACTGGAGACGGAGGAGCAGAGAGTTGCCGTCGATAAGGTCGAGGCCGAGCTTCAACACCTCCGAGACAATGTGTTCGGCGATCTTGGTGAGCGGCTCACTCGTATCCTTCGTGCGGTTGGATCTGCAACCCGCAGCGCCGGGTTGCTGCCGGATAGGTTCGCATACTCGGCGGAAGAGCTTGAGAATGTTCGCCTGACTAAGTTCCAAGTGACGTTCGCCATCAACGGACGCTACGATCAGATTCAGAAGATGCTTGGTGCACTGCAGGGGAGCCCGGAGTTTCTGATCGTTGAGAGAATAAGCTTTGCCGGCGACGAAGAACTGGCAACGAACGATCTCCGGATCTCGATAGTGATATCCACCTACCTCTCTCAAGTGGACCAGGAAATGATGGCTCGAATCGCAGCGGGAGACCTGGATGGCTAGAGTACAAAAGCTTCCGCGGCGAACGTTGGTGCTGATAGGTTTGCTGATCGGCGTTCTCGTGTTGTGGGCTGGTGTGAGAATTATGCGTCGAGGAGATACAGCGTCGGGGCAGGGCCGAGGTGAATTGGTCACCTATGACTCGCGAGAGGTCCCGGAGTTGTTGCCGTTGCTGCTCGGTACTCCCGTTGCAGACCTCACTGAATCGGACAGGAATCCCTTCGCGTACGGTCCACCACCGACGCCAACCCCGAATCTAACACCGCGCCCGACGCGCCCGCCGGTGCCGACTCGATCCATTTTGCCCACTCCGACACCACGGACGATCAACCACAACGGCAAGAAACTCCCGATGCCGCCGCCAAAGTTCGATCGTCTCTACCTGGGGTACCTGGGACCCGACCGGTCTCGTGTGGCGGTGTTTCGCAACGGTGAGGAAATCGAAATTGCCGTTATCGGCGATGTGATGAACGACAGTAGAGACAAACAGACCTTCATCCTGCGAGAGGTTCACTACGACTCCGTAGAGATAGGTTACGTGGGCTATCCCGAGGGGGTAACAACTCGTGAAGCGTTGGCAGAGAAATAGTGTGTTCTTGCGGACCGTGCTCGCTGGACTCTGTCTGGCGGCATTGGGCTGCGCATCACAGCGGGCCGCCGGCAAGGGTGAGGATGCAGTCGCGCATCGCAACTGGGATGCCGCAGTCTACTACTACCTGGAAGCTTTGGCCTCGGATCCGGACAACGTCCAGTTCCGCATGGAACTCACTCGTGCGCGACAGAAAGCCGCGCAAGATCATTTCCGTCGCGGCAATGCTCTGATCGACCTCGGTCAGGTGATAGCAGCCCGTGATGAGTTGCGGATGGCTGTTCAGCTTGATCCGACACATCAGTTTGCCGCTCAGGTGCTTGAAGATCTTCGGGCAGAGATCGCTATCTTGTCTCAACCGGGTGGCGCAGATACTTTGAAAGAGATGAAGGAGCGGGCACGTGAACTCAAAGTCAAACCGCCGGTGCTCGATCCCAAGTCGAATGAAGAAATAACCCTCAACTTTCCTAAGGCAAAACCGCTCAAAGAGATCTATCGCGCGATCGGCAAGGCCTACGGTTTCAACGCACTCTTCGACCCGAAATTGAAGGACAACAAGCTCTCGATCGAGCTGACCGAGGTCACAGCCGAACAGGCTCTCGAGTTGGTGATGCAGGCCGCCGGTCACTTTTACAAGGTCTTCGACAGCGGTACGATCATCATCGTCGAGGATACGCCGCAGAACCGGCGAGAGTATGAGGACCTCGTCATCAAGACGTTTTTCCTCTCCAACGCCGATGTCAAGGATGTTGACAAACTCCTGCGGAGCCTCATCGAAGCGCGCCGCCTGGCGACCAACGAACAGCTCAACTCAATTACCCTGCGTGATACCGCCGACAAGGTTGCGATCGCGGAGAAGCTCATCGAGATCAGCGACAAGGCGAAGGCCGAACTTCTCGTCGATGTTGAGCTGCTGCTCATTGCCTCTTCCAACACTTCGAATCTTGGCGCGACCCTGTCGACGTACAGCTACACCCTGGGACTCGACACCGCTGCGGTCAACCCAGATGCCCCTGCAGGGTTTTTGGGCCTCGACGACTTCAAGAACATTACACGTAGCAACTGGTTCATCAACGTTCCGAGCGTGATTATTAATCTCGTCAAGACATCGGGCGAGGCAGAGGTACTTGCACAACCGCAGTTGCGGGTCACCGAAGGTGAGAAAGCGCAGCTTCACATCGGTGACAAGGTCCCGATCCCGGTTACCAGCTTCAACACCGGGAACTCAATCGGCGGTAACGTCGTGCCGATCACGTCGTTCCAGTACCAGGACATCGGCATCAAGATCGATGTCGAACCGCGGGTTCATCACAACCGTGAGGTGACGATGAATCTAACTGTCGAAGTCTCTAACCTCGGGGAGGAAGTCAGTGTCGGTCCCCAGCAGAGCGCTGTGACGATCGGGACACGGACCATCACAACAGTGATACGACTGCAGGATGGTGAGACGAGCCTGCTCGCCGGCCTCTTCCGCAACGACAAGACGGTGGGGATCGTCAAAACTCCACTGCTCTCCGATATTCCTCTGCTGGGTCGCCTCTTCACCAACAAAGCCGAGACTGTCAAGCGAACTGATCTGGTGCTGACTCTAACTCCGCACATCGTCCGCTTCCCGGATATTCAGGAAGAGGATCTGGCGCCGGTCTGGGTTGGCACTGAGAGTAGAATCTCTTTTCACGGCGCCTCGCCACGGGTCCAGTCAGGCGCCGGTAGGCGCGGACCGTTTGATGCCCAGCCTATTCGCCGGCAACCGCGTGACAATAGGCGGCAGCAACCGACGGCTACGCCGCCCCGTGAGGAACCACAGCGCCAGGAGTCCAGAGGCGAGGAATTGGTCCCGAGACCGAGTGGGAGAGCCATAAGTGGACAATCTTTTCCCTCTGAAGGTGTTGATCTTCTAGATGCAAATGAAGTTGCTGACACTGCAGCGCTCAACGCGACAGTTCCGACTGCCGAGCAAGACATTGAGCGCGGGCGTACGATGCCGATTCAGATTCGGCTTGACCCTGGGATTGTTACGATCGAGCCTGGCGAGGTCGTCGAAGTAGACCTTGTCTCCATCGCAGCTGACGGAGTCCAGATGTTGCCGCTTGGCATTTCGTTCGACCCTGATCGCATCGAGATCGAAGCGATTGAACCAACTGACGCCTTGACCCTGCTTGACCACAAGCTGGAGCCGACTCGTGGTTGGCTGCAGCTCGAGGCGTGGATAGCTCGGCCAGGCGCTCTCCCACAAGTACTCGCAACCCTTCGCATGCGAGGAATCGGCAGTGGACCATCCGGACTCATTCTGAGTTCAGGTGGAGCGCACTTAGAAGACGGCCATACCGCAGGCGTTGCGACCTCAGACGGCGCTGTCGTGGTGCTCGATGAGAAGCGCACGGTGGAGCCTTTGAGATGAGTGTCGTCCGTTTGCACCATCGCTCTGAGCGTGGATTCACTCTCGCCGAGATGGTGATGGTTGCGGCGCTCATTGCGCTTCTCGCAGGGATGGCGATGCCGATAGCTAAGTTCAACGTCAAACGTCACAAAGAGATCGAGTTGAGATTGGCGTTGCGCCAAATGCGGACAGCAATCGACGAATACAAGCGACTCTCCGATTCCGGCATGATCCCGGTTACGCTC
Source organism: bacterium (assembly GCA_024229275.1). Classification (GTDB taxonomy): domain Bacteria; phylum Acidobacteriota; class Thermoanaerobaculia; order Thermoanaerobaculales; family Sulfomarinibacteraceae; genus JAAESQ01. The sequence continues at coordinate 59,398 of JAAESQ010000672.1, read as the reverse complement.
GGCGGTGAAGGATACCCAGAGACTCTCGAAGAGTTGGTCGAGGGTGTCCAACTCGTCGGTCAAAAAACGAAGTATCGGTTCTTACGCCGCATTCCGCGAGATCCGATGACTGACTCCCAGGAATGGGGGCTGCGCAGCTATCAGGACGACTGGGACAGCACTGGGTGGGGTGGTGAGAACGTCTATGACGTCTATTCGACGTCGGAGGCTGTTGCCATAGATGGAACCGAGTACATAGATTGGTAAGTACTATGACAAGGATCAGGTTTATACAGTGCATGGCACGGTCCGGCAGGCGGTCGAATGCGAGAGGATTCACCCTCATTGAACTCCTGATCGTCATTGCCATCATCTCGATTCTCGCGACCATCGCGCTGCCCGCGATGCGGGAGGCGCCGCGACGCGCAAAGGAGGCCGTTCTCAAGGAGGATCTCTTCACCATGCGATCGTGCATTGACCAGTATCTTGCGGACCATGGTCATTACCCGGCATCTTTGGACGAGCTTGAAGATCGCGGCTACCTGAGGCAGGTTCCCAAAGACCCGATAACCGGGGAGGCGGACTGGGTAGTTGTCCATCCCACGGCGGAAGATGAGGAAGATCTGCAACCGATTGACGAGATGGGTGGAGGCCCTGGCATCCAAGACGTCCACTCCAATGCTGAGGGAAACTTCCTCGACGGCCAAGCGTACTCCGAGTTTTGATCAGTGCCAGAGTTTGAGCCCTGCCGCTGGAAGGAGCGCTCTGGATTGAGTGATTTGAACCCCACACAGACTTGCTCATCAAGAACGTCTGCCGAGAACGGATATACCATGGTGGCGTTTGTCATCATCCTGATGGTGATGGCGATCATGATGGGTGCTGCATTCCAGCAAGCCTCGCGCACAATGCAGCGAGATCGAGAGGCTGAGGTCATCTTTCGTGGCCTGCAATATGCCGAGGCAATTCGCCTGTATCAGAAGAAGTACGGTCGCCTCCCGGTCACGATGAAAGAGATCTGGGAGGCGGATCCTAAGGTGATTCGAAAGAAGTACACGAATCCCTTCACCGGCGAGCTTGACTGGGAACCCATCTTTGTTGGTCAAGACGGCAAGAGAAAACGCCGAAACCCGAAAACCGGTTTGCCGACGCCGACTCCCACGCCGACGCCACGGCCTCAAAGTGGGTCAATGTTCAGCGGCGGGGCAGAGCAGAAGAGGGGCCCGATCATCGGCGTGGAGCCAACGAACTGCGGCCCATTGCCAACCATGCGTGTCTACGAAGGTTTATCGGAATGCACTGAGTGGAAGTTCGTGTATCGGCCGCAGGACCAGCAGACAGGCGGCGCGGGTACAGGATCGGGTACTGGCACCGGTACCGGAACAGGCACCGGTACAGGGACAGGGACAGGTACTGGTATTGGCACCGGTACAGGCTCCGGTACAGGCATCGGCGGTGGCAGTGGGGGCAATCAACCACCCAAAGTTACGCCATTCCGGTAAGTGTCGTCGTCGTTCTGTTCGTGTAGTACACTCCGCGGCTGAGATGGGCAGGATCTCTGTTTTCAACGCAGGCTCGAGCCTTATTGTGCGCCGATTGCCAAACCGGCACGGCGTGACGGTCGGGCTCTGGAGTTTGCGTGGAGCGGCCCATGATCCACAGTCACTGGCGGGTGCCACTCACATGATTGAGCACCTCACATTGCGTCAATGTGGAAGCCGAGACAGGCGCTCGTTAGCTGAGACCATGGATCGTCTTGGCGGTGGAGTGGACGCGTGGACAGGCGCCGAGATGATGGGTCTCACGGTGCAAACAACGCGAGATGCTGTTGGATCGGCGATCGACCTGATCTCCGACGCGATTCTCGAACCGACTTTCGCGGCGGTGGACCTCGAACTTGAACGCAGGGTTATCCTTGCCGAGTTACAGCTGATCCAAGATGATCCAGTTGAGCAGGTTGAGGAAGCTGTTCTCACAGCCGCATGGGGAGACCACCCGCTCGCGCGACCGATCATCGGCAGCGAGGATTCCCTCGAGAGTCTTTCGGCTGAGAGAATGCGGCACCACCACCGCTCTCTGATTCAACCGGGGAATCTTCTGGTTGCGGTCGTCGGCGACGTTGATCCGGTGGACCTCGTGCAACTGACCGCCCGTTTGCCACTTGCTTCTCCTCCATTGCGTCCGTCACTTCCGCCAATCACCTGGGCAGGGCGGAGGCTCTGGCAAACGCGGAGCATCACAGACCAAGTTCATGTACGGCTGGCCTTTGAAGGTTTGTCCTCATCGGATCCTGCAGGAATGACCTTGATCCTTCTCAATAGAGTCCTTGGGTCGGGAGCGTCGAGCCGCCTTTTCCAGCGCCTCCGTGAAGGCGAAGGTCTGACGTACGACATCTGGTCCAACCCCGTCGCGCGGTCCCTGGGTGGGCTGCTCGAGGTGGGATGGACCTGCTCTCCGACGGTATTCGACAATGCGCAAAGAGTTGTTTGTGAAGAAATTCGCCGACTCGCGTGCCATGGTCCGAGCAAAGAAGAAGTCGATATCGCGAAGGAAGGCCTACGTCGAGGCCTTGCGATGGATGCCGAAACGACCGACGGATTGTGTGCGCTCGAGGTCTCTGAGTTGCTCGAGCGTGGCCGCAGTTTTGACTTCGAACAAACCGCCGCCGAGATCAACGCCGTCACGCGAGATGAGGTTGCGGGTCTGTCTCGGCGAATTCTAGACCTTGACCAGATGGCGTCTGCTGTGGCCGCCCCTGAGGGTTTCGTGGAGCGTGTTGCATGATCCTCGACATAAACGTAGTGCGACTTCCACATGCGGAGGGACTGTCGCTACCGAGGTACGCCAGCGCGGGTGCAGCCGGCGCCGACCTGTGCGCTGCCGTCGTGGATGACCTCATTCTCGAGAACGGCGACCGAGCGGCGGTACCTACTGGCTTGGTTTTCGAGATTCCCGAGGGTTACGAAGCCCAGGTGAGGCCACGGTCCGGCTTGGCTTTGAAATATGGCATAGCACTGGTCAATGCTCCCGGCACCATTGACTCAGATTATCGCGGTGAGGTTAAGGTCATTCTGATCAATCTCGGCAGGGAATCTGTGACCATCAAGCGTGGTGAACGCATTGCCCAGCTCGTACTCGCGCCGGTTCAGCGTGCTGCATTCCATGAGGTGGTGTCAGCAGATTCCTCCGATCGCGGAGACGGCGGCTTCGGCTCGACGGGCAGATAGACGTTGGAGGTTTTAGTCCTCGCCTCGGGATCGAGTGGCAATTCTGCCCTAGTCTGTTTCAATGAAACTTCGATTTTGATCGACGCCGGGGTTTCAGCGACCCAGATTCGTCGTCGACTCGCCCACTTTGGAAGATCGATCGACGAAGTCGATGCGATTCTCGTTAGCCACGAACACAGCGACCATGTGCGAGGCCTTGAGGTCCTCGTCAAACGGGATCCAACTCCTGTGTGGGCAACAGCTGGAACGTGGTCCAAGCTCTCGGCGCGAACCAGCGGGGGTGGCGAGCTGAGTTCGGGGAAGGAGCTTCTCATCGGTGGCGTCAGTGTACTGCCGGTTGCGACAAGCCACGACGCCCGCGAGCCGGTGTGTTTCGTCTTCACTGACGGACGCCGGCGCGTCGGAGTGGTGACCGACACTGGAGTCTTCACTCCGCTACTTGAGCAGCGCTTAGCTGGCTGCGACTGGCTACTCGTTGAGACCAATCATGACGCAGATCTGCTGCGTCATGGACCATATCCGTGGCCTTTGAAACAGAGGATTGCCTCGCGCCACGGTCACCTTGGAAACCACCAGACGGCAGAGGCTTTGGACCGCTTGAGTATGCCCGATGTACGGATTCTGGTCGGCCTCCATCTGTCAGCTGAGAACAACCGTGTCGATCTTGCCGAACAGGCGCTTGCCGAAACGGTTTCGGAAACTGTTCCGGTGCATGCCGTGACGCGGAGCGACATGTTGCGCGTGGCAGCCTTGGACGGTGACCTACGCGTCGAAACTCACCCAGTGCCGCTATCGACTCGTCGAAAACGTTGAACACCAAATAGAAATTGGGGGCTCGAGGCGCGTTGGGAGCATCTACCGTGCGGCGGCGCGTACCTGGCTCTGGTTTTTCGACAGTTGTTCTGCCCTCCCTCATAGAAGTCCGCGAGTGCGAAAAACCGTGGCTGGTACCGCACGGGAAAAGCACTGGCAGAATCTACCGTTACGGTGAACCTTGGCGCTGAGTGATCGATCTCGAGCACGGACTGCGGGGGACGATTAGCTTACAACCGCCTACGTTCGTTGTTCAGATGCGCTTGTACTCCTTCTCTCACTCCGTTCCCTCACACCATGCTCTCGCATTCTGAAACATTCTCAACCACGGAGAGACGGGCAGTTCACGGCGCCAAGCAGGCGGCATCCACCCCCACTGCCACTTCATGAAGGTTCGGTCGGGATGAGGCATGATCGCCAGGTGTCGACCATCGCGCGAGCATAGTGCGGTGATCCCTTCAGCCGAACCGTTAGGATTCGCCGGATAGGCCTCGGTGATGCATCCTTCATCATCGACGAAGCGTACAGGTGCCAGTTGGTTGGCCAGCGCCTCGTCGAGGATGCTCCTCTCGGGAAAGTATGCTCGGCCCTCACCATGTTGCACCCAAAGGCCGAGAGTGGAACCGGCCATGCCCTTCAGCATGATGGCGGGGCTCTCAAGAATACGCACGGTGGCGAAGCGTGATTCGAAGCGTCCTGAGGCGTTACGGATGAAACGGGGTTGATCGGAATCGGGGACACCCCGCCAAGGCACCCAGCCGAGGAGCGCCAAGAGCTGGCAGCCGTTGCAGACTCCGAAACTGAAGGTGTCCGAACGGCCGTAGAAATCCTCGAACTGTGACCATACCGATTGATTGAAACGGATCGTACCTGCCCAGCCCTTGGCCGAGTCCAAGACGTCAGCGTAGCTGAATCCACCGACCATGGTGAGGCCGCGAAAGTCATCGAGGGTGACGCGCCCCGCGACCAGGTCGCTCATCGTGAGGTCCCAGGGTTCGAAGCCGGCCATCCAGAATGCGGCAGCCATCTCGCGGTCGCTGTTGGACCCTTCTTCACGAAGCACGGCGACACGAGGTTTGTTCTCAGCTGAGAGCAGCGCAGGGGGTGTAGGGGCGGGATCAAAACTGAGACCGAATGAGGGTCCGGTACGATGTGGGAGATCACGCATTTCCTGGTCCACACATTCCGGCTCAGCCTGCAGGCGGTCGAGTTCGAAAGAAGTAGCCTCCCACACATCGCGTAGCGCAGGCATGACCTCAGTTAGCACCTCGCGTCCGGATATCCGGAGTTTGATCGTCGGTTGCGTCGTGACTCGGCCGATTGCGATGCACGGCACCTCAGCATGGGCAAACGCGGCACTGACGGTATCTACGGCGGCCTTGTCGACCTCGATCACGAGTCCGAGTTCTTCAGCGAAAAGTACGTCAAGAGGATCAAGTGACGCTTCAGCTGGAATGTCGACGTCAATTCCGCAATTGCCGGCGAAAGCCATCTCCAGAAGGCACGTCACAAGACCGCCATCCGATCGGTCATGTCCGGCAGTTATGACGCCATCAGCGATCAGTAACTGCACAGCGTCGAACGCTCTGGCAAGAAGCCCCGCATCCTCGACATCCGGTGAGCTGTTGCCGACCTGGTTGTAGACCTGGGCTAGAGCCGAGCCGCCGAGACGATACTTGCCTCTGCCGAGGTCGAGGTAAAGCAGGCGACCGCGGTCGCCGAGTTCGAGATCCGGAGTTACGGTCTGTCGAATATCGGGGCATGTGACATATGCCGAAACGACTAACGCTCCCGGCGCTTTGACCGTCTCGGACGAACCATCTGCTGTCGGTGCGAGAGCCGCCATTGACAGACTGTCCTTACCGCCGTCGACCGCAATCCCAAGCTCGATCATTAGATCTTTCATAGCGACGAGCGCGTCATGAAGGGCAGCGCCTTCTCCCTCGAGCTTGGCTGCCCACATCCAGTTAGCCGAACAGCGAACGTCAGGCAGCGCGCTCACCCTCGCCCACACCAAATTGGTCAGGGCTTCGCCGACGCTCATCCTGGCCATTGCCGCAGGGTCAACCAGGCCCTTGAGCGGCTGCTCCCCGATAGCCGTAGCCGCACCAGTGGTCGCGAGATGACTCTGAGCGATAACGGCAACGTCGGCAACGGTTAGCTGCAATGGCCCGGCGCATTGCTGGCGTGCAATCAGGCCGGTCACAGCTCGATCGACCTTGGTTGTCAGAAAGCGTTTCGATCCGACCGAGATAAGGCGCAATACACGATCTAGAGCCATGGCTGCTGTCGTGCCCTCAGGAAGAGTTAGTGGCTCGAGTTGTGGTGCTACCCGGGCTAGATCGAAAGTCTTCTGCGGCATGTCGCCGAGTACATGATTCAGTTCGAGATTCACCGGCGTACTATCGTCCGATGCGTCGTGAACCACGATACGCCCGTCGCCGGTGATCTCGCCGACCACTGACCACGGTACTTTTTCCCGCCTGCACAGATTCCCGAACAACTCTCGATGTTGGGGCTGGATAAGAAGTGCATCGTTCTCCTGGTACTCGGCGCCCCAGATCTCAAGAACCGAGAGAGTTGCATCGCCGAGCAGCACATCTCGAATCTCGATTCGCGCTCCTTCAGGTTCGACTATTTCTTTGAGGACATTGCAGTTGCCGCCCGCTCCCTGATCGTGAATGGAGACGATGGGATTGTCCTCACCTAGTTCACAGCAGGCTCGGATGACGCGATTGAGCTTCTGTTCCATCTCTGCATCACCGCGTTGGACGGCGTTGAAATCCAATTCGGCGGCGTTCTCACCCTGCACCATGCTTGATGCGGCGCCGCCGCCCATGCCGATGCGATACGCCGGGCCACCGATCTTGATGACCAGCATGCCGGGTTTTGGACTTCCTTTCGTGGCGTGACGGGCATCCATCTGTCCGATGCCGCCTGAAAACATGATCGGTTTGATCCACTCTCGCCGTTCGCCGCCCGGCAATCGAAGGCCGCATGAGCGAGTGAATCCTTGGACTACGGGTTCGCCAAACTTGTTGCCGTAGTCTGAGGCGCCGTTCGAAGCTTCGATTTCGATCTGCAGTGGCGGGGCGAGGTTAGGTGGGTAGAGGAAGCTCTCGTCTTCCCAGGGGAGCTTGTAGCCGGGAATGTGGAGATTGCCGACGCTATAGGCGGCCGTGCCGGCGCCGAACAATGAACCGCGACCGGTTGCGTGGGTGTCTCTGAGGCGTCCACCGGTTCCGGTCTCAGCGCCTGGAAAGGGTGCGACTCCCGACGGGAAATTGTGCGTTTCTGCGGTCAGAAGAACATCGAGATTGAGGTCCTGAGGTGCGAGGGGGCCTGGGATCCCGATGGTCTGTGGGGACATCGTTCTCACCACATAGCCTCGAATCGAGCTGGAGTTGTCGGTAAAAGCGATAATGGAGTTGTTGCGGTTTACCTCGAGAGGCTCAGTGACGAGCGCGATAAGGTGTTTTTGAGCTTCGACTCCGTCGATGATCAGGCGCCCTTTGAAGAACCAGTGCCGTGAGTGTTCGCTGTTTGACTGCGCGATGTCAAAGCACTCCACCGAGGTGGGATTTCTGCCAATGGTGTCGCGGAACAGTTTTGTGTAGTACTCGAGATCCCACTCGTCGAAGGCGAGGCCCATTTCGCGATCGATGGCCTCAAGGGCCGCGCGGCCTTCGCTGAGGATGGGTACGGCTCGAACGTTCTCCGGTTCCACACCGGGGTCAAAGTCGGACAGCTCTGACGTATAGACACACTCAGTCATCCGATCGTGAAGAAGACCGAGAAGCGCGCCTTGCTGCGTGCCATTCAGGTCTTTCGTTGCTTGCACCAGATAGCGCCGCGAACGTTCGATGCGGACTACGGCATCGAGCCCACACGCATGGCATACGGCGACGGCATTGGTCGACCAGGCCGTCGAGAATGAGAGACGTGGACCGACCTCGAGAATTGGACCGACCTCGAGAATTGGATCGCCCTTGGCCTCGAGGAGAGACGTTTCGCCGAAGCCGTCTGGGTCGAAGGTCTCGCTGAGTAGCCAGCGCAGCACATCCAGCTCATCTGATTGCAGGTCGCGCGAGAGCTGGACGTTGAAGCAGAATTCCGAGTCAATGGCCTGGATCGCGGCCGACACTCGGGCTCTCGTACTAGCGAGCAATCGGTTGAGGGTTGGTTGATCGAGACCAGGATAGCGAAAGAGGTGAATCACCTTCATGGACCAGTTTGTATCAAGAACGTGCGTTCTACGCCAGTGCGGAGTTCTCGAAGTCAGCGATTCACGGACATAAAGTCGACTCTTACTTGTCTCGAATCGCACCAAAGGCTATGGTGACGGCCCAGGAAAGTACGGCGTATAGAGTTGTGTTTTGGATCAGGCAAGCGCCGGAAATGGAGGGCCCAGTGACCACCTATCGTGAGGCCGGAGTCGATATCGATGCTCAGGACAAAGCGTTGGAGGGAGTCAAGAACCTTGTGCGTGCCACCTACACAGATGGCGTTCTCTCCGACCAAGGCGCGTTCGGGGGGATGTTCCGAGTGCCGAAGGATTTGAAAGAACCGATCATGGTGGCTTCAGCCGACGGAGTCGGCACCAAGCTCAAGGTCGCTTTTCTCACTGGGCGTCATGGAACGGTGGGGCAGGATCTCGTGAATCATTGCATCAACGACATTCTGGTGCAGGGCGCCCGTCCCCTTTTCTTTCTCGACTATCTTGCGACCGGCCAGCTCGAACCGGGGATGGCAGCTGAGGTCATTGGTGGCGTTGCCACAGCATGTCGTGAGGCAGGCGTGGCCTTACTCGGTGGAGAGACTGCTGAAATGCCGGGCTTCTATTCCGACGAAGAGTACGACCTTGCCGGATTCATCGTTGGTATTGCAGACCGCAAAAAGCTTCTCGATGGCTCTCAAGTTCGTCCGGGCAACATTCTCGTTGGTTTGCCGTCAACAGGATTGCACACCAACGGTTACTCGCTAGCGCGGTTGGTGCTCCTAGACAAGCTCGGATACTCAGTTGACGATCAGGTGCCGGAACTTGGGCGCAGTGTCGGTGAGGAGTTGCTGGCGGTTCACAAGTGCTATCTCGAACCGGTTTGGCCGTTGATAGAGGCTCGGCTTGTTCGCGGCATCGCGCATATCACGGGCGGAGGGATCACAGATAACCTCCCCAGGGTCATGCCAGACAACTGTCGCGCTGTGGTCAAAGTCGGCGCCTGGGATGTGCCGGCGGTGTTCCGTCTCCTGGCCGAAAAAGGGCGTGTTCCAGAGAACGATTTGTGGCGAACCTTCAATCTTGGAGTCGGAATGGTCCTCATCGTCGAGGCCAAACACTTGGAGCGCGTGTTGAAAACGTTGCGCGAGAATGACTGCCCGGGCTTCCCGATGGGAAACGTCATTGAAGGGGAATCCGGCGTTGATTACGACCACCCACCGGATGGATATCCATCCGGGTTGCGGTGAACTTGTGTGGACTGAAGGCCACTGAAGAGCAAACGCTTGCCTTTCGAGAGCTTTCGAGTACAATACCGGCTCCCGGTCTGACCGGGGAGGAACCAGCTCCTCGCCCCCATCCAGCGAGATTGGGGCCGAAGGCCGAGAGGAGGAAACAATGCCACTGTACGAGCTGGGGGTCATGATGGACCCCGAGGCAGGACCAGACGACGAAGCAACCGCTCTGGATCGCCTCGAAAAAGTCATCACCGATCGCAAAGGAATCGTCGTAGAAAAGGATGCCAGGGGTCGTCGACGTCTCGCCTATCCGATCAAGAAGAGGACTTACGGCGTCTACCACTTCTGGAAGTTTGAGGTTGACGGACAGGCACTGACCGATCTCAATTTCGAACTGCGGACGAACGATGTTGTAATGCGGTCGCTGATTCTGAATCTGGATCGTGAGATGAAGCGTCAACAGAAAACGGATCGCCTACTGCAGGCGAAGGCTGCCAAGAAGGCGGCGAAGGCCGAGGCAAAAGCCAAGGCCGATGACGCCAGCAGCTAGGGAGTAGAAGCGATGGGTCATCAGAAGAGAAAGTTTCGTCGCCGAGTCAAAATTTGCCGCTTCACGGTCGAGAAAATCCACTACATCGACTACAAGAACATGGACCTTCTGCGTGAGTACACGCCGACCAACGGGAAGATCCTGCCCCGTCGAGTGACAGGGACGCGACCGGCGTTTCAACACAAGCTCGCACGCGCCATCAAGCGAGCGCGACACATGGCGCTGCTTCCCTACGTGGGTGAGTAGGAGCCGATTCGTCGGCAGCGGGATTCGTTGACCAGCCACCGACGAAGGGCCGCCACAGTGGAACCAGACGCCCAGCCTCAGGCTGAACTCGAACACCGAGAATCGGTGAAGCCCCCTCCTCGCCGGCTCAGTGCCGGCGTGGCGGGTGTGGCGTCGTTGGCTCTTGCAGCCAGCCTTGTCGTGCTGCCCGGATTTGGACTGCTTGTCGCTCCGCTCGCTCTGATTCCAGTGCTGCAGCAGGTGCCTGCCGGGCGAACGACTGCAATGGCCTGGAGTTGGGTCGTAGCGGGCTTGATTGTGGTTATTCTCGCTGGTGGAGGGGCCACGTGGGCTGTGATCTTGGGGGCATACCTGTTCGTTGTGGTCATCCCTGCGGTCAGTGTCGAGGCGTGGTCTCGATACGGATGGAGTCAAGGACGTTGGATTGCGCTTAACAGTGCGTTCATGGCAGCACTTAGCCTACTTGTAGTGGCGTTGATGGCCCTTCCGGAAGATCCCCTCACTTACACTGCTGCCGTAATGCAAGGTCCGTTCGACGAGATTGCCGAGATGTCCGGTAGCGCAGGCGTTCCCAAGGCTGAACTCTACCGGGAAATCGACCGACTCGAGGCCTCTCTCAAATGGATCATGCCTAGCGTGCCAATAGGCTACCTTGTGTTGATTTTGTTCTGGGTGCGCCCTCGATTGGCAATTCTGGGTCTCAAGGTTCCTGCCGTGGCGTTTGAGGAGTATTCGAGCGACGAAATGCTTCCGTGGGCCTTTGTGGCAACCGGCGTCGGGACCCTATTGTTGGATGGAACGCCGCGCTGGATCGCAATCAACCTGCTGATGACAGTCATGATCTTGTATTTCGCTCACGGATTGGCTATTATCCGGGCCCACCTTGCGCGCTGGGTTGGGCGTGGGTGGTTTGTCCGTTGGGGACTTGGCCTGCTCTGTCTTCGAATGCCAATACCCGTTGTGGTTGCAGCGCTGGGTATCGTAGACAGCTTCTATCGGCTCAGACCTCGGAAGGACACAGGCGGAGGAAACTCATGAAAGTGATATTGAACGACCATGTAGAACACCTGGGAGAGCGCGGTGACTCGGTTACCGTTCGTCCCGGTTACGCTCGCAACTTTCTCATTCCGAAAGGCTTTGCCTATCCGGATTCGCCAGGCAACCGTCGGCAATTCGAGCAGGACCAGGCGAATTGGGAAGAGATGGATCTCAAGCGACACTCAGCCGCTGAGAAGGTTGCCGCAAGTCTCCACGGCGTGTCGCTCAACTTCGAGCGACGAGCCGGAGAGAAAGACGTTCTCTTCGGTTCGGTAACTTCTGCGGATATCGCGCGGGAGCTCGCCGAGAAGGGCTTTGAGATCGATCGTCGTCGGGTCCAGTTGGAGAACCCGATCAAGGAACTCGGAAAGTTTGACGTCAATGTCCATATTCATCGCGATGTTCGCGTTGTCCTGCCATTGACCGTTGTTCGACCGGGTGAGAAATACGTCGAGGAGACCGAAGAGGAGCCGACAGCCCAGAGCAGTGACGTTGTCGTCGATACTGAGGAGCCGGCTGAAGAAGCATAGGAATTCTGACAGTGTCAACGACTGTCGCACGCCAAGGCTTTTTTCGAAGGTCTGACCTCGATCCAACGAACCATCCGGACTCGGAGGGGACGTGAGCGACACTGAACCTGTCGATCCGATAGCGAGCCGAGCAAACAAACCGGTTTCGAAGAAGGGCCTGCACCACAAGATGGCGAAGGCCCTTCTCTCATTATTGCCTTGGCGAATCGTGAAACAGCTCAACGAACTTCATGCGGGCCTGGATCGTCACGAGCAGATCATCGCCCAAAGCCGCATCAAGGAAGAAGCGGCTTTCGAGGCTCGGGTGAAGGCCGACAAGCGCTTCGACGCGGTTGAGGCTCATCTGCATAGCGTTCACGCAGAGTTGCAGGGCGCCGAGAGAGAGATTCAACGCCTGCAGGCGGATCGGATCCCGCCGGTCGAGCATCGCCTCGGCGCCGTTGAAGAGAATCTCGAGCGTCAGGTTGAGGAACTGGCACGAATCCGTGGAGCCGTTGTGCCGGCCGCAGTTGGTCGAATCGATGCGTTGATCGATCGGCTTACGAGGCAAATCGAGGAGAACGCCTCGCTACTCGAAAGGGTCGCGGCCCGAGAGCCGCTGCCGTTGCCGTCTTCTGAAGGCGTTTCAGAAGAAAACCTCGCTGAGGCGATGACCGAAGTCCATGCTGATCTGTTTCGCAAACTCAGGGGATCAGAGTCAGAAATCCAGCATCGCCTTCGGCCGTATCTCGACCTACTCAAGGATGCCGCCCCAGTACTCGATCTTGGTTGTGGTCGCGGCGAGCTTCTCCTACTCCTGCGCGAAGCGGGGGTCAGCAGCAGAGGTGTGGAACACGATCCGGCGACCGCCGCTGCGGCCCGTCGTCGTGGTCTGCAAGTCGTCGAGGGTGATCTTATTGACGCGATTCACACTGAGAGCGATGGTAGCTTGGGATCCGTCACTGCAATTCATGTGTTCGAGCACCTCAGCACACGCCAGCTCGTGCTCACTCTGAATGAGGCGAGGAGAATATTGAGGCCGGGCGGCGTGATTTTGATCGAGAGCCCGAATCCGAACACTCTCAGGGTCGGCGCCAATGAGTTTTGGCTGGATCCGACTCACATTCGTCCACTACCGGCGGAAACCTTGCGTCTGTTCCTCGTTGCTGCGGGTTTCGTTGTCGATCGTGTGGAACTGCTTCATCCGTTTCCGGACGATCAGCGACTCGAGGCAGCCCTCGGGTTGGAGGTCGATTCAGGACAACCATTGGATGAGCGTCTCCGAGAGGTCATTCAGAAGCTCGACGAGCACCTCAATGGGCCTCGGGACTTCTCCATTATTGCCCACAAGCCAAGTGAGAATGACCCGTCGTCGGTGCCTACGGATAAAAGGGAGTTCGCTTCGTAAAAGCAGCCTTTTGGGTGGTCGAGAGTATTTCTGCAGGGTGCTTTGTGCAGTGCTCTGAAGAGTTCTTGAATGCTTCACGAAAATAATGCAATTCGATTGTCAAACCTAATGGACTTTTCACGTGAACAGGTTCACAATCTCGCAATGCGGCACTATGCCGCGAAGGGAGGACACTGAGCATGCCGGTTCGGGATCTCACCCTAGCCATGGTTGGTTCGGGCGGTGATGGTGTTATCACAATGGGAGACATGATCGCACAAGCCGGTGCGAGTCATGGACTTCATGTCATGAAGGTCGAGGCCTACGGCCCACAAATTCGAGGAGGCGAATCCTCGTGCACGGTCCGTGTGAGTGCCGATCCCATCTTCGCCCAGGGCGATCAAATCGAGGTGTTGGTGGTTTTCAACTGGAGCGATTTTGGACGCTTCAGGGGGGAGATCATCGCGGCCTCGGATGCGGTCGTCCTCTACGAAGAGTCAGATACAACTCCCCTCGAGGACGTGGATCTCGGAAACTCCGATGTTCGCTTTGTCCCCGTTCCCTTCATCGAGCTTGCCAAGGAGGCGGCGGGCACGACCCTGGCGAAGAACATCGTTACTCTGGGTCTGCTCTGCGAACTCTTCAAGCTTCCGAAGGAGCAGTTGAGAAAAGCTGTGATCAAGAGGTTTGCCAAGAAGAAGAAGGAAGTCCTCGAGGTCAATCTCAAGGGCTTCGACGCGGGTAGCGAGTATGCAGTAAAGCTCGCCGAGCACGCCACCGGCAAACGCATGCAGTATGTCGAGTCGGAACCGATGTTGCTGATGTCGGGCAACGAAGCTTCGGCCGTTGGTGCGCTCCATGCCGGCTGTAAGTTTTTTGCCGGCTATCCGATCACTCCATCGTCTGAGATTCTTCACTATCTGTCCGAGTGGATGCCAAAGACAGGCGGCTACCTCGTTCAGACAGAAGACGAGCTCTCGGCCATCGGAGCCGTAATCGGCGGCTCCTTTGCCGGAGTGAAGTCAATGACGGCGACATCTGGTCCGGGCCTCGCTCTCATGACCGAAATGTTGGGATTGGCCTCCATGGCCGAGATTCCCGCGGTGATCATTGACGTGCAGCGTGGCGGACCGTCGACGGGATTGCCCACCAAGAGTGAGCAATCAGACCTGTGGCAGGCTCTTTGGGGCTCCCACGGTGATGCTCCGCGTGTTGTGCTCGCTCCAGCCGATGTGGAGGATTGCTTCCACGCGACGGTTGCTGCCTTCAACATCGCTGAAGAAGCGCAGGTACCGGTCATTGTTCTGTCCGATCAGTTCATCGCTCAACGGCGCGAAACGCTGTCTATGCTCACGCTCGATCACGATGTCACCGGGCGCCAAGTGCCGAGCATTGGTGAACTTGATAACTACAAGCGCTACAAGGACACAAGATCGGGCATCTCCCCGATGACGTGGCCTGGAATGAAGGGCGGCGAGTACCAGACCAACGGTCTCGAGCACGACGAGTTCGGTAAACCGTCCTCAATGTATCTCGTGCACGAGAAGATGAACGACAAGCGCTATCGCAAGCTTCGTCAGGTCCGCGCGAACTACAGCTTCGTGCGCCGCTATGGAGCCGAGCGAGCGGATGTCGGCATCATTTGCTGGGGTTCATCAAAGGGTCCGGTCAAGGAGGCCGTGCTCAAGGCCAATGGACGCGGCGAGAAAGTAGCCGCTTTCGTGCCACAACTGCTCTACCCATTCCCCTACCACGAGTTCCAGGAGTTCGTTTCGAGCTGCAAGGAGATCATCGTGGTGGAACTCAGCTACTCGGCGCAGTTCTACAAATACCTACGCACCTTCCTCGAGCTGCCTGAAGGCCACACGTACGTGTACAAGCGGTCTGGCGGCAAGAACCTCACAGTCGGTGAGGTTGAGGATAAGGTTAAGAAGGTGCTCGAGATGGGCGCCCTCAGGCGGGAGGTTCTGGTATGAGCACCGAAACCATGAAAACCGAGTTCAAGGTCAAGGACTATAAGTCTGATCTGAAGCCGGTGTGGTGCCCTGGCTGCGGCGACTTCGGCGTCGTCAGCGCGCTCTACCGTGCGATGGTCAAGCTGCAGATCGAGCCATGGAACACCGTCATCCTGTCCGGTATCGGCTGTTCTTCTCGTCTGCCCGGGTATGTCGACACCTACGGGTTCAACGGCGTTCATGGTCGCGCTCTGCCCCTGGCCACGGGAGTCAAGGTGGCGCGTCCCGAGCTGACGGTAATCGCGGTCGGCGGCGACGGCGATGGCCTCGCCATTGGTGGCAACCATCTCATCCATACGGCTCGACGCAATCTGGATATCACCTACATCCTGATGGACAACGAGATCTACGGCCTGACCAAGGGTCAAGCCGCACCGACAACGCCGACTGGCAACAAGACGAAGTCGACGTACTGGGGTAACCCAGAGCCTTCGGTGGATCCGTGCGAACTCGCCCTGTCGACTGGTGCAACCTGGGTCGGGCGCGGTTTCTCGGGCGACATGAAAGGCCTGGTTGAGCTCGTGACCCAAGCCATCAGCCACAACGGCTTCTCTTTTCTCAACGTCATGTCACCGTGCATCACGTGGCTCGGTGATGGTCAGTTCAAAGAGATGAAGGAGAAGCTCACCTATCTTCCGGAGGATCACGATCCGACACGTCGCGCAAACGCGCTGAAGTACACACGCGAAACGGACGTTCTTACCGCCGGCGTGTTGTACGAAGTGCAGACACCAACATTGGTCGAGCAGCTCGACCGGATGAAGGAAGTCTCGATGGACGGCAAGCCGGCGCCATCGACGAAGGAGATCCTGGAGGGCTTCTTTCCCGATCTGTGATTGACGAGCAATGAACACATCAAGGGCGGGCTTTTTTAGCCCGCCCTTTTCTTGTGTGTGAAGCGTGAAGAGTGAAGGGGTGAAGCAGGCCAACTCTCCACCAGTCTCACCTCTCAGCCTCTCGGTTTCGCGTTGCTCCTGCCTACCAAGCTAAGTGATTTTTAGCAAATCGAGCCGAAGCCACCAATATCGCCAGGATTTACGACGCGTGGGGCGTCCTTCGCTTCGAAGCGCCAGGGAACCTCTAGGTTTGCGGGCTGCTCGCTCCCGATACATTCTGCCAAAGGGTGGTACTTTTCTTCACCCTTCACCCTTCACCCTTCACCCTTCACCTACTCGAATACAAATCCTTTCGGCATTGGCATGATGTTCCATGTGAAACCGGTCATGCCTTCTGGGTAAACGTAGATTGTCTCCTTGACAGCAGCGCCGTCTTTCCAGGTGTAGCGATTGACTTCACCGCCGTCATCGTTGGCAACGTAGAGTTCGGAGATGCCGTCGCCGTCGAGATCGGCGACGATCGAGGCGTGCTCAAAACCGGATGAATTCGCATCTATTAGCTCGCTAGACCACTCGTCGCCATCTTCCGAAGTAGGTGGTCTGTACAACCAAGCGCCGCTTTTGTGGGTCGTGGCGACAAGCTCCTTGCGTCCGTCGCCATCGAGATCGCCCGCGGTGAGGCAGCGGCAAAGCTTGTCTTCAAGTGTTGCAACCCGAACTCCGGCGTCAGGAGCAGTCGTCGCGTCGAATCGCAGGATCTCGGCGTATCCGTATGAGACAGCCTCAACCGCGACGTAAAGCTCGTCGGTGCCATCGCCGTCAAGATCCTCCACGAGGATCTCTTTGGCGTGCCGATCGCCGAGGTCGGCAACGACCGTACGACCCTCACCTTGAGCTGGAACATAGCGAACGACAAAACCTGCCTGGTCCGTGCCGTCGAGTCGATTGGGCTGGCTGGGAGTGGCGTAGATCTCGATCGTTCCATCCGCATCGAGATCACCGACCTCGACTTCATGGACGATGGTGTCGACCTCGCGGTCGAGCTCTTCGACGTCGAATCCGCCGTCGCTATTTGGTTGTATGACGGCCACAACCCCTTGGTCGTGAGTGGCGACGACAACGTTTGGGCGTCCGTCGCCGGACACGTCGGCAACCTCGACATCACGCATGCGTGAGAACTTGCCGCCGAAATCGGCCTGCCACAGGGTTGTAACCTCTGTGGGCGACGACCACAGTTTGATGGCTGCAGCAGTTCCACCGGCGGTTAGTATTCCCTCGCCGTGTCCGTCTCCGAGATCGCAAACCATGGCTTTGTGCAAGACGTTGCTCTCCGGGTCCTGAACCGAGGTGTACTTCCATTGAATTGGGCTGGGTGTGAGAATCGCCAGTGTGGCGGGCTCCGGCTTGGGTCCATCCGGACCGTCAGTGAAGGTCGCCAACGCGAGTAGCAGCCCACCCTGGTCAGTCGAGTTGGCCGCAGGTTTCGTCTCAGTCGGGCAACCTATGGACATCAACGAGATTGCCGCAATCAGAAGTCCGATCAGCACAAGGTTCTTCATGGCCCGCAATTCCTCCAAGTGTATTGGACTCCCACAGAGAGTCCAATGGCTCATTGCCACCCAGTATCCTAACGCATTCGCGTGCTTTTCGACCCCTCATTCATTTGACAGATGTGTTGTTGGCGCCTAGACTGCGCCGATGATCGTGCCCGCTCGTGTGCTGGACCCTGATAATGCCCTGGCGCAGTCCAGCGATAGCTTTGGTCGTTTCTTTAGCTTTACGAAATACATAGCAGGGTGCGGCCCGCCGATCTAGACAGCGCGAAATCGCAGTACGGCCCCGCACCATAGGTGCGGGGCTTTTTTATTGCCCAAACACGGAAGGACAGGAACACCAAAATGGCAATTGAGAACATCCGCCAGCGCATCGATGAGATTGACCTCGAACTTCTCGCTCTTCTGGAAGAGAGAATGGAGCTGGGCTTACGCGCCCGCCGCTTCAAGAAGGGGCCGACGGATCGCAGCCGTGAGGAGGTCGTCCTCAATCGGGCGATGCGGTCGAGTTTGGCACTGGTCGAGCCAGCTTTTGCCGAGCGTTTATTTGAGGAGATCATTTCCCAGAGCAAGGACCTCCAGGAGAGAGGAGAACGGTTGGTTGCCTTTCAGGGCGAGCACGGTGCGTACAGCGAAGAGGCTTCGCGGCGCCTAGTTCCTGGAGCCGCATACATTCCATGTTTCGAGTTCGCTAACGTGTTCCGTGGCGTCGCTGAGGGAGCTTTCGACCTTGGAGTCGTGCCGGTCGAGAACTCTCTTGAGGGTGCTGTCACGCAGGTCAACGATCTCCTGACGACGACCGAACTGAATGTCGTCGGGGAAGCAAGGCTGCCGGTACATCACAACCTGTTGGCTCGAGCCGGTATGGATCTGCGTGACATTCGCGTCGTCTATTCGCACCCACAGGCCCTGGCCCAATGCCGCGGATTCCTGGCCAAACATGAACTCGAGGCTCGTCCCTTTTATGACACCGCCGGCGCTGCCAAGATGATCGCAAAAGATCGGCCACGCGCAGCAGCAGCTATCTCCAGTTCACTGGCGTCGGAACTCTATGGTCTTGAGGCTCTTGCTACAGCCATCGAAGACGACGCGTCGAATAACACGCGCTTTCTGATGCTGGCTCGAAAGCCAGTTATCGACGGTAACAAGTGTTCGATCGTGTTGGTGACTGCACACGAGTCAGGTCAGCTTTTCGGCATGCTTCGGCTCTTCGCCGATGCAAGCATCAATCTCACCCGTATTGCTTCGATCCCATTGCGTTCTGATCCTGACAACTACTCATTCTTTCTAGACTTCGAAGGTTCAGATCAAGAACCCAGAGTGCGACGAGTACTCGACGGAGTCCAGGAGATGGCCGTCGATTTCAGGTTCTTGGGCTGTTACCCATCCGCTAATGGTGCTAGTTGACCGATTCAGACGGGGTTGCGAGCCAGTTGGTAATGAGATCGACCATTTCGCTTTGGCGTGGCTCAGAGAAGGAGCGCAGGAAGGTGAAGTGGTTACCGTCCTCCAGGAACTCAGTTCTGGCGTCGACATCGCCTTTTGCGACCACAGCTGGCGCAGACCACGGATCGAGGCCGCCGTAGATATAGAGAATTCGGTGGCCTTGGGTGAAAAGCCACGATTGAAGCTCGAACATTGGTTCGGGATCGAAGTCCATAGAGACATCCTGAGGCGCGTAAGCAGAGTTGGGGTAGGCTTCCGAATTGAGCAAATCTGCAACGTTCTTAGTGACATAGCCGTAGTAGCCGAGCTGAGTCACGAACTGGTACATGGATGCAGAATCCATCGATCGGTCGGCGTAGGATCTGAAGGACACGACCTCTATGAGGTGTTCGAGAACAGCGTCTGCGCCGGCTCTCGAACTCGGGATCGTGGTGCAGTCGATCTTCTCGTACTGCCAGAACGAGAACGGGTACTCAAGCACGATGTACTCGAGCGCCTTCTCCTCACCGATCGAGTAGGTGTAGCCTCTGCCGCGTGCATACCACTCAAAACGCGCCATGATCTCGTCTTTGCGTGAGAGGACGGTGCGCTGAAACTCGATGAGCCTCTGCCGGCACTCCGGCGTTCCGACGGTGTCAAAGAAAGCATCGATCCTGGGATCTTCGACGGCAAGGTTGATCGGCGCGTCATAGGCCACGGTTGCGGCCACGTCGTCGGGGAAAGCCTTGCGATACGCCAGGGAGGTTTGGCCACCCTTGCTCCACCCCGTGGACACCCACGGTCCGGGCAGCAGCGGCTTGAACAGCTCGACGATGCGGTGGTAGTCCTGTACCGCCTGATCGATGTGAAGATACTGCCAATCGGTGTCCTCCGGTTTGGATTCTCCGAAGAAACGATGCTCGACGCGCACCTGGTTGGCGTCCAGGACCTCAGCCAGCTCGCGGGTGTAGTTCTTGCCGAACGCATAGCCCTCCGTGATCAAAACCACAGGGTGGTCGGGATTGATCTCGGAGACCACAATGCGTTGATCGAACTGAGGGCCTTCCGGGTCTGCGTGGTCGAGTGGTTGTTTGAGAATGACCGCGCATTCGGCAACAAAAGGAGGCTCTGGCTCGCGATCCTCAACGGTCGCTGAGGGTAGTGCTGCGGCGAGGCGAGTTGCCAGAGACGAAGCGTCGGAGGCGGAGGGTGAGGAGCACGTACAGGCCCCTGTAAGGATACTGATGGCTAGGAAGGCAATGGCCAGCGGGATAGGCAGGCGATGTGAAGAATCGAGTAACAACGTGCGCCCCATGTTGGTCTCCAATCAGCCGATCAGGATGATCTCGGTCTGTTGGTGAGATAGAAAATCGGCCCCGTCCGAGGTGATCACCACCATCTCCTCGATTGTCGCGACGCCTCGGTCCTCCACGGTGAGTCGGGGTTCGATCGTGAAGACCATGTCCTGTTCAAGTTTGCGCAGGGGCTTGCTCCTGTACTTCTCCCACATCGGGCCGAGGATGGCCGTTCCATCGTGGGAGAAGCGACCGACCTGGTGGCCGAGAGCGTGTGGAAACTCATCGTAGCCGCCGTCCACGACAACGTCGCGGGCTACTTTGTCGATGTCTTTCGCTACCGCGCCAGGATGCATCGCGTTGAACGAATCAGTGACGGCTTTGACGATAGTGTCGAAGCCGTCGAGTACGTCAGCGGGCGCTGCCGTCTCACCCTCCTTGAGGATGTAGAAAGTGCGTTGCATATCGGAACAGTAGCCATCAACGCGGACGCCGAAGTCCATATTGAGAATGTGGCCGCGTTCGACTTCGCGATCGGTCGGTTCGTAGTGGGCCCCGGCTGTGGCGGGACCGGTGAAGACAGCGGGACACACCATCTCTTCCCACGACAGTTCGAGACCTCGCCTTTCGACTTCGGCCTTCATGAAGGCAGCGATCTCTTTCTCGGTTCGTCCGGGCTTGATGAACGGCGTGACGAGGTCGAAGATCTCCTCGGTGTTCTGAATGGCGGCGCGGATGGCGTCAAGTTCGCTCTCGGTCTTGCGCTCACGCAGAGCCGAGACGATCGGCTCGGCTGAAATCAACCGGTTAGCCATGCCGATCTCTCCCAACAGTTCCTGGAGGGTCAGCAGCATGCCGTGAGTGATACCGTCGCAGATCTCGCTGTCGACCGAGTAGTTGACGGCTATTGACGACGGATTGAGTTCGCGCATGTAGGAGATGAACGGCGCTTTGACGCCCTCGACAAAGCTGTCGACCTGATCCCAAGCGCCAGTGTCTTCGACGGTCTTCTGGTCATAGAGACCGACGATGGCACGGGTTTCGCCGGAGCGACTGACGATGAAAGCTGAGTGCCACGTTACATCCGCAGATACAAGGTACGGAAGGATTGGGTCGCCATTGAGCTGACTCTCCCGCACAAACGTGATCCAGCAATCGATAGTGAATTCTTCCAGAAGTTGTTTTGCCTGGTTGACCTTCTCTTGGATGAGCATGGTTCGCTCCTTGTTGGGTTGTTGCCCTAACGCTTGAAAGAGGTCGCAAGCGCGTAGAACACGCACAGTATAGGCACGAAGCAGTGTATTGGTGCGCAGAGCAAGAGGTTTCGTGCGAACATTCGGTGCTGGAACAGGAGAACCGAATGGACTTCCAAGACCCGGCCGTACAGCAGGCATTCTTCCGGATCCACAGTGACCTCCCTCGAGAGGGGCCGGGTTCGCAGGAAGCCACCCGACGAGCGTTGTCGATGATCGTGGATCTTCCTACCGCGCCTCGTGTTCTGGATCTTGGCTGTGGCCCGGGAGCACAGACACGCGATCTTGCCGATGCGATGCCAGATGCACGCATCGTAGCTGTCGACAATCACCTGCCGTTTCTGCGGTGTATCGGAGAAAGCGACAAAGCCGTACTACGAGTGCTTGGAGGCGATATGTCGCTTCTGCCCTTTCGCGGTGAACAGTTTGATCTTATCTGGTCAGAAGGAGCGGCCTATTGCATAGGAATCGAGGCAGCACTCGAGTACTGGCAGACTCTGTTGCAACCGGGAGGACGCCTTGCCTTCACCGAGGCCACATGGCTGCTCGATAGACCGGGTGAAAGAGTGCAGACATTCTGGAATTCTGAGTATCCTGCGATCACAACGATCGAAGCGAATCTGATGCGTATCGCCGATGCTGGTTTCGAGAATGAGGGACACTTCGCACTCGACGCATCCGCATGGTGGGATGACTACTACGCGCCAATGCAGGAGCGCCTCGACGAGCTGCGAGTCGAATACGCCAACGATCCGGTCCGCCTTGAAGTCGTAAAGATGCACGACGCCGAGATCGAGATTTTCAAGACCGATGGCGACGCCTACGGCTACGTCTTCTTCATCGCCCGGAAGCAGGGTCACTGAATCCGAGGTGGCTCGGGTTGAAGGTCTATCTTCGCCGGGTGGTGCGTTCTAGACCGCCAAACGCCAAGAGCACCAAGGGGTTGTATTCGGTCACGGGCAATTTCGGTGTCCGAGTACAACCACAGGTTCCAGCTTTGCGTGCTCTTCGCGTACCTTGTGCGCCTAGCGGTTCAATTCGTTCTCTATTACGTCTGGCTCGTTTTGTGGGCTTCGATGAGGGCTTCAACAACCGAGGGTTCTGCGAGGGTTGTGACGTTACCCATGTCGTCGTACTTTCCGGCCGCAATGCTGCGCAGGATGCGGCGCATGATCTTTCCCGATCTCGTCTTGGGCAGGCCGGGGACGACCATGACCTGATCCGGGGTCGCAAACGGACCAATGACGTGGCGGACCTGCTCTTTGAGGGCGCCGACGAGTTCTTTAGGTCGTGATGCTTCGGCGCCGAGATTGAGGATCACGAACGCGAAGATTCCCTGACCCTTGATATCATGCGGGAATCCGACCACCGCGGCCTCGGCGACGGCCTCATGCGTAACGAGAGCGCTTTCAACTTCGGCCGTGCCCAACCTGTGACCGCTCACGTTGATCACGTCGTCAACCCGACCGGTGATCCAATAGTAGCCGTCCTCGTCTCTGCGACAGCCATCGCCGGTGAAATAGAGGCCCGGGAATCGCGAGAAATAGGTCTCTTGAAAGCGCTCGTGATCACCCCATACGGTGCGCGCCTGGCCCGGCCACGTGCGGGCAAGGCAGAGATTTCCCTCGACGTCGTTGCCTTCAATTATCTGGCCCTCTTCATCAACAATGAGCGGAGTGACGCCGAAAAACGGTAGCGTCGCAGATCCGGGTTTGGTCGGAGTCACGCCAGGGAGCGGGGTGATAAGAATCCCTCCGGTCTCGGTCTGCCACCAGGTGTCGACGATCGAACATCGGCCCTCACCGACAACGTCGTGGTACCACTGCCAGGTGTCAGGATTGATCGGTTCGCCGACTGTTCCGAGGATGCGCAGGCTCGCGCGCGAATAGCGATTCACCGGTTCATCGCCTGATCGAATCAGGGTACGAATCGCGGTCGGGGCGGTGTAGAAGATGCTGACATTCAGATCATCCACGACCTGCCAGTACCTTCCCGCGTCAGGATACGTCGGTACCGATTCGAACATGACGGTGGTTGCACCATTCGCGAGCGGGCCGTAGATGATGTAAGTGTGGCCGGTGATCCAACCGATGTCGGCTGCGCAGAAGTAGGTTTCGCCGGGCTGGCAGTCAAAGACCTGGCGATGAGTCGTTGCCGCATAGACCATATAGCCGCCGGTGGTGTGCAGCACGCCTTTTGGTTTCCCGGTCGAGCCCGAGGTGTATAGAATGAACAGCGGGTCCTCCGCCCCCATCCACTCATAGGTGCAGGTCGAGCGTTGTTTGCGACACTCGTCATCGAGCCAGTGGTCGCGTCCAGCTTTCATGGCCACTTCGGTGTCTGTACGGCGCGCGACCAGCACGGTGCGCACCATATCGAGGCCGTCGACTGCACGATCGACGGCCTTCTTGAGCGGCAGGCGGCGGCCGCCGCGAAGACCCTCATTGGCCGTTACAACAACGCGGGCTCCGGCGTCGAGGATGCGGTCGCGAATCGCTTCCGAGCTGAAGCCGCCAAAGATGATCGAGTGGATCGCGCCAAGCCTGGCACAGGCCAGCATGGTGTAGGCGAGCTGGGGAATCATCGGCATGTAGATCACGACGCGGTCGCCTTTGCGCACGCCGAAGCCACGCAGCACGTTCGCTACTCGGCTGACCTCGTGCTTGAGTTGCCGGTAGGTGATGTGCTCGTACTCACCGGGCTCGTCCTTTGCCCAGATGATCGCGTCCTGATCTCCACGTGTTTGGAGGTGGCGATCAACGCAGTTGTAGCAGGCGTTGAGTCGACCGCCGAGAAACCAGCCGAAGTCCACGTTCTCGTAGTCATTGTCCGACACAGTGCTCCATTGGCTGAACCAGTCGATGCGCTTTGCCTGCTCGGCCCAAAAAGCGTCGGGATCTTCCAATGACAGCTTGTACTGTCGTTCGTACTCCTCGATGCTGTTGATCTCAGCGTGTTGAGATGGTGGCTTGGCTGGAATGACTCCGTCGGCTGCGGTCATTTTGGTTCTCCTGCTTCGAGTTGATGTCTGTCCAAGAGTACAAGATGAGATCTCAACATCAAATTCCACAGATCCAAGATCCACGAGCCGCCTGTGGCTCGGGTCGATCGCGCACACCAAGTTGTTGGCCTTATTGAAACGCGAAGCCGCCAAGAGCGCGAAGAAGATGGTGGTAGGTTGAGGCTGCCTCCACAGGTGAGGCCCGATCCAAAACCGCTGCGGTGCTACGGATCTGGTGTGTGCTGTGGCTTGGGTCCTGGCGGGACGTGGGTCATCAGGAAATCGGTCAACATCTGCCTGAGATGCCTGCTGGTGTTCTCGCCCTCCCGGATAGAGTGGCTTCGGTTGGGGTAGAGCATCATTGAGAACTGCTTGTTGTGCTTGATGAGTTCGTTGACCATGACCTCGGTGTTCTGCGAGTGCACGTTGTCATCGCCCGTGCCGTGGACTAGTAGGAGCTTGCCTTCGAGTTGATGCGCGAAGGTGACTGGAGAACCCTGGATGTAGCCCTCGAGATTCTCGTCGAGCAGACCCATGTAGCGCTCCTGGTAGATGGTGTCGTAGAGGCGTTGATCGGCAACCGGCGCCACGGACATGCCGGCGGCGAAAAGACCTGGGTAGCGCAGCATCATATTCAGAGTCATGGAGCCGCCGCCACTCCACCCCCAGATGGCCATGCGCTCACGATCTATCCAACGCCAGCGCGCAGCCAGAGCGTTGATCGCAGCTGCCTGATCCTCTGAGGCCAGGATTCCGATCTGACCGTACACCGATTTACGCCACTCGCGTCCGCGTGGCGCCGGCGTGCCGCGGTTGTCAACGCTGAGGACGACGTATCCGTGTTGGGTGAGCATCCAATACCAAAGTGGACCAGACCCCCTTCCCCAACGATCGAGCACCGTTTGGCCGGCGGGTTCCCCGTAGACGTAGACGAGGACCGGATAGCGCTGGCTGGGGTCAAAGGATGAAGGTTTGAGACACCAGCCGTCGAGTTCGATATCTTGGTCGATCTTGACCCTGAAGAACTCGGTGGCTGGTTGTTTCAGCTGCTGTAGACGCTCCCTGAGATCGTGGTTGTCGATCAGCAATCTGAGCTGTTGGTGATCCGGCAGCGAAACGACACTGATGACCGGAGGCTCGGTCAGGGACGAGAATGTGTGAATCGCGAGACCTGCCGCTGGGGCGACATCATAGCTGTGAGTGCCTCTTAGGCCAGCCGGAGACAGACGCCGCACCTTGCCACCACCATTGAGATCGACCTGGTAGAGATAGCGCTGGGTCGGATTGTCGGGTGAGGCGGTGAAGAAGGCGCGGTTTGCCGTGGTGTCGACTTTGATCAGGTCAATGACATCGTAGTTGCCTGGTGTGAGCAGTTTCGTCCGGCTGCCGTCACGTGAGATATCGTACAAATGCTGGTGCCCATCGCGTTCGCTCAGCCACAGGAAGGACTCGCCGTCCTTGGTCCAGATCGGTTCATCGTGTGTTTCGACCCAAGCTGAGTCACGTTCTGTGAGAACCTCGCTGCACTTTCCAAAGGTTTTCTCGCAGAGCGAAACCCGATTTACTTGCTGCCGGCGATCCAGTTGTTGAACAAGAACCTCGGTTGAATTTTTCGCCCAGGCCATGCGGGCGATGTATTCGAACTCGGGGCGCCCGGGAAGTTCAAACCAGATCGTCTCGCCGGTCTCGACTTCGACCACACCAACTGTCGCGGTAGAGTTCGACTGTCCGACTTTTGGGTATCCAAACCGTTTGACGTCCGGGTAGTTTGAGTCTGTGTAGTTGGCGATTGTGTACTCCGGCACGTCCTTCGAATCGAGGCGCCAGAATGCGATCCGTTTTCCATCGGGGCTCCAGCGAAAGCCGTCGCGGAGGCCGAGTTCCTCCTCGTAGACCCAGTCGAAGGTTCCGTTGATGATCGTGGAGGATCCGTCGGTAGTCAGTCTTGTAGTTTTGCCGGTCGCGACGTCTTCCAGTACCAGATTGTTGTCGCTGACGTAGGCGGCGAGCGCACCGTTCGGAGACAGCTTTGCAAACATGAGACTGGAGGGTGGAAAGGCGGCGCCCAGCTGGCTTAGTTGGCCAGAGTCGAGGTTAAGAAGCCAGTAGTCCCCACGAGTCTTGCGACGCCACACACGCTCCGCGTTGGCGAAGAGTAGAAGACGGTTGTCTTCATAGTCAATTGTGTAGCTTTCGATGTCGAGCGGATTGTCGGAGCCCGAGGGATAGAACGAGGGTGACGCAACCAGAACCTCCCTGAGGCCGGTAGAGGCGTTGTAGATCGCAAGTTCGTGTCCCTCTTCGTCGCCAGTAAGGGGTTCGAGGACTACATAGTGAGCGCCGTCGCCGACCCATTTGAGATCCGGCGCCGACTCGCCGTCAAAATCCTCAGTCGCGAACAAGGCATCGATAGTCAGCATGTCAGGAGCTTGGTTTTCAGCAGTGGCCGGAGAAGAGATCACGAATACCAGTGAGAATAGGGTGAGTATGAGACGGGATGCTCGGTTTTCGATCATGGGTCCTCCGGGATAGGTTCCGAGCAGCGCTCGGTGTTGGTGTTGTATCACCTTCGGGCGGGGAGCGCATCTTCTGCATAGGACATGGATTTTCAATGAGTAAGCTCTGGGAATCGAGTCGGTCAGCATGAGTCTGTCCTCAATTTTGGACGCTACTTGGGAAGCACTGGAGTGCAGATCTGACCTATTACGGCATTTTCACGGTTTAGCCGGTTCTAACTCGGGTATGAAATCCGGCACGGAGTTTGAACGTATAAGAACTAACCGCCGGTCGACCGACCACGGTCGGCATCTACCAACGATCGAGCCAGCAAGGGAGGTTGAGCGATGTCCTTCAAGACTCAAATATCGGTCCTGAATGAGCGAGGAGAAATTCTTGCCGCCAACGTCCCGGCCAACTTCGAATCGTGCTGGCTCTGCGATGGAAGCGGAGCTGTGCCCTCGGGTTGTGGAGCCGGGTCGTGGATTACCTGCAATATCTGCGATGGCGACGGATATGTCCTTGCCGTCGACTGGAAGTGGGTAGACCAAGGCGTCCGAGACGACTATGAGCGGATCTGGAACCGCTCAGCCCGAGCCTGAGGGTCTCACTACAGCGAACCCAAGGTTCCGCCAATGCCAGTAAACTCCGACTTCAGTTCGGCAAAGGCATGGTGTCCGAGGAACCTGGTGGTACCATGAGTCCTCGCTCGAGTAGCGGGCGTCCGACAATACCCATGTCGGGCGCCCGTATTTCGACGAGGCCAGGTACTGGAGGCCACCACGGTGAATCAACAAGGGACCCGACGTACTGTGATCAAAGGGACCGGGAGTTATATCCCGACGGAGACAGTACCGAACAGCAGTTTTCACAAAAACCGATTCTTTGCTGACTATGATCAACCGTTTGAGGGTGACAACGAACGCATCACCCAGAAGTTTGAAGAAATTACGGAGATCAGGGAGCGCCGCTATGTGTCGGACGATCTCCTGACTTCTGACATAGCGCACCTCGCGGCCGAAGAGGCTATTGAGTCATCCGGCCTTGATCGTGAAGAGCTTGACTACATTATCGTTGCGCACAACTTCGGTGACGTACGGGCCGATAACCGGCGTTCGGACTTCGTCCCGAGTCTTGCAGCCAGGGTCAAGCAGAAGCTCGGCATCGCCAATCCGTACTGTGTCGCCTACGACTTGCCGTTCGGATGTCCGGGGTGGGTGCAAGGCGTGATTCAGGCAGACTACTTTCTCCGGTCAGGTGATGCCTCATCAGCACTGGTGATCGGTGCGGAGACACTTTCGCGAGTCTCGGATCCGCATGATCGAGACAGCATGATCTACTCGGATGGTGCGGGCGCCGTGGTGCTCGAAGCACAGGAATCAAGTCAGAACATCGGTATCCTCTCCCACGCTGCGCGCTCGGATACGATCGACCACGCAAAGCTATTGTGGATGGGAACGTCCTACGATCCCGAGTATGCGGAAGACACTCTGTTTCTCAAAATGTTTGGCCGCAAGCTTTACAACTACGCCCTGACGAACGTCCCGGGCCTTGTGAAGGACTGCCTCGACAAGGCCGAATTGACCCTCAGCAACGTCAGTCGGGTTTTGTTGCACCAAGCCAACGCGAAGATGGACGAAGCTATTCTCAAGCGACTTTTCCGTCTCTACGATGTGCGTGAAATACCGGAGCGCATAATGCCGATGACCATTTCGTGGCTTGGCAACAGCTCGGTAGCGACGGTACCGACGATGTTAGACCTTATCGTGCGTGGTCAGATGGATGGCCAGAAACTGACTACGGACGACGTCGTTGTCTTCGCATCGGTCGGCGCCGGGATGAACATCAACGCGTTCACCTATCGCTGGCCGTAGCAGGCGCACCAAAGCTGCTCACTATAACCAGGCTGTCTCCTGCAGAGCCGTCGGACGCGGATGTCGTCCGCGTCCGTACCGGCGCTATTTCACTCATTCAAGTTCAGTGAACCGATCCCGAAGCCTCTCCTGCCGGCTCTCGAGTTTGATCTCTTCGCCATCGATGAACACTGCCGTCGGCTTGCTTCTGAGGTCGAACGGGCTGCCGTCCCAGATCACGACGTTGGCAACCTTACCCTCGGTAAGACTTCCGTGGCTTTCGTCAATTCCGAAAATTCCAGCGGAGTTCAACGCCACGGCACGCATCGCCGTCTCCTCGTCGAGGCCGTAGGTAATTGCCATCGCTGCATGATCCGGTAACTGCCTCACGTTGTGATTCGAGCCGGTCGTGAACGCAAACTCAATGCCGTTCTCAGCAAGCAATCCTGCAAGCGCATAGTAGCGGTCGTAC
The DNA here is from genome assembly GCA_024229275.1 of bacterium. Lineage (GTDB taxonomy): Bacteria > Acidobacteriota > Thermoanaerobaculia > Thermoanaerobaculales > Sulfomarinibacteraceae > JAAESQ01. Next base: position 29,996 of record JAAESQ010000672.1, on the reverse strand, counting down.
TGCTCACGATCCGAGGGCTGATCGAACGTGTTCTTCAATAAAACTGGCACCTTGGCTGCCTTGATGTCTTCGAGAACCTTCCATGCTTCGCGCGTGTCGTACAGAATCAGATCGAGATCGAACTCCTTGGCCACGGCAAGCGCATTTCGAATGTCTCTCGCCTGCGGCGCCCTCGCGACGACGGGCAATTCGCCCGACAGCGCTCGCAACAGCGTCTCGTTGGCCAGGTCAGTCTTTTGCGTTTCCTTTCGATCCGAATCCGCGTCATCCTTGTCCTTCTTCGGTGCCTTCTTTGCTTCACCGTAGGCCTTCGCGTCATACAACGTCTGCCGAATCATCGCCACAGTGCCCGGACGAGTACTCGGGTATTTGCCATCGCGCGTCGAAGAAAAATTAACAACAAGAGCCTCTGCTCCACCGACAACCATGTCATCTACGGAGCGACCTAACAGGTTGATCACCAGGGCCTGTCCGTTGATCGGATTCCTGTCTCCTGGGGACACCAGAACCGTTGTGACCCCCGCGATTCGAGTCACTGCGATTGGCTCAGCGTCGGGATTGATTCCGTCGAGCGCACGCAGTTGTGCAGTATTCGTCGAGGTCCGTTCATTGGCATCGTTGTTCATCCGGTCCGAGCTGACTTCGACAAGCCCGAGCGTGGTGTAGGGATCAATGAGTCCGGGCCAAACCTCTTTGCCGGTCGCGTCGATGATTGTTGCCGAGCTTGGGACGTCCGGATCTGCGCTGACGGTGACGATTCGATCACCGCTGATGACCACCGTTCCGCCGTCGATCACCGTGCCGTCGCCAATGACGATCTTGCCGCCGACGATCGCCGTCGAATCCCCTGGCGCCGCGGCGGCCGAAGTGAGTAGCAAAATGGAAACGATTGATGTGAGAAATGCTGTTTTCATCGTGTCACCTCCCTATCGAACCATCGAATTGTCGGGATGTGCTGCATCGAAGAGCACCTCGCCGTCGACGAGCGTCAGCACGCATTTTGCTGTGCCGCTCAGGGGATGGTTCTCAAACACTGCGATGTCAGCGTCTTTACCGACCTCAAGAGAACCCGTTCGGTGCTCTACCTCGAGGGCGCGCGCAGCGTTGATCGTGATCATCGCCAGAGCTTCGTCGTCGCTCAATTCGCTGTAGCTCTGCAGCTTGGCAACCTCTCGGTTGAGGCGACGCATGACGTCGCCGCTGTCGCTGACGATCGCCGTGTTGATGCCGGCCCGCATCAGCATCTCCGGTCCATAGGGAATTGAGTCGTAGGCCTCCCATTTGTATCCCCACCAGTCGGTGTGAGTCAGCAGACTGATGCCACGACCCGCGATCTTGTCGCGCACCTTGTAAGCATCGAGTCCGTGACTGATCGCCACCAACGGAAGATTGAACTCATCCACGACGCGAAGTAGCGTGAGAATCTCTTGAGCTACGTAGGCATGACAGTCGATCGCTATCTCTCCGGCGAGCACGGCTGCAAGCGTATCGAGTTTCAGATCTCGCTTTGGCGGCTTTGCTTCCTCGCCCTTTTCAACCTTATCTTCATAACTCTTCCACTTCGCCGTGTAGGCCTGGGCATCGAAGAAAATCTGACGCATCAAGGCGAATTCCGCGGGCCGGGTTGCGGGGCTCAGGTTCTTGCTGCCATAGAGTCGCATCGGGTTCTCACCCAAGGCCATCTTGATCTGTGGTCGTGCATCTGCGATCCGCATTCCTTCAATTGTCGAGGCTCGATTGAGCTTGACAGTGATGTTCACACCGCCGATAACGTTCGCTGAGCCATGCATCAATTTGGTTGCGGTCACACCCCCAGCCAGTGCGCGATAGATCGCGAGATCGTCGAGCACGAGGGCATCCGCCATGTTGACTTGCGGTGTCAGCGGAGACGTCATTTCATTGATTTCGCGGCCGAGTGCGATGTGGCTGTGCGCATCAATAATGCCGGGCATCACAAAGCGACCGTTGACGTCGATCACGCGTGCGCCATCCGGAACGCTGACATTCGCTCCCAGAGCCGCCAGCTTTCCGTCATGGATCAGCACCGTTCCATTCTCGATCGTCCCTTGCGTGACAGTCAGAATTGTTGCGCCGGTCAACGCCAGCGGTTCCTCCTGAGTGGCACCCGGCACTGCAATCGCCAGCACCAGCCCAAAGACAATCAGGCTTCTTTGCGACATATTCACCTCCCGGTTGGCCTACTGGATGGTTCCCCGTTGCAGGCTTCCCTCAGCCTACTCCTGCCGGAAAGACTTTCAACTCGTATGCTTTACTAAGTTTTTTTAAGATCTCTTTCGATCTGAAGGTTTGGCTCGAGGAACTGGAGCTCTGCGTAGAACTCGGCGCGATCGAGAACTTCCCCCACGACGAGAGCCAGGATCGCCATAGGATGCAGGAGCTGAGCCGTCACTCCCCAGACAACCAGTGGCACGACGAATCCGACACCGACTCGGTGGATGGGTAGAAACGATCGCATAATCCAGCCTTCGCGCGGGCCGTGCACGCGGCGGAGGCCATAGAGGATGGCCTTGACCCCGATCGCAGCAAAGACCAGCGGCCAAGAAGCCGTGAGTACGCCTATGACCAGAACGAAGCTCAGCGTAGCCATCGCGCTGTGCGGCACGGCGCGAATCCGCTGACCTCTCACCTGGTAGACCATGTCCATCGCAACCAGCGAAGCGATCCCAACCGCCGCCAGAACCCATCTCGCCGTCGCATGCACGCTTGGAACAGCCGCGAGTCCAATCGCTCCCCAGAAGAAGAGTGAGAACAGGACAATTTCGCGGCTCACCCAAGACGTTCTCAAATTGAGGCCCGCTCGAAGGAGATTCCGCGGATTGCCGAGATGGGAAATGCTGATACCGAGAGCCGCAATTCCAGCGAGGGCAAAAGGAATGAGCCAAACACTTGATCCCGACGCCACAGATGATGTGAAGGCTCCAACCAGCAGGATGGCCACCAGCGAAAATACAAGCAAACTCCACTCCGAAACAAGCTGAAATAGTCCAGGGAGAGGCTGTCTCGCTTTGGATTGAAGGCGTCCATGCTTCGAACTCATCCGCGGAGGCTCGACGCCGCTACGCCGCTGGCAAATCGCGATCGCGGGTCCGATTCCTGTGTCCGGGAATCCAGCGCATCGATTCTGTTCTGACTCCCTGCAGATCCAGTCTTCAACTCCCAACGCATCGACCGGACACGCGGCGACGCATGCGGGATCTTTCCCCTCCCGTAAGCGGTCGACGCAGAACGTGCATTTGTCCATCACCCCGCACTCGGCGTCCCAGTGCGGCGCACCGTAGGGACAGACCCAGCTGCAGTAGCGACAGCCCAGACAGAGTTCACGATCCAACAGCACGGCGCCGGTCTCTTCATCTCGCCGATATGCTTTTGCCGGACAGGCTTTGAGACAGGATGGCTGTTCGCAGTGATTGCAAGCTAGTGAGAGATGGTGAACGCCAATCGCTGCATCGTTCGTGCTATTGAAGGTGTAGACCGTTCGCCACGCCCGCGCAGGCTCGATCTGGTTTTCGATCGTACACGCGAGACGGCACGCAGAACATCCAGTGCACCGGTTGAGGTCTAGGGTAAAGCTGTGACGGCTCACGGCAGTTTCACGATCTCGACGAGATTGTCGTGAAATGCCGCGCCATGACCCATGTCGGTTTCTCGCCCCAGTGAGAGCTCGTTCACCGAACCACCCCGCCGACGCCACCAGCCGTTCGTCACCCAGGCACATCCGGATCGAAGGCTTACATCGAGAGCTACGGTGAACTCGAGTGCGCCACGATCGTTGATTACCTGGACTCTGTCGCCACTTTCAATGCCTCGTGATTCCGCATCGGCAGGAGACACGTGTATGACAGCCTCGTCCTCGAGTTCGCGAATCGACGGCAAATTACCAAACTGACTGTGGATTCGGTTCTTTGTGTTGGGTGTGAGCAACCTGATGGGAGATGTGCTGGACTCAACCTCCTCTGGAGGCTCCCAGCGCGGCAGTTCGGCGACTCCCCAACGCGTCGAGGCTTCGGTCGAAGCGAGCTCTATCTTGCCTGTCGGTGTCGCGAATTCCAGGTCGGACCACGCCACGACCTCGTGTCCGGGGACTTCGATCGGACCCTGTCGCAGGCGATCAAGTGTCAGTCCTGGAATCGCTTGCAGCCGGCGCTCCAGGTACGCATCGACTTCAGCCTCGCTTGCCCCAGGGATCTTCGAAGCCACTTCTCCTGGCTCGAATCCAAGCCGCTCGGCCAACAACCAGTAGACCTCACTCTCTGGTTTCACCTCACCCGGTGGTTCGATCATCTTCTGTTTGAGCTGAATGTACGGATGCCAGTAGGCGTTGATCACATCGCTCTGCTCGAACATCGTCTTGGCCGGGAGCACGATGTCAGCCTCGCGCGCCGTGTCGGTGAGGAACTGATCGACCACGACCCGAAACTCAAGGCTACGAAATGCCTCGGCCACACGAGCGGTGTGCGGGTTCTGGGTCAAGGGATTTCCACGCTCTACCCAGATCATGCGCAGGCGGGGGTCTGCCTGGCGCATCATGTCCTCACCAAGGCGTGAGGTTGAAACACTGACTCGGGCGACGCCGTCCGCTTGTTCCGGTGGATAAAATGCAAATGGGTCCTTAACCGGTGCAAACACTTGGCTTTGGAGATTGGCGTAGACCCATCCCGCGCCGGCGCGACCGATATTTCCGGTCAGAGCGAGTAGGGCGAGAATGGCACGCATGGTCTGGCCACTGTTGGTATAACGCTGCATACCGAAACCGGCGCAGATTGTGGCCGGTTCCACGGAGCCCAGAAGATCTGCTAGCTCGCGGATAAACGGCGCTGGTACGCCAGTGATCTCGGCGGCTCGCTCGAGTGGAAACTCCGCAGCGAGTTCGGCAAATGCTTCGTGCCCATGCACGTGCCGCTCGACAAAATCGCGTTGTACTAGGTTCTCCTGAAAGAGTTGGTTGGCGATGCCGAGCGCCAGTGCACCATCCGTTCCGGGTTTTGGTTGAATCAGAAGGTCCGCGCCTTGGGATGTCTCCGTGCGTCTCGGGTCTATGACGACGAGCTTTGCACCGTTCTCAACCGCCTGCTCAACAAAGCGCATCTGATGAATATTGGTTTCGGCTGGATTCTTGCCCCAGAACACGATCAGCCTGGCGTTGGCGAGATCCCAAGGCGCCGAGTGCCGATTGTCGCCGAGCGTCAATCGAGTAGCTTCGAGTCCGGCTGGCCAGCAGAGGTCACCGTAGCTCGTCGTGTATCCCCCGTACAGGCGCCAGAAGGCCCAGGTGACATCGTTGAGAAGTCCCTTGGTGCCACTGCCGGTGTAGGCCATCACCGATTGAGGTTCGGCCTGCAGAGCCGCCAACTTGGCGCAAATTCGATCTAGGGCTTCATCCCAGGAGATTTGCTGCAGCCGACCGCTGGAGTTGCGACCCAGCGGATGCAGGAGTCGATCCGGATCGTTGACTCGTTCAATGTAGGCCAGGCCTTTCAGGCAAACACCCTCAGGAGTTGCAAGATTGTCCGGATTCGCCTCGATTCGCCGAAGCTGACCGTCTCGCACCTCCACCCGCATACTGCACGTGCTGTAGCAGTTGCGCGGACAACCTGTTGTGTACCAGGTCCCCTCAGCCAATATCCCCCCAGCGATCCCTCGCACAGGGAATTATAGCTGTGACGTTTCTTGAATACTGCGGGGTCTTCAGCATTGCCTAATCTGGGACCGGGGACACTTGTGCATTCTGGACCCTGAATCTGCCATCTGCTTCTGCCTCTGTCCGCAACCCCCGAGGCGAACAGCGACCAAACGCCTCTCCCAAGTTCATTGGCGCTGGGGGCGCGCGAAAGTCGCGCGCCTACGCACCCTCCCGCTGTCACCCCCTCCCTAAAAAAAGAGGTGGCCGTCGGCAGCCCATTCGACTGCCAACAGCCACAATCACAGCCCCGGATTCGCACCTCTCCCCTCGCCGACGCCCCCCGGCGTCAATTCACACAGCGTTGACGATCAGCCGTCAGAGGCCGCCGCCCTCATCTGATGGTCCAGTTCTTTGATTTCGGCAAGCGCCTGTTTCATCTTGGCGTAGCCATACCAGGTCGTGTAGTCAGGGTTGATATGGAAAGCGCCCTGGAAGGTTTTCATACGGTAATCCATGAATATGTCGTAGAGGTGCTGTTCTACAGCGGTATCGACTTCGTAGAAGGAAAGCAACTGCGGATATACACCTTCGCCCTCCTTGACCTTGATCACGCCGTCTTTTCGCAAGCCGGCAACGATATTGATGGCTTCGGCAAAGATCTTGTCGGCCTCTTTCAGCATTTCGTCGGCAGCGTTGATGTTGGCTTCCCAGAAGCTCTTCGAATGGCATTGTCCACAAGTGTCGGTGATGCGCTTACGCTCTGCATTGAAAGTCTCGGCATCGAGGCGTGCGAGATCGCCGATCTTGACGATCTCGAGCAGCGGCGTCGGCTGTCCTTCGGCGTCAAGCACGCCAAGCCCCATGAGAATTGTGGTGCGATAGCCCATCCACTCCTCGTCGTCTTCTGGAAGCCGAACGCCAAGGAAGCCCCAAGGCGTGCGCACGAAGTGGTCACCATCCGGCATGTGACAGGTCTGGCATGTCGGACCACGTTTTGCCTCGCGATCCAGGAGGTAGGCCACACCATGCTTGGAAGTCGACCACATTTCCCATTGCGGGTGGTCGAAGCCCTGGTGGCAGGTCTGACAGGCCTCAGGCTCACGGGCCTCCGCGACCGAAAAGGCATGTCGCGTATGGCAGTTCTGGCAGTCCATGCCGTACTTGTAATACTCCCTAGAGGGAGTCTTTCGATCCTCCTGTGTGGCAAGACCCATGGTGTGGCATCCACCACAACCGCGTTGACCCGCGATGAAGGCATCGGGCTGGCCATGCGAGAACGGCAGAGCGTGCACCGCCAACGAGCCCTTGGCGTGCTTACCAGCAATGTAGCGCTGCGCTTGGTCTTCGTGGCACGCCTGGCAGGTTGCAATCGTGGGCAACTCCGCCTTGTCGGCGTCTTCCATCCCTGTATGACCCTCGCCATGACAGTCGGCGCAGCCCATGGATTCGGACATGACTCCTCGGTTGAAATCTTTGACGATCATCGGAGTCAGCTTGGCGTGGCAATCCTCACACTCGGACTCCACCGCAAACGCCGCCCCGGCCATGAGTACTAGGACCGGCACTATTACAAAGATATGTGTATGTCTCAACATCAACCTGCCCTCCCTACGACTAGAGCCTTCTTCCATCCCCTATCGTATGTGCACAGACACCTCGCCACCTTGACCTCGGTCAAGAGACCCTGCGAAATTCTTAGGCATCAGAGCGCAGAAACCATCGAGCCCGCAAAAGAATTTGGCAACGTTTTGCCGCCTGCCGGTGTCATATCTAGGTGGACGATGAATTGTCCGGGAGGGAAGGTGTGATGCATATTCGCGGCCCCTTGATAGCGCTAGTATTCGGAGTTCTAGCAACAACTCACTGCACCCCGGAGGGCGTTACCCCATTGCCAGTTGAGACCGCATACAAGAACATGCGCGAGACGCTGGCTCCGCTCGAAGATCCTGCTGAGCAGTTGCTGATCCTCGAGAGTTTTGTGGGCGAATATCCCGATTACTCTGAGGGTGTGAGCGCCTTGCGTGACGCGATCTACTTTCGCCGGCACAAGCTCGATGATCTCGGGGGAACGCGAGAATTCGCAGAGAACGTCTGGCGTCAGATTCAAAACCCCGAGCTACGCTTCGAGGTTGGCCTCCTGGTCCACGAACTGGCCGCCAGTGAGGGAAATCCAATAGATCTGCGTTCGATTGCCGAAGAGATCGCAGCGCACCGCACACTCCGATTCGTCGATCATCTCGATATTGTTGAAGCTGCGGCAAAAGCAGACGCGTGGCAGTTGATGCTCGAACACTCAACCGCGATGGTTTTATTCGCAACCGAAGAAACCTTCCGTGGCGACTACCCCGAGGACGACTTCAGCGATGGGGAAGTCAAGCATGCGGTCAATCGCCGCAGAGCTTGGTCCCTTGCCTATCAGGGAGGAGCTTTGACTCATCTCGGGCAACTCGAAGAGGCGCAGCGGGTTTTCGAACATGCGGCGACCATCGAGCCGTCGACGAACTATGTCGGTGTGCCGGAAACACCGATCAACCGGTACTGGGGCCAGGCCGAACTCCTGCTCGGAAGACCTGAGCGCGCAGCCAAACTTCTTGTCCACGATGCAGTGATGGGACACTCCGAGACCGCACTGCATGATCTCGAGCAGGCGTATATCGGGATCAACGGTAGGGTGGATGGATTTGACGCTTATCTGTCGACGGCTCGACAGCAGATCGCGAAGAAGGTCGATGATTTCACACTTCCCAACTATGCCGGCGAAATGGTGAGCCTTTCCTCGATGGCAGATAAGGTCATCATGATCGCGTTCTGGAACCCCGGTTGAGGTGGCTGCCTCGTGGAGTTGCCACGACTGCAGTCACTCTGGGAGAAGTATCGAGATCAGGGCTTTGAGGTCATCGCAATCGAGTCTAGGCGAGAGACTGAAAGGGCGATGGAGTTCATCCAACAAGAAGGACTTGGATTCACGTGCGTTGAAACGGGTGAAGACGAGGCCGACGTCGTCAGCCAGGTATTCAGGGTAGAGGGCTTTCCAACCTCGTTCCTCATTGATCGCCAGGGTCGAGTTATGTACCACCACCTCGGCTGGAATGACGGGGACGCGGAGAAGCTCGAAGGTGAACTCCTGACGCTACTCGACAGCTAGGACATTTCAGAGTGATCATTCGCGGGACGCCCGTTCGGGTGTCCCGCTTTCTGTTGATGGATCAGCTCGGCTTCGACAAGAGAAGCCGTTCTTTTACCATTCCACGCCCAGCATCATGCAGTTGAGTCCGCTACCGATTCCGAGAAAACCAACGCGGTCACCAGGGCGAAGGAAGCCGCGTTCGTCGGCCAAAGCAGCTGTAAGCGGCAGCGATACAGTACCGATGTTTCCGAGGTAGGGGTACGTCGCGAAGTCCTTCTCGAGCGGAATGTCCATCGCTTCGAGGACCGCTGTTTGATTCGAGGATCCGACTTGGTGGCAGATTACTTTGTCGACATCGTCAGGCGTCCAACCAAGTTCGTCGAGAAACGCGAGCCATGTTCGAACGCCCAATTCAACGCCATATTTCATCACCGAAGGCGCGTCAGTTCTCATCGTTTCTTTGAAAGTTCGGAGGCCTCTGGGTGTCATCCCCCACCGGCAGAGTCCATGGTGTTTCGGGGCGGCCTGAATGCAGCCGCCGAGGAGTTTCTTTCTCTTCGAAATCGGTGGGCCAAACGATCCGTCGGTCAACAAAATCGCCGCTGCGCCGGAACCTCCCGTCAATGTCGCCACTGACGAAGCGAAAAGCTCCATTGTCTGGCTTTCCAACATGCAGCGGATGGCCTCCTCGACAATGTCTCTGGCTGTTTCACACGAAACAACAAGGCCGGCGCGCAGTTGGCCCAGCTCGATTCGGTTGGCAACATCGACTATTCCGCTGAGCATCCCAAGGCAGGCATTGCTGATGTCGTGAATGACAGCAGTTGGAGCGACACCCAACTCGTCGGCCACGCGGCAGGCTGTTGCCGGCTCAAAATGCTCGCGACCGACGCCGGTATACACTACAGCCTCGATCTCATCGACACCCACACGAGAAGCGTTGATCGCTTTGCCGGCCGCTGCAATCGCTCCATCCGACAGGGCGTAGCCCTCGTGCCACCAGCGGCGCTCCTCGATACCGGTCAGAGCCTCGAGTTGCCCCCCCGACATGTGTAGTTCTTGGTAGAGGGGCTCGAGACGCTCCTCGAGTTCCTCCGAACTCACGACGACCGGAGCGAGTTCATAGGCGATAGCTTCGATGAAGACCTTCGAATACTTCATCTGCCGACCACGCGCATCTCGAGTGTGAAGTCCGTCATCTTGTAGATCACCTTGCCGTCGACGACCAAGAAACCATCGGCACGAATCATTCGCCGTTTGTCGTCTATCGACGTAACGGTTGCCTCCACGGTCACCTTCCCGTTGGATGGAACTACTTGGCCCCGATAGGCCCACGTGTGGCCCTCTCCTACGGCAACGGTCGTCATCTCGGTGTCAGTGGCAGTCCCCCAGCGATCGCACGCAGCGACTTTGAGCAGTTGATTGAATGCTTCAAGACCGAGCGAACCCGGCATGACGGGATCCTGGTGAAAATGTGCCTTAAAGAACCACTCGTCCGGATCGACTTTCTTGATGCCACGGATGAAGCCCAGCCCATTGGGTCCGCCATCTGAAACGAACAGTTCAATGCTCTCGATCATGCGCAGTTGTTGCTCGGGAAACGGTGCGCTTATCGGGTAGTCGGAGCTTCTCCCACGTTCGATCTCGTCACTGCTCGGTTGGTAGCGTTGCGCGCCCTGAACGCCAACCTGCTGAGCAAGAGCCTCCTTCGAGAAGAAACCAAAGCTGGTCTTGCCTCTGTAGACGGTTCCGGTTGAACACTGAATCTCCATATCGTAGTTCTGGATGATCATGCCGGCCGAGTTCGACACGCTCGTGAGCTTCGCGGTGGTGGTCAACAAACCGGTGTCGAGCAGGACCCGAAGGTATTGCACGGCATCACCACCGAGGTTGCGGAAGCTGAGATCGGTGTCGCTCGTCAGTGCCGAACCGACATATGCCGCGAGCCAACCGCACGGCTGGAGGGCAACTTCGAGCAGCACGGCGAAAGGCATGTCGGCTTGACGGTTGGCGCCGAAGTACCACGCATCTGGTGGGATCTCGTACTGCGCCTCCGCCACGCCGCCTGGGATCATATTCCACGGTTCGCCCTGCACTCTGGTGATGCGATCGATGAAAGCGTAGGGAGGGCCGGGCAGCCGTGCGATCACGCGATCATTGTCGAAAACTTCGTACCTGTCGCCGAACGCCTCTGACGGTTTGCCGACCGCGAATGCGAGGATGCTGTCGCGATCGTAGATCGCAGGCTTCGGTTCAACGCTCCCACTTTCTCGGCTACTCCAAAGCGCAGTGAGTTGCTCGCGGCTAAGACCGGTGAAGCGGATCGACATATCTTCGATTCCGACAATATGCCGGCCGTCGGCGAACATCTTGGCATCGGCTATCGCATATGGCTCGGGGCCGTAGCCCAATTCTTTGATAGCGACTTCATAGGTGACGACGGCTGTCGTGTCGAGTACTTGCCCTCTACATTTCAGGCGACTCTTGACGCCCGAGATCGGTTCGTAAGCGCCGCTCTCATCTTCCGTGATCCAACCCATCCGCAGCAGAAAGACCCTCATCGTGTGCATGCAGCACTCGAACATCAACGTGCCGGGCATTACTTTGTCATCGACGAAGTGGCAGGTGAGGAACCAGTCATCGGGGCGGATGTCGGCTTCAGCACGTATGCAACCGAGGCCGAAGCGACCACCACTCGGATCGAGTTCGATCACACGGTGAACAAGCGTCATGTCGCCACCCGGTAGGCGCTGGTTGGGCCCGAGCGTCAGCCCGTCAAACTGAGGACCGAAGCACGCGGCGAGATCGCCCGATCGGAGCGCATCGAGCTGTTCTTCGTCGTAGGCCTCCACAGCCATCGAAACGAGATCCTCCCAATCGTCGGGCCTTTTACCGGCGGTCGGAGCAGTGTCGAGTTTTGTCTCAACGATGCCGCGCCCAGCTGCGAGTTCCTCTTCGGTGAAGAAGCCTGCGCAACCGTTCCGCATGGTCATGAGCGGCTGGCCAGCGACCATACCGTCGTACTGGAAGCGGAAGAACCAGGTGCCGTTGTGGACGAAGAACTCTTCGATTCGGATGTCGTAGCGGATGGTCTCACCCGGAACGGGCAGATGACGGTGGAAGGTGATGTCGGCGTCGAGCAGGCGATACACAGCCAGACCTCGGCCCTTGAAATCGATGCCGAGATAGCCCGACAACATCAGGTCGGCCTGACCTGCTTCAACTGCGATACAGGTCGGCGCGCTTCCACCGTCGAGATGCCAGACATCTGGTGCGACGTCGTGCTCAGTGACGATGCGACCGCTGCCGAGCGACTTTGGCTCGCCTTCGATTGCGATCACTCGGTGGACCAACATGAGCGGGTCGTCAGGCAGTCTCACACGTGTCGGATACGTATCGACCTCTGCGAACTCAGGCCCAAAGACATTTCCGACCCGGCCTACGGCAAACTCCATACATTGCTCGCGCGTGAGGAAGACGGACGACGCAGTGGACTGCACCTCAGTCATCCGCAGGGAGCTATCCGAAAGATCCGCACCGGGTACTCCAAGCATCGACTTTTGGATGGCGACTGCCTCCAACATCGCCTTTTCGATCTCGGCTGATGCCTTTAGAAACGCCTCGTGCGCGTCGGCTCTCGCCATCTCGGTCTGCGCAATCTGATTCACAAGAGCCATTGTGTCTGATGCGACAGATGTCGGATCAACTGTTGGCAGGTCAGGGAGTTTCGCCGATGCCACTTTATTGGGAACGCTCTCGGCTGACGTGGTTTGGGCCGGCGCAGGCGGCTTCGGTACGCAGAACGGATCGCCGCCGATGGGCACGCTCAGTGTGGGCGAGGCATTTGTCTGGTCGCAGGATTCAAGCGGCTCATGGTCTGAGTAGAGCGAGTCAAGATCGACCTCGACGCGCTCAGCAACGAGTTGGCCCAGCCCGCGAAGGATGAGCGATGTGGCATCGCGGTCGGACATACAGACCGACCTCGCAACGTGAGGACGATCGTCGAGGATCCTGCTGATCATGCGGCTACACGACGCTCCTGGCCCGAGTTCGAGAAATATCCGCACACCCCGTTTGTAGGCCGCTTCGATCGTCTTGCAGTAGTCCACACCGTGAAGGGCGTGGGCGAGGATCGCGTCGGCCGCACTGTCGCTCGTCACCTGATAGGGCCTAGCCCAAGCACCGCTGTAGAACTCGACTCCCTCGGGTGGCGTCACTTCAAAAACATGGAGATCACGGTACGGCCGTTCGACCGCCTTCACAATCTCGCAGTGGGCTGCGGTGACTCCCTTGACGGGGATGAACTCGCACTTGAGTTCGTTAACAAGATCCTTGACGACCCCCCGCGCGCCGCCAACAACGCTTTCGTGCGGAGTGTTGGCGATGAGAGCATAGGCCCTCTTGCGGTCCTTGAGTGCGCGCTTCAGCACTGAGATTGGCCGGTCTATCACACCGAGAACCCAGTCCACGATTTCGTTGGGTGGCAAGTTCCATGTTCTGCGAGCAGCGTTGAAGTCGCCGGCAAGCTCGTCGGTGAACAGGGTCGACGATTCGATGCGCTGGAGCATCTCGTCGCGATTGGTCCAGGCACGCAAAGAGAAAAGTCCGGCCGTTTCACCAAGGCTGTAGCCAATCACGGCGTCGGGTGAGACACCGAAGCTTTGCATGAGCTGGCTCACGGCCGTGCCCAGCGCCACTTGTCCGAGAATCATCGCATTGTGGTCGGCAAGCGTCTCGTTCAGAGTTTCTTCTGTCCACGCATCATGGTTCCAAAAACGATCCGGCCGAAACTGGCCTGCCAGACGCAGATTCTCGGCTTGCTGTTGGCGTAGTGTTTCGGGCCATCGCACAAACAAATCGCGGCCCATGTCAGCATATTGATTGCCCGAGCCGGGAAACACGAACGCGAGTTGGCCGGAGGGGTCGGTACTACGCCCAAATGGTTTGGCGCTGTAGAAAACCCGATCGCGCGCAAACGGCTTTGGGTCAGCGCCGCTTATCCGGTCGTTTGGTGATCGCGAAATAGACTCGCGCGCGAAATTTGCCTGTTCGATCAGCTCGGTCGTGTTCCTAGCGATGAGTGCCACAGCGAGATCGTGGCCGACATCAGCCCCTCGGCGCCGCCACCACCGGCGGGCCAGGTTGCCGACTGCGTCATGCGAGGAGTGGGAATCAATTCCGGCAAACTCGGCCAATTCGGTCAACCCGTCGATGAGCTGGGGATGAGTATCGCCCGAGACTACAAACAAGGCCTCGTTGGGAGCCCCCAGCGGTCGGCGTTTCGAGTGTTCGATTGAGGCAGCTGTCGCAGGCAAGATGCGCTTCGACTGGTGTTCGGACTCGAGGCCTTCGAGCACAACATGCGCACAGTTGCCGTCGATGCTGAACGTGTGAGCTGCGGCTCGTCGCGGCCCGTTCCCACTATCATGGAGCCAGAACCTCGGCGATGAGGGCATGAAGAACGAGCAGTCACCGACGAGGAACTCGGATCTCGGATTCTCAAAGCCGCGCAGCGGCGGAATGATCTCCTGGTACAGGCTCAAACACGCCTTGACGACCGACGCCAAGCCTGACGCAGCTCCCGCGTGGCCAACGTCGCTCTTCGCGCTACCCAACGCGCAGGTCTGGCCATCATCAAATCGGAAGAACGCTGCAAGAGCTTCGGCCTCTGCAGCATCTTCAGTGGGGCAACCACTGCCGTTTGTAACGATGTAGCCGATTGTCGCCGGATCGATCCGCGCCTGGGAGTAGGCGCGTTCCATCGCTTTCATGCTGGTCTCGGCGTCGGGACATGGCGCCTCAGCCGCACCTCCCGATGCGCTACCGATTCCCTTAATGACTCCATAGACTCGATCGCCGTCAGCAAGTGCATCTTCGAGCCGCTTGAGAACGAGGGCTGCCGCGCCTTCGCCGAGAGATGTACCGTCGGCTGATACGTCGAACGGCCGAGCTGTGCCGGATGCCGAGAACGGCCTACTCACGTGAGACGAAAGGACGGCTCGGATGTCTCCAGCCAAATCAACGGCCCCGGCGAGGGCGACGTCGATGTCTCCATCTGTCAGTGCCTGGACCGCCACCCGGAGCGCATGGATGCCGGAGGTCTCTTCACTCGATATGGTGAAGCTCGGGCCTCCAAGGCGAAGCTCGCGGGCAATGCGACTGGCAACAACGCTGCCGAGAGCGCCCATCGTTCGATTCGCCGTCAGCGGCGGCCCCGCGGCTTCGCGCAGGGCAAACGTCCAGTCAGCAAGCTCGTCACTGCAAAGATCGTGACTCCAGCGACGTACGTTGTTGGGCATCGTCCAGCGGAGATGGAAGTTTGTTGCGTTGAGGTCGAATCCCAGCCCGATGAAAACACCCGCAGAGTTATCACTTTCATCATCGAGTTGGGCGTCGTGCCAAGCGCCGGATGCAACTTCAAGCATCAATAGCTGCTGCGGCAGCATCTCCTTGAGTTCTTTCGGAGGGATTCGGAAGCGATCGAGAGGCACATAAAGGCTGTTGATGCGCCGGCCCGACAAAGTCTGATCGCTAGGCCCTTCTTCACTGAACCACGCACTTCTCTCAACTCCCCAGCATCGCCCGGCCTCAGAGTAATCCTCATCGGACCTGCCGCCGAGCACTCGCTCCTGGAAGGCTTTCAGTCCCTTCCAATGGCCGAAGTGTGCATCCAGACCAACTATGGCTACGTCCGCCGCTGTAGCCGGAACTACTTCCACGGCGATCTGTTTTGATCCAGGAACCTGCCATTCCTCGACCAGTGCGTGAGCGTTGATACCGCCGAATCCGAAGGCACTGATCGCGGCTCTTCGGGGTGTGGCGTCGTCGCGCTTCGCCCATACCTCGCCGGCTTTCAGCACGCGGAAAGGGCTCTCATCCAGGCCGAGACCCTCATGTGCTCGAGTGAAGTTCGCAGCCGGAGGCAGCGTTTCTTCCTTCAGGGCGAAAAGCACTTTGGTCAACGCTGCCGAGGCCGCAGCTGTCAACAGATGGCCAACGTTTGACTTGACCGATCCAATCACGCACTGGCCTGGCTTCCATGGATACGCGCTCTGTTTGTTTGTGCCGTCCTCGCATAGCCACAGGGCTTTAAGGCTCTCGATTTCAACCGAATCGCCCATCGGAATTCCGGTGGCGTGGCACTCGACCAGATCGACATCAGTAGGATTCCAACCGGCCTGTCTATAGGCAGCGCGCATCGCGCGAAGCTGTCCTTCGGAGGTCGGCGCCAATAAACGACCGCCTACGTCGTTTGATAGCCCTATGCCGCGGATGACACCGTAGATGTGGTCGCCGTCGCGCACAGCATCTTCTGTTCGCTTGAGCACGAATACTCCGGCGCCTTCGCCGACGACGAGTCCGTCACCATCGACGTCGAACGGTGACGGTGTGCCCGACGGAGAAACCGCCGTCAATTGGGAGAAGCCCATCTGCGTATAGAGCGAAGACGGCCGTGAGACGCCTCCTGCGAGCATGGCGTCGGCTCGGTGTGAGGTCAATTCATCGATTGCGAGCTTCAACGCGTACAGCGAAGATGCACACGCTGCGTCGAGTGTGTGGCAGCCCCCTCCGAGTTCCAGGGCTTTTGACAGGATTCCCGCGGGCAACCCGGCCACATATCGGTTCAGTGGATGTGTTTGGTGTACCTGCAAGGGTCTATCAGGACGTACGATCTCCTCGAAGGTTCGTCCTAGCGTTTCGTGGGCAAGTGCAGCAGAGGCATCTGTCGGCAGAACCAGATTCCCGACGATTGCTCCGATCCGACGACGATCCCACCCGTCTGCGCCAGCGTCCTCGAAGGCTTGTTGGCCTGCATAGAGAAGCAGGTGGAAGAGCGGATCGAGTTCGTCAAGAAGCTCAGTCGAGAGATTGAGTTGGGTCGTGTCAATCGAGAAAGACGACGGATCAACGAAGCACGCCCGCTTCGAGCTGACCTTGTCCGGCATGGCCGGGTGCGGGTCATAGGCGTCTTCCGGCGAAAGCTCCCATCGGCCCGATGGAACCTCGCGAGCGGCGCTCGTTCGGCTCAGTATGTTCCGCCATAGGGTCTGCGGATCTGGCGCTTCGGGGAATACTCCTCCGATGCCGACGATGGCAACGGACCGATGGCCGCTCATCCTATCTGGATCCGGCTTGGCTAATTGATTCCAGACGAAGCGTGTTGCGCCTGAACGCCTCATTCAGCGACGCGTCGATTACGCATTCGCAATCAGTCATCCTGGCGACAAGTTCGCCGGATGTTGGATTTGTGAACTCGATCCGTGCGACCGAACGGTGTTCATCGTGCTCAGTGATATGAACGACAACGCGTACACCTGTTTTTGGGAATGAACGCTTGAACTGACGGTACTCACCAACTCGGCTGGGGAGCGATCCTGCGTTTTGCTGCTGAAAGCCCCACAACAACATCAATTGGAAGCCGGCGTCAATGGCGAGTGGCGACGCCAGCCATGCGCTCCGCAGGGGTTTGTCCATCCACTGTGAGGGAGGTGGTCCAGGAGCGGCCAGTGCGGAAATGACGCCATTCGGTCCACACTTCACCGAACTCAGGCATTGCAGCTCGGGCCCATGGAAAAGGAGGCTGCCATAAATGTCGTCGTCAGGGTAGGGATGTCCGGCTGTGTCATCGATTGCGGCGGTCCCTTGCGGCAAGCTGGCGGCAAGCAACACCTCGGCCGAAGCAAACAGCCTATCGGGATTGCCCGATACCGTCCCGCGCATCTCAACAGGAACGGCGTAGGTCTCGCCTTTCTGAAGTGCGGGACCGGCGAGAATCCGCAACGCGGCCGTCTCGTTCCCTTCGATCGTCACACCCTTGAAAACCCGGAGTTCGTTCAGACCGTGGAAACGCAAGCCAAGATTGGCGTGCATTGCACCGTGGGCAAGCCAATCAATGGTCATCGCCGCAGGCAGTGCTGTGTGACCGTTGAGCACGTGCGATTTCAGGAAGGGATGACTACGGACGTTCAGTTCGAGTTCAAAGGCCTTGTCAAGCGTCTCCGGAAGCTTCAGCGTTTTGGGTGACTCAGTGACCGCGTCGGTCTTAACCGGCAGCGGCCCGCCCATAAGCACGACCTCTACTGGACCGCGAGGATTGGCGATCTCCCCAAGCAGATACTGCGATCCAGCCTCGCGATCGATCAGCGCAATGCCCTCCGCTTCAAAGACTCCTTTGAGGGCCGGTGTGACCATTCCGCCATCCCACGGACCCCAGTTCACTGCAACAACGCGGCAGTTCGGTCTCCGTCGCGATTCAGATTGAGCCGTCCGATTCAGCACCTCATTGGCCACCGAGTAGTCAATCTGCCCGGTACGACCGAAGCGACCAGTCGATGACGAGAACAGCACCATGAATCTCAAATCGTCGACCTCTGTGGCTGTGAGTAGGCTTCGCAACCCACCGACTTTCGTCGAGTAGACATGGGCAAACTGCTCCATCGTTTTGTCTGCGATCAAGCGATCGGCCAACACGCCAGCGCCGTGAATAATGCCCTTGATCGGGCCGAATTCTTGCCGCGCGTGTGCAATGACAGTGGCAACAGCTTCAGCGTCGCGGAGATCGACGCTGAAGTACTTCACCTTTGCTCCGGCGACCGTCATGCGCTCGATGTTTCGTACAATCTCGCGATTGGCTTTGACGGCTTGGTATTGCTGCTGGAGTTCTTTCGGTGTGATGTTTGCGCTGTCATTCTGAACTATTGCACGCTTGATCTCAGCTTGGCCTGTGAGCGATGCTAGCCAGTCGGGTTCGTCGTGCGGCTCCAAACTGCGGCCCAAGAGCACAAGCGTTGCCTGAGTGGCTTCACCGAGGGTCGCGGCGACTTCGGCTGTTACGCCTCGGGCTCCGCCTGACACCACGACGACATCGCCGGCCTTTACCGGCAGTTCATCCTCTGCGATCTGCTCAGTTGGAAGCGGGTTGGGATCCAAACGCAACCCACATCTGCGGCCGTTTGAAAGACCAACCTCTGCGGATCCTGTGACAAAGAGTTCGGCGACGACTGCTTCGGCAGCCTGTTCCGCTCCGGGAAAATCATCGCCGACATCGAGTGCAACGCAACGCACATCAGGCCACTCAAGGCGGGCCGTTTTCGACAGACCTGCCAGTCCGCCACAAATCGGATTCCAGTTGGAGGCGCCATCGCCGAGTCCAAAGCATCCATCGAGGCGGGATACAGTAGCGAAGACGGCTCCTGCACCAGCACCTGTTCCTCGCAGTCCGACTTCGGCCTGCTGGAGAACCCTGAAGGCGTCAGAAAGGAAGGCGTCATCCGAGCCTTCGGGCGGTGCCACGATGAGGAGGCCTGCGAGTTCTGTCGGAGGGCTGAGGAGATTCTCGCGATCGATTGCGATCAACTCGGTGCTGTAACCGAGGTCTATGAGATGGCTCTGTATCGCCACCGCCAGACCGGCGCCATCGTTGGTGATCCAGATCGGTGCGCTCTTGTCGATGTTCGCCAATTCTCGGTTCGAATCGAGCTCCATCGGCTCGATACTGAGCACGAGTCGTTCGACCGTTTTGTTCGATGTTGGCACCTCGCGAACTGGCTTCGGTTCGGGCTCAGAAGCTACCGTTGGCAGAATCGTTACGTGCGTCAGATGATCAACGATATGGCGCAGCGTCTGCAACTCGCCAAGGTGATGCGACTCGATCGTCGGGGCTTCGGGCAACTGCTCTTGCAGATCTGAGAGGATTTCGACGCGTTTGATCGAATCGATTCCTAGGTCAGAATCGAGTGACATATCAAGTTCGAGCATGTCGACGGGATAGCCAGTCTTATCGGCAACTGTCCCGAGCAGGATGCTCTCAATGTGTGATGGTTCTCCGTTCGCAGTAAGGATGGGAGCTGGGGCACCGGGCTGTTGAGAAACCGTCACTCCAGCCGCCAGGTGATCGACAATTTGGCGCAGTGTCTGCAACTCGCCAAGGTGATGTGCCTCGATCGTCGGGGCCTCGGGCAACTGCTCTTGCAGGTCTGAGAGGATTTCGACGCGTTTGATTGAATCGATTCCTAGGTCAGAGTCAAGTGACATATCAAGTTCGAGCATATCGACGGGGTAGCCGGTTTTGTCGGCGACTGTTCCAAGCAGGATGCTCTCGATCTGTGATGGTCCCTCGTCCGCGGTGGGGACGGGCGCTGAGGCAGCGGGCTGTTGAGAAACCGTGACTCCAGCCGCCAGGTGATCGACAATTTGGCGCAGCGTCTGCAACTCGCCAAGGTGATGCGCCTCGATCGTCGGGGCTTCGGGCAACTGCTCTTGCAGGTCTGAGAGAATCTCGACGCGTTTAATCGAATCGATTCCTAGGTCAGAGTCAAGTGACATATCAAGTTCGAGCATATCGACGGGGTAGCCGGTTTTGTCGGCGACGGTCCCAAGCAGAATGGTCTCGATCATTGATGTTTCCGCAGCCGGGGTCGGGATCGGCTCGGGCTCGGGACTCTCAGGCGCTCGCTCCAGCACTCCCGTTGCTTCGGAGGCAACAACGGGAAGAGGTTCAGCATCTGGCACCGTGGACAGACGTCCTCCAAGCATCTCGCTCAGTGCTCTTGCCGAAGCCTGCTGGCCATCAAGAAACTGCTGGTGAAGGCGTGCGGTTTGCTCCTGCATCTTCTGGAGAGCGATGATATTCGCTTGCACAGTTTGGATGGCCTGAGCGGCGGCCGGCGCTACTTCGGAAACGCACTCGGTGGAACGTGTCGCTCCTGGAGTAGGTTTTGGTGCGGGGGGTCGTTTCTCACGGGGTGCAGCATAGTTAGCGCCGCTGATCGGGACGACCAACTTTGGCTTGCGTACCTCGGCATCTGCACACCCTTCATTCCAACAGGAGAGGTCAACGGTATGTCCAAGCGCTGCAAGTTGGGCAAGAGAGCGCGCGAAATCGACCACACCTGATCGCTTACCCGACGAGGAATCAAGTGCAAGAGCTGAGTGGTTCCGACCAGCGAGGATGTTTGCGATCAGCCCTGTCTGCCGAGCGCCGGGGCCTACTTCGAGAAACGTACGAACACCTGCGGCGTACACGTTTTCGATGAGTTCGACGTATTCAACTGGTCTCGCCAGTTGGAATGCAAGTATCTCTCGTGCGTCCCCAGGCTGAAGCGGATACTCCTCGGCAGTCGTGTTCGCGAAGACCGGAATCGTTGCTGGAGAAATCTTGGTGTTGATCAATGCCTCAAGGAGGGGCTCTGCGGCGTCCGCGACGTATTCACTGTGGAAGGCAGCTGAGACATCCAGGACCGTGCATCGAATATCGCGTTCGACAAAGGCCTCTTTGGCCTTCTGAATCTCTTCCGACCCCCCTGACAGAACTACCTGTTCGGGGGCGTTCTTGTTGGCAATGACAAGGTTGAGTCCCGCCTCTTGGATGACGGTTTCAGCCATCGCCGGTGAACTCGTGACTGCGATCATGCCACCCTTGTCTCCCTCATCAACGTGCATGAGGGCACCACGCAGTTTTGAAAGGCGGCGGAGCGCATCGGCGTCCAGTCTGCCAGCGGCATTGAGTGCGACGAGTTCACCGTAGCTGTGACCTGCGACAGCATCGGGCGCTACACCAAAACGTGCAAGCAATCTGAGTGCTCCCGAGGAGATAGCGCCGATGGCAGGCTGGGCAGTTCTGGTGTCACGAAGCGTTGCGTCCTGGGCAGCCTTAGTTTCTGCATCCCAGGCAGCGGGTGGATACATGGCGTCTGTCAACCCGTCGGAGGCGGCATCCGCGAAAGTGAGTGCTTGAAGGAACTCGGGGAAACGGCACGCCAAATCACGGCACATCCCCACGTATTGCGCGCCTTGTCCAGGGAAAACGAAGGCCAACTTACCGGGCCTGTCGCCGCGGCCGTACCAGGTGCCGTCGGGAGTACTCCAGGCCATCTTGTCGGCCTGTTCGTCGAGCATCGTCGCTGCTTTCAAGAAACGTGCCGGGCGGTCGCAGTCTGGCGTGGCGACCAGCAACAAACGGTGGCTTCGACCACTATCAAACCGGAGTCGCGTGCCTGCGGCACATCTGGCGAAATCCTCCCACGAGGCTTCCTTGGCGATCTCGCGGAGAGCATCCTTGAGACCTTCGATTCCATCGGCCGAGAACGCCACCAGTTCTACATTGCCGTCCCATGCTGCGGCTTTCTTTTCATCACAATGCTCTTCGAGAACGCAGTGGAAGTTACTACCGCCAAATCCAAAGGCACTGACGGCGGCTCGACGTGGATGATCGGCATTCGGCAGCCACGGTCTCGCCGCGCTGTTGACGTAGAACGGTGCGCCTTTCTGTGTGAGTTCATCAATGGGCACTTCCACCTTGATCGTGGGCGGCAGCACCTTGTGATGGAGTGCCATCGCGACTTTGATGATTCCAGCGGCTCCCGCTGCGGCTTTTGCGTGGCCAATCTGCGACTTCACAGAACCCACGGCACACCACGGTCCACTCGGAGCGTCACCATAGACGTCTTTCAACGCACTCAATTCAACGGCGTCGCCGACCTTTGTGCCGGTGCCGTGCGCCTCAACAAGTTCGACCGTGTCGGGCGTGACTCCCGCCCGTTCGTACGCATCGCGCAATGCCTTTTTCTGACCTTCAGCGCTCGGCGCGTAGATCGCGTTGCCTTTGCCATCGCTCGAGGTACCGATCGAGCGGATGACCGCATAGATGCGATCGTTGTCCCGCTCAGCATCCTGGAGCCGTTTTAGCACTATCAAGCCGATTCCTTCGCCCACGATTCTGCCGTCGCCATCGGCGTCGAACGGCCTGGCATCACCTGAGGGCGACAGCGCGTGCGTCTTGCTGAAACACGTGTACATGAAAATGTCATTGAAAGAGTCGACGCCGCCACTGACGACCATGTCTGAGCGACCGGTCTGGAGTTCCATCACAGCGAGGTGCAACGCACTGAGCGAACTTGCGCATGCCGCGTCAACTACACAGTTCGTACCACCCAGGTCAAGGTAATTACTGATCCTTCCGGCCACGACATTGCCCAACAAACCTGGGAAAGAGTTCTCCTGCCACGGTACGTAGGACTCGGAAATGCGGCTGATGACGTCTTCGGCTGTTCCGTCGTCGACACCAGCATCCATCAGTGCATCGCGCCATCGAGGATGCCCGAGCCGCGCACCCAGGGTGGTCGTCAATTCGAGGGCTCCCGTCACACCAAGCAGCACGCTTACGCGATCGCGATTGAACTGCGTGTCCGGGCCATAGCCGGCGTTCTTCAAGGCGCGACCAGCAGCGTACATCCCAAGGAGCTGCGACGAATCGGTTGCTTCGATGACCTTTGGCTGAACTCCGAACTCAAGTGGATCGAAGTCTATAGGCGGGAGGAAACCACCGCGAGTTGCAGTTGTGCGATCTTGCGCCTTCGGATCGGCGGCGTAGTAGTCCGAACGGCGCCAGTGTGTCTCCGGCACATCTGTGATGGCATCGACGCCACTGACGATATTGGCCCAATAGGCCCGCAGATCGGCAGCTTTCGGAAACAGGCATCCGATTCCGATTATGGCAATCGGCTCCGACACAAGCCTCTGATCAGGCCCTTTGGTGTGGTCAGACTCAATCAACTTCATTTCTCCTGAGACGGTTAGGTTCTACGGGCGCGAAGTGCTCGATCCCGGACGGTAGGGAAACGCCCATACATCGGAGAATGTTGCACCGTGCCGAGACGGCCGCGCCGTGGAGTATGTTCAAAGCCACTGTGGCAACCTTCCGATTTGAGGTGTCCTCGAGGAAGGAACCGCGCACCCATTCGTTGAAGGCACCCATCGCGGGGCCGCACCATATTTGGTAGTCGATCTGGCGTGTGGGGTCTCCGTTGTTTGCCCATTGCGATGCGAGACCGAGATACGATCTGAAAACAAGCGCCATTCTATGCCTGGGTTCTTTCTCAGCCCGGTTGATCTGACTCGCGTCGCGTTCCATGAAAAACTTACGCGTGTTTTGCCAGGTTTCCTCAAGTGATGCACGGAAGATCGTCTTCTCTATCTTCGTTCTCACGTCGTTCGGAATCTCGTCGATCCCCCCATATGTCTGGTAGAGCTCGTAGAGTTTCGCAGCTCGCATAGAGAACATCGTGCCGCGCTTCAATACCTGCACAGTGACACCCATCTCGAACATGTCGGCCGAGGGCGCCATCGCCAAATCAGCCTGGCGTGTCTCGGCGAGCAT
This sequence comes from bacterium, assembly GCA_024229275.1. GTDB lineage: Bacteria > Acidobacteriota > Thermoanaerobaculia > Thermoanaerobaculales > Sulfomarinibacteraceae > JAAESQ01. The sequence goes on along the minus strand of JAAESQ010000672.1, from coordinate 6,071 downwards.
CTTGCGGACGATGTCGGAAGAACCTGACTCTATGCAAGCCTGATTGACCGATCCTGTGACGACGTAGGCAGCTCCCATAGCGAAAGCGGCCGCCGCCGATGCTGGTGTAGATATCCCACCCGCCAATCCAACTCGTGGTCGCTGCTCACAGCGGTGCTCAGCGTGGATACGGTCTCTGAGAGCCATAAGTGTGGGCAACAGGGTAATCGCCGGGCGATTATCAGTGTGTCCACCGGAATCGGCCTCAGCTGTCACATCCTGAGCCATTGGGATGTCTGCCGCCAAGACCGCCTGTTGGGCCGTGATGTCGCCCGAAGCGACAAGCTTCTTGACGAGTGCTTCTGGGGGGGGCGAGAAGAACTTCGCAGCTACTTCCTCGCGCGAAACTTTGGCGATGATCTTGTTGGGCGTGATTATTCGACCTGAGGCGTCGGTGTGGATGCCGTGAATTCTGTAGCGAACCAGAGGGAGAGTCAGGTCAAGGTAGGCCGCGGCCTCGATGAGATGAATGCCGCGACGAATGTAGAGGTCAACCGTCGCCTCTTCCAGTTGCGGCTCACTGAGGTTGTTGATGAGGTTGAAGCCAAACGGCTGAGATCCGAGGCGCGACGTTATGGTGTCGATAGCAGCCTCGATGTCCTTCAGCGGCAAACCAGCCGAGCCGAAGAAACCCAGGAAACCGTTGTTACCTGCTGCTTCGACAACCTCAGGCGAAGCAATGCCGTTTGCCATAGCGCCGGCGTAATAGGCGTAACGAAGACCGTGCTCTTCGCGGAAGGCCGGGCCGCCCATTTTTTCAGGAGGGCAGGCCGGGAGCAATCCCACAATTGGGACGCCACCACCGTCGGTTGAGCCCAACAGCTCGGCGTCATCGCACTCCACCAACCGGTGTCCATCGGCGGTCGCCACAACCCACGCAGGGGCATCCGTCCGCTGGATTGTCTTCAGGCCTTCAGGACCAGTCGTAGGCACACTGCAGCAATCCGACCGCAGTCGACCGACAACTGATCGCGTCGCCCCAGCATCGGTGGGCGCATGGGCTTTGCTCGGATGAACCAGACTTCCGCCTCTCATTCGCCTTTTGGCGATTGCCTGCACGCTCTGAACCAATGCCCGCTCCGCTCGCGGGCTCTTCCTCAAGATGTTCGTCGACGCAACACGCAGCCATGCATGCCGCAAGACACTCTCCCGAAGCCGAATAATTGTAACGACATGCAGGCGGAATTCAAGCACGGGTGCGGCATAACAAACGGACAAAAATGCCGCCCTCGGTCGAAGGATGGCTGTCCCGATGAACTCCTCCAACATGGCAGCAATATCAATCACCTGCTGCCGGCATCAATTTGTCGCCCAGTACACCTCAGATTCTGCCTCCGAACTGAGTAACGCGCGCCCGGTCCCTTTGGATCTCAGCAAGCTGACACAGAAACCACCAACCAACCCTCAGGAGCCGGATTCGCTGACTCGGCCTCGCGGAATACGAAGCGTAGAAAGACCTCGGAGGCAACCAGAACACCGAGACCATAAACCTCTCCCCTGAAGATGCACGCGGCACCCGAAAAATCCCAGCTTGCCCTGTTATCCTGCGGTCAAGACTTGGCTGCATTCAGGAGGAGGCATCGATGGGTGTTGGGCAGGCGGACGGGGTGGCGTTTGACAACGAGCGATATCTGGCCGAACAGAGCGAAGCCATCCTGGAGCGGATGAGTCAAGTGGGTGGCAAGCTCTACCTTGAGTTTGGTGGCAAGTTGATGTTCGACTACCACGCGGCTCGAGTTCTGCCGGGCTTCGATCCCAACGTCAAGATGCGCCTCCTGGAGCAACTCGCCAGTCAGACGGAGATCATCCTGTGCATCTACGCCGGCGACATCGAGCGACGCAAGGTGCGAGCCGACTTCGGCATCACCTATGATGCCGACACGTTCAAGCTCATCGATGACTTGAGGGGGCGCGGGCTCGAAGTCAGGGCCGTGGTGATCACCCGATACGAGGACCAACCAGCCGCGGAAGCGTTTCGCAACAAGCTCCAACTACGCGGTGTTCAAGTACATGCTCACCGACCGATCCCCGGCTATCCAGCCGACGTAGCGCGGGTCGTCAGCGACGAGGGCTACGGCGCCAACTCGTTCATAGACACAGACGCACCATTGGTTGTTGTCAACGCTCCGGGACCGAACAGCGGCAAGATGGGAACATGCCTTTCACAGGTCTACCACGAACACCGCCGCGGCGCACAGGCCGGATATGCAAAGTTCGAGACTTTTCCAATCTGGAACCTTCCCCTCCGCCATCCTGTAAACGCGGCATACGAGGCCGCCACTGCTGAACTTCGCGACGTCAACATGTTCGATCCATTTCATCTCGAGGCCCACGATGAACGCGCCGTCAACTACAATCGAGACATCGAAGCCTTCCCCCTGCTGAAACGCATACTCGAAAGAATCACGGGCCAATCGATGTATCAGTCTCCGACTGACATGGGTGTGAATCGTGCAGGATTCGCCATCTGCGACGACGATGCGGCTCAACAGGCTGGCCGGCGCGAGATCGTGCGTCGCTATTTCCGTTACGCCTGCGATGCGGCACTGGGAAACGAGGACGGCGATGCGGTGCGTCGGATTGAAACTTTGATGGAAGAGTTCGACCTCAAACCAGAGGATCGAATGGTAGTGGTTCCCGCTCGCGATGCCGCAACAGTCGCTGAGCAGAAAGCCGACAAGGGCCACCGCGGGATTTTCACCGGTGCAGCAGTGGCGCTGCCGCAGGGAGAAATCGTTACAGGCCATAACAGCCCACTGATGCATGCGGCTTCGGCGCTTGTGCTCAACGCCATCAAGCTGATGGCAAACATCCCGGAGCACCTTGACCTCATCAGCCCTATGGTGGTCGAGTCCATCAGGACGCTGCGCAGAGATCTCCTTGGACGGGATTCAATCAGCCTCAACGTGGAGGAGTCGTTGATCGCCTTGAGCATCAGCTCAACCACCAATCCTACGGCCCAACAAGCGATGTTGCAGCTACCTAGGTTGCGGGGTTGCGAATTGCACATGACTCACCTCCCCACACCTGGGGATGAACGCGGGCTACGCCGTTTGGGAGTCAGTTTGACCTGCGATCCGAGCTTCGCCAGCAACAAGCTCTTTATGTCGTAGGATTCCAGGTCACGAACCGGATTCTCCAGGGTGTGCAAGCCTCCTACTGCCACTCGGGCCAGGAGAAAGGCTCCTCAAGGAGACTCTGCAAACGTTGCACCTGGGGTGCGAAGTAGTCAACCAATCGTTCGCGGAGTTCCGGCGGCATGGTCGATGAATAGCCGCCGGAGGTTCGGTTGTCGGTGTGGCAAAGGGTGCAGCTCGGCAGTCCGAGGAACGCACAAAGTTCGTCGAACGCGTCCTGAGTGTGCGAGAAGAGTCGCTCGCTTTGGAGCACCAGTACCCGCTCCCGCGAAACATGTTCGAACATGCGCTGCAACTGGTCGGCATAGAGGCTTCGACCCAGAAACGGGCGCACAGGAGGTTCCTCCGGCGGCGCTTCGGTAGCGCGTGTCCCCACCGTGAGCTCCCTGTCTACTTCTGTCTCGAAGCTAAGGTCTGTCCTGCCATCGCGAAAGGCTTTCTGATAGTTCGAATAGGCGCGGTCTACCGGATTGCGAAGGATGACTATGAAGCGAGCTTCAGGCAACACCTCGGCAAGGCGCGGCATCGCGTGAGGATGAAACAGATACCCAGGCGTCGCCTCAAAACAGAGACCTCGTCCGCCACCGCTACCCACGAACTGCAGAGTCAATCTGATTGGGAAATTAGCACGGTACCACCGCAGGCCACGCCGGTAGATGGTGTCCTGCTCGAAGAAGTGAATCTCCTTGCGAACGGCAGCGATGATTCGTGGGTGTTGCTTGAGGTAGAGGTAGAGGGAGGTAGTGCCGCTACGCTGAGCCCCGACAACGACAAAGTCAGGCAGTGCCCGAAGACTGGCGGTCATCCGGCGGAATAACGACACACGCCCCCGCGGCGTCGTTCTCCGAGCAATCCTCACAGCGATCTGCTCGCTCGTGGCGCGCAGCCCTTTCACTGACAAGATCCATGAGTACAGAACTTTAGCGCCCCTCTTCACGGAGTCGAGCCTAGCACGTCGAGCCTCTAGATTGAATGCGGTATATTGTTGATTCGGGGTTAAGGGATCTGGAAGCTTGCGTGCCGGGCATTTGCGAACGGTGGTCGTGTCGTATGGGCATAGAGCATCGTCGATCCTTCGATCAATGGAAGCCAATAGCGATGATGATCGGGATCTACAGCGACGTAGCTGTTTTTGGCATCCGGCAGGAAACTGCCGACCTAGTCGAAGTCGCCCACAAGGGTTGCTGCAATCACCTCATCATTACCAGCAAATGCTGGAAAACGAAGCTTGTCGACGGGCGCACACGAGGTCAACGCACTAGCAGTCAATAGCACCGTCAGTATAGTCGCAAAGGGCTGTGTCGAAAGGTGATGAGAGCATTTCATACTTCCATGCTCGCAGGCAACCCAGCGACTGTCAACGTTGCTTGTTTCTTCCCCTGTGAGAAGGCCCGGTGCCACACAGAAGACGGCTTCAGCACCGATGCAAACCCTCTGTAGAATGGCGTGGTAGATCATCGGTCGAAAGCATCAGAGCGTCGAGGAGACGCACATTCGTTATTCGATGAGGGATGAGCGCAAGGAGCAGACAAATGAGACACCGACTCCTGACCTTTCTCGCTTTTCTTCCCCTTTGCGCACATTGCCCTGCTCTCGAGGCAAGCGACAAAGCTGAGCTATTTCCTGTCCCAGTCCTGGTGGAACAGGGCCATCTCGAGGTCAGCGAGTTGCACAAGATTTTCTACATCTGCCTCGGTAATCCCGAAGGAAAGCCAGTCATGGCTCTTCACGGTGGTCCGGGTGCGGGAAGCTACCCGCGACTGGCGCAGTACTTTGATCCCGAGAAGTACTTCATCGTGCTGCACGATCAGCGAGGCTCTGGTCAATCCGTTCCCAAGGGTGAGTTGCGAGAGAACACAACAAAGAATCTGGTTGAGGATATCGAAAAACTTCGTCAGTACCTTAATCTCGATGAGATGCTCGTCTTTGGCGGTTCGTGGGGCTCTACTCTTGCGCTGACCTACGCCGAAGCCTATCCAGAGAATGTTGCGGGGATGATTCTCCGGGGAGTATTTCTCGGCACTACAGAGGAACTCGAATACCACTACCTTGGCAACAGGTTCTTCTTTCCCAAGGAATACTACGATCTCCTTCATACGCTGCCCGACAGGGAGAGAGGCGCCCACCCTGACTACCTTCACGAGATAATTACTGGCGAGGACAAGGACCTCGCAAACCAGGCCAAACGAGCACTTGCTTCGTATGAACTCAAGTTCATGAAGCTCCATATGAAAGATGAGGTTGTCGCGTCATATGTCGAGAAGATGCTTGCCTCAGACGACAACTCGATGCAATCCATCGACCTCCACTACGTGAAAAACCGGTACTTTCTCAAGGAAAATCAGATTCTCGACGACATCAGCAAGCTCAGCGGCATTCCGATTACGATCATCAATGGTCGCTACGACATGGCCGCGCCGCCTCTCAGCGCCTACAGGGTTCACCAGGCACTTCCGAGTTCGCAGCTTCTCATCGTCGAGGAGGCAGGGCATTCTGAATCCGAGGAGGGAATCACAGCTGCTCTGATCAAGGTATGCGCCGAGTTCGAGTAGGGTGTGGCCGGTGAGGAGGTTAACTCCTTGTTTTTGCTTTTCCCGTCTCCCGCTTACTGCTGTACATATCAGCGTCAGCTTCGGCAAGTAACTCTTCGAAGCACGAGTGGTGTTCAGGGTCAAAATGGGCCCAACCTGTACTGATAGACATCGACGGACTTTCTTGGATCTTGCCAAGCGCACTCTCTAGGTGCTCGTTTAAACGATCCCCAATCTCGTCACCGCTAGTCAACCGATCGATGTAGGTCTGACGATAGTTCTTGAAGAGACCGAGGAACATCTTGAGATCGATGCCGCGCTCCCGATGGCATGCAGCCTCCTCGATTGCAAAGGCACATACAGG
>JAAESQ010000671.1 GCA_024229275.1 bacterium | reverse complement strand
CCCGTCAAGCAGGGAACAATCGGCTGATGGGCGCGAGGCTTAGACGAAGCGTAACTGGAAAGCTCGCTGCATACGCCGAGCGACCTCATTGATTCCATAGAGATCCAACCAGGGGCCGCTCAAGGTGGTACGAATGAAGTTAATGAAGGGACGTATGCCCATTCGCCGCACCATCGGGGCAAGTTCACTGGAGAATCGGGCGAGGGTATTGATCAGGTGCCCCAGGCGCATCAGATAGTGGTATCCACGCATGGCGTTCCAGTCCTTAGCGAAGAGGTGCTCATAGGCGTATCCTTGATGCTTTTCGACCAGGAAATGAGTCTCGATGCCCCAGCGATAGCGCGCCGCAAGGTTGCAGCGCGGGTGTACATTGGCGGCATTGAGCGCGCGGCTGGAGAGCCAGGCATGTTTGGCCGTCTTGGTCTGGATTTCGTTGTCTTCATTGACCTCTTCCCACTGCTCGTTGCAGACGATGACATGGAGGTCGATGTATTGGCAGGCGTTAGAGCCGTATTCATAGCGGATGTGATTGACCCAACGAAAGTGTTGGCGACGGTTACCCCAATGTTGTCGGTGCTCATTGTCAGGTTGGAGATCAAGCAGGCCATGGTACTCCTCCCACACGGTGGGCAAGGAGCCATCTCTGAGTACGATCATGAACTGCCAGTGGTAATCGCGGCAGCGCTGGATCACCGGGCCTTGGGCATAGAGGCCATCGAGCAGCAACATGAGCGGCAAGCGTGGGAAGGCCTTCTTGATGCGCTCGGCCAGCCGGTGAAAGGCGCGGGTCTCGCAATCCTGCTTTTCCCGCTCGGAGTCGCCTTCGCGGTAATCGAGAAACTGCGTCATCAACGGGATCACCATCCCGTTGCGAAAGCTCAGATTCGCCTCCAGTACGTAGACGGAATATCGGTAGGAGAGCGAT
>JAAESQ010000670.1 GCA_024229275.1 bacterium | reverse complement strand
GCTCGCACCCGGTAGGTAACTCATGGGGCGTGGACGATCTGGTTGAGTGACAACATTGAATCAGTTTTTGAGTGTGGCGCCTTCTGGAAGGACGTCGTGTTCTGTCCAGTGCCAGAGTGCTATCAGCAGTTTCCTGGCGAGAGCGACGATTCCGATCTTTCTCAAGCGCTTAGAGCCGGCGCCGAAGCGGCGTTGATACCAGAGGCTGAGGGCGGAGCGAGGCTGGAATCGAAGCCATGCCCAAGCGATTTCGACGGCCATGGCACGAACCCATTTGTTACCGGCCTTGTCGATCCCCAGCTCTCGCTCACAGGTGCCGCTGTCGGAGGGTGTGGGAGTGAGTCCAACGAGCGATCCGACCTGTTTGCGGTTTCTGAATTTTCTTGTGGCGAAGAGCTCGGTGGAGAAGGTCCAGGCACCGTTCACGCCGATGGCTCCGAGGCGGTGCAGTTTGTGAGCGACCTGGGCGTGGCTGGTATTTCGCTCGGCGAGCATGCGGCGACGCTGCAATTCAACGGCGAGGATCTGGGAACGGATGAAACGGAGGCGGTCAAACTCGAGCAGTATTCGCACGGCAACGCCGTGGGGAAGTGGGGATCCATCCCAAAGATGCTGTTTTTCGAGCCATGGCTTGAGGTCCTTCGGAATCGTACTGACTCGTACACCGTGATTCGCGAGCAGGCCCTTGATCCGGTTGGTGTGACG
>JAAESQ010000669.1 GCA_024229275.1 bacterium | reverse complement strand
CGTTTTCACTTCCATCTACGGCAACATCGTGGCCCTGGATGAATCCACTCTCGTAGAGGGCCTGATCTACGTCGGCACAGACGACGGTCTCATCCAGGTCACCGAGGACGGTGGCAAGAACTGGCGGCGCGAGGAGAGCTTCCCGGGAGTGCCGGAACATACCTACGTTTCGGATGTGCTCGCTTCTCGACATGAACCCGACACCGTCTATGCGTTGTTCAACAATCATAAAAGCGGGGACTATGAGCCATATGTTCTCAAGAGCAATGATCGCGGGCGGACGTGGAAGTCAATCCGGGCCGGTCTGAAGAGTGGGCATGTGGCGTGGTCGATCGAGGAAGACCACGAGCGCGCAGGCCTGCTGTTCCTGGGCACCGAGTTCAGTTTGTTTCTCTCCAGCGGTGGTGACTGGATCCAACTGGACGGAGATTTTCCAGTCGTTGCAGTTCGTGATCTGCAGATCCAAAGGCGAGAGAATGATCTCATCGTCGGGACCTTTGGGCGTGGGATGTACATCCTCGATGACTACAGTGCTCTGCGGAACGTTGATGAGCAGGTGTTGGGCGAAGAAGCTACGTTGTTCCCGGTCAAGGACCCGCTGATGTACATCCAGTCTCGACCT
>JAAESQ010000668.1 GCA_024229275.1 bacterium | reverse complement strand
AGCGGCCGGGAAGGTGGGAGGTTCGACTCATCGCTCAACGAAACGGCTCGACCTTCACTCACGCTGAAGTGCTCTATTTCACACCCACTCCACGAATACCGAGAGACACCAACCCGTGATCACCATTCTCTTGACTGTCTTTGTGACGAGTCTCCTTGGCAGTCTTCACTGTGCCGGGATGTGCGGTCCGTTTGTTGTTTTCTACGCAGGCGCCGATTCATCTTCGGGATGGAGACGCCTACCCGTCCACGCCGTCTACAGCAGTGGCCGGTTCGTCGCATATATCCTCCTGGGAGCGATCGCAGGCGCCGTCGGAGCGGCAATCGAAGTTGCCGGAGTTCTTGCCGGTCTTCAGCATGTCGCGGCCATAGTCGCCGGCACAACCATGATCGTTTGGGGAATAGTCGCACTGCTCCGTATTCGAGGTCTACAACTCATCAATCATTCGAAGTCACCCAGACTTCAGACTTGGTTACTCCAAGGATTTGCGGTTGTCAGTAAAAAACCCCCGCTCGTCCGAGCACTCGGAGTGGGCATCCTTTCAGGAGTCCTGCCGTGTGGCTGGCTGTGGATGTTCCTGGTCGCTGCAGCGGGAACGGGAAGCGCCCTCAATGGCATACTTGTGATGGCAGCTTTCTGGGCCGGGACCGTACCGATTCTTGTTGCTACAGGCCTCGGCGTGCAGCTCGCAGCAGCACCGCTTCGGCGTGCTGTACCGTCGCTGACCGCCGTTCTGCTCGTCGCAATGGGGATATTTGCCATTTTCAGTCGACCCGCTTCGGTGACCGCTGCGCTGGCGACTCACGAAGCCATGCACAATGGCACGGCTGAAGGCCACACACCCGATGAAGTTGTTGATATGGTTGAAGGGTTGGTTGATATGGAGAAACCCTGTTGTACTGACCCGCCTCGGCAGCCATGAACTGCAGTCACTGCGGGCTCGAAGTTCCCAAAGGACTCGTCGAGCATCAAGCAGAACATCAGTTCTGCTGCGCTGGATGCCGAATCGCCTTCGAGCTCATTCACGAACATGGGCTCGACAGCTACTACGGGTTACGTTCTCGACTCGACGCTGACACACAACCGATCACGTCCGGCGACCGCGCCTACGCGGAATACGACGACGCTACATTCGAGGATCTCTACGTCCGAAAGGAATTTGCCGGCCTTCGAGCTGTCGAGCTCTACCTCGAGGGAGTCCACTGTGCAGCCTGCGTTTGGTTAGTCGAGAAGCTCCCTTCGGTTTTGGACGGAGTTGCCGAGGTGAGGCTCGATTTGGGCCGTGCGGTGGTCCGAATTGTCTGGAGCCCTGAGACTGTCCACCTTTCAAGGATCGCCCGCTTTCTCCATTCAATCGGCTATCCATCTCATCCATTTCGTGGTGCAGTCACGCAAGATCTTGCGCGTCGTGAAGATCGATCCATGCTCATTCGTATTGGTGTAGCTGGACTCATAGCAGGTAACACAATGTTGCTCGCTTTCGCTCTCTATGGTGGCGATTTCCATGGCATTGCCCCGGAATTCCAGTCCCTTTTCCACTGGCTCAGTTTCGGACTCTCCCTGCCTGCTGTCGGATGGTGTGCTCGCCCGTTTTTTCGTGGCGCACTCGGCGCACTCCGAACTCGTACTCTGCACATGGATCTGCCAATTGTCATCGGCATCCTCGCCGCGTGGGTGCAGAGTTCCTCCACGACTCTGACTGGGAAGGGCGAGATCTACTTCGACACCCTGACGGCGCTTATCTTCTTCCTTCTCGTGGGAAGGTATCTCCAGCGACGACAGCAGCGGTCGGCCGCCAGCGCCACCGAGCTTCTGTTCGCGGTCACCCCCAGCGTCGCCCGACGCGTTGACGATGACCTCGTGACCGACGTTCCGATCGAGGCTATCAAAACAGGCAATCTTGTTGTAGTTCGCTCGGGTGAGACTGTCCCGGCGGACGGATCTGTTGTTGACGGCGAATCGGCCATTGACCGTTCCCTCCTGACCGGTGAATCCGAGCCCGTGTCGGTCACACCCGGTGACCAGGTCAACGCTGGAACGATCAGTATGACCGGCT
>JAAESQ010000667.1 GCA_024229275.1 bacterium | reverse complement strand
CGATCAACAAAGGCCCGGTCATTCGACCGGGCCTTTTCAATTCACTACGACTCGCCTTGCGAGTCGTAGTGAATTGAAAAGAAGGGCTGGCACCAAGGTGCCCACCTAAATTCGTAGATGTTGTTGCGATCAGCGAGCGAAGGACAGATCGTCGCTTCCGTGACTAACGGCAGAACCAGACTGTGGCACGCGCAGTTATGCCTCTGGCTTCGGTCCGTGCGAATCCTAGGCGGGTATGGAATCCCAAAGAAGGCCCATCAGGTGTAATCAAAAGCGGGCACCGAAGTGCCCGCTTGATAGTGTGAGTGCATCTTCAATCAGCCGGCTGAATCCCGAAGATAGTAGCTGATCATGAAGTTTGCCCTACTCTCATTCATTGCAATTCGCAGAGCGAATTGCACGGCGAATTGCATCTAGAACTCTTCGTTATCCATCTTCTCGAGCACGGTTGGATCATAGAAGATGGTGTAGTCAGCTGGTTCTACAATTTCCCAGGTGAGCTGAATGGTGCGCAAATGGCCATTGGGGAGGTGCGTAACGAGATCGACGCCTTCCATCACCATGACACCTGGAAGCGAAATGCCCCCCACCTTGTCCCAGCGAAGCACGTTGAAACGGACACCCTCGTTGACAACTTCAGCTTGTTCGGGCGGTGGGTAGAATTCAGCGGCCAGCAGTCGCATGCTTTTCTTTGAAACGTAGACACCCCAGGGCTCCTCGAAGATCGGATTGCCGAAGTAGCCTGTTGGCGGTCTCATCGTGATCAGCCATGCGGGTTCGCCTTCCCACTCGGCGGTCTGCACACCAGGGTAGTTGAGTCGGGGCCAGCTCAGACTGAACGGGAGCATGACGGGCAATAGCTTGACGTGAGTATCTGCCTGAGCTTTGGCGGCCGTAGGAGGCCGAGTGTCTGGGACTCCGTTGACGGTGGCCCAACCGTTGCCATGCTCGTCGGGGATGCCGAGAACGATGTTGCCGGGCATTTCGAGGCGCATGAGTTCAGGGCGCTCGGTGCTGGTGTAGCCAACGAACGTCTCTTTCTTTGATTCACCCTTGGCTGTGCGTTCCTCCTGATCGATGCTGACCCGGAGAATGCCGATCTTTGTGAACTGCTCTGCACCCCCAGAAGCCTCGATGATGCGTTGAACGATTTCGCGCGGTGAAGGATCGGCCGCGAGAACAGTGCTTCCACTCACTGTGGTGGCAATGAAGGCCCCGACGAATGCGACTTGTCGCAACAGTTGCATTTTGATCTCCGTTCCGGCCAAAAATGTACGGCCGTATGTTCCAGGGCGCAGTATAGAGCAAGATCGGTGCCGTGTTTTTTTAGGAGTATTGGTCATACCCAGTTCAGCATGAATTGAGGATTCGAAAGCTATCTGTTGGTACCACCCTACGGGTGTTTGTTCACCTCTAAGATGCGATGATAGGGCCAGTGGTGATGGAAGCATTTAGAAATGAGCTATTTGCACCTGTGTACATGCTATCAAGCCATCAGGGGTCGAAATCTTATTGTGGCGTGAAGAGATCCAGAACGAATTCTTGAGTTGAGAAGAGGGGGGTGACTCTTTCTCCTGGCGCCCGCCATTTTGGCATGTGCGAGGGCTGTGTGGGATCGAAAAGCAAGGATTGAGTCTAAGGCGTTGAGATCGAATGGCACTGTTTCTATTTCTGCGCCAAAACGACGACCTGCTCGAGTGGTCGAAACGGTGCCCTCGATTGCGGAGCCAAGGTAGAAATGAGCTTGAGTCGATGATCCCTCGAGAGAAGCGCCAGGAGATGCTCAATAGCCGTGAGAGGCCACATATGGCGTGCCCGGGCTGGTACGCCAACTCCTGTCAGTGCCATCACCCTTCGGAAACCGGCATTGCGGAGAAGCCGAGTCAGCTCCCGATAGCCGTACTCACAGAGGTGTAGTCCGGTTGCGGATTCGTCGAAGTGCTTGGAAATATCGTGTGGGCCAAGGAGCCTATTCGGAGTCACACAGACATAGGATCCATTCTCCGCCAGCAACCGATAGATCTCTTTAGCGTGCTCCTCCGCATCCTCTGGATGGAGATGCTCAATGAAGTGGCAGCTGTAGGCGATTGTAGGTTGACCCGGCGAAAGGGGATAGGGAGGTGAATCACAACGGATGCACTCAAAGTTTCCGGGTGCGGAGTTGGGGTCAACCATGGTTGGCGATGCATCGACAGCGATAGCCTTCTGGACCTTGCCTGCGAGCATAAGAGTCAATCCACAGTCGCCGGCGCCAATCTCAAGAAACACCGTTTCACGAGTTGCGAGGGGTTCCAAGAGAGTGAATTGAAGCCTCAGTTCCTGTTCACGAATCTCTGGATTCGTTGCGGTGTGAAGCTCTGGTCGCGCTGAGAAGCGAGCAAAGAGCTCGTCATATACCGTGCGATATAGTCCACGGCGCTCTTCTCGGGAGGCATTCCTGAGGCGGTCTGCGAGTTCACGTTCAGCGTGATACAGCTCGACCAGTGATGGGTCGAGATTATCCTTGAGGCCATCGGTTTCCTGGCTTGATCGATTTCTGACGGGATTCATGACTGGCAACTGTATCACCGAGCTGAACCGTTTGGCTGTCTCGGTCCTGCGTATGTTAGTGTGCTGCACGATGGAAGAATACGAAAGCGGGAAGAGTGCAATTCAGTTGCGCCCTTATGAGGCCGGTGACGAACGGGCGATCAACCGTGAGTTCAATCGGGTGTTTCGTACCGATCGCCCTCTTGAAGAATGGTGGTGGAAATTTCGCTCCATCGAGGGCGGTCGTCCTATCATGGTGGCTATACACGATGGGGAACTGCTGGCGCAGTACGCATCTGTTCCGTATCCGATACAGGTTGACGGCAAGATGTGGTCTGCAGCGCAGATTGTTGACGTGTTTTCGACCCGAAACGCGCGTCGATTGTTTGCGAAGAAGGGTGTTTGGGTTCAAACTGTCGAGCGTTTTTTCGACCACTTCGCAAGTGGTGGGAGCTACCCGTTGCTGTTTGGCTTTCCGGGACGCCGTGCACTGCGGTTGGGAATCCTCCAGCTAGGCTACGATGCGGTTGAGCCCCAGCCGATACGGTACCTGAGTCGTCGTACGCTGCCTCTTAGGAGTGCGCCTCGCCGTTTCCTCTACCAGGCGGAAGTCCTCGGAGATAGAGACGAAAGACTGGATCTACTGTGGCGGCGCGTTCGGGAGTCATATCCGGTCGCAACGATTCGCGACGCCGATCGGGCCCAATGGCGTCTTTCAGGTCATCCTACGGTCACATATCACCGGTTTCTGGTGCGACCCAGGTTCTCGGATGTTCCAGTCGCGTTTGCTGCGTTTCGAGTAGAGCGAAGCGGTTGCAAGTGGGTGGACCTGTTGTGGGACCACAGACATCCTGGGGCGCTTGCATTGCTCTCCCACCTCGGTGCCAAGCTGACCAAGCGCGTCGGTGCCACGATTGAGGAAATGTGGCTCAACGGCGATTCTGAGGGAAAGGCCCTACTCGAACAATGGGGATTTGTAGAGGAGCCGGAGCCAAACGGGTTGGTAATGGTCGCACGCTCGTTCGACACTGATCTCGACGTAAAGGCTCTTGATGGAAGAGTTTATATTACGATGTCGGATTCGGATCTTTCGTAGACGCCAACGACAGAACGCTCAAACGTTCGCAGTAAATCAGCCACAGATTTCGGGTGTAGATCAACCAGCCCGTACTTTGGCCGAGAACGCCCACGATGTCTCGTCGCCAGATAAAGTAGACGAGGAGCATGCTCGCCCCGGCCAGGCTCATCCACCAGAATCCAACGGGCACTACAGATCGCTTGTTGTGCTCGCTCAGAATCCACTGCAGTACCATGCGGCCGGCGAACGCGATCTGGCCAGCCAGCCCCAGAATGACCCATGCGATTCCAGCAGACGAAGTGATGTTGAGGAAGCGGAAGATCAGGCTCTTGCCGGCTGCATGGGTATGGAGAAGCTCGGCGAAACCTTCAGGGCTGAGTTCTGCCTCTGTCCCGTCGACGTAGAGGACGAGGAATCGGCGCTGTCCGGTATTCGACATGGTCAACGAGACTTCCTGGATGCTGGGAGGAAGAGGTTTGATGCGGAGTGACACTTCATTTGTTGGAGTGGAGTCATGAGGTTCAACGTAGTTCGTTGCGGAGCCGGTTGGCTGGGAACTCAGGTTACTTGCTTCGAGAGTCAACGAAACCACAATGAACATGGCGCAGATGAGTTGGGATCTGAAGCGTCTGTGGCTAGATTGTGCCATTAGCTGAAGAGTAGCATGAGGAGTTGGCAGCGGGAATTGCCGGCGTCCGATTACAATGCATAGATGACCCAAGTCACCGAGCGTCAGCGGCGCACTCTTCTATCCAGTGGTTGTGATGTTCGTTTTGATCAGATGACGCGTCTGCTTTTTGCTACGGATGCGTCCATCTACCGTGTTGAACCCGCGGCAGTGGCGTTTCCGCGCAGCGCCTATGAGGTCTCAGCCCTTCTCTTCTCGGCTCAGGAGGCAGGAATCGAGATTACGCCGCGTGGTGCTGGCACAGGCCTGGCAGGTGGCGCTCTGGGATCAGGACTGGTCGTCGAATTGGCTCGTCATAACCGCCAGATAGGAATGCTGGATCGTGATACGGCCTCAGTCCAGGTTGGCGCCGGAGTGGTTCTGGACCAGCTCAACACAGCGCTTCGACCGCATGGTGTGTGGTTCGGCCCTGACGTCGCTACCAGTTCACGCGCAACGCTGGGCGGAATGATCGCCAACAATTCTTCCGGAGCTCATGCTCCGGTCTATGGGACGACTCTCGATCACATCGAAGCTCTTGAGATCGTGCTCGCGGACGGAACAGTTACATGGGTTGGGGAGGATCATCACCAGTTGGCGCATCTCGCCGAGGCGGCAGATGCGCTAATTCAGCCGCACGCTGCGGCTATCCGAGACCGCTGTAAGACACAGCTGATCAAACGTCGCCCCGGCTATGGCCTGGATCGCTGGCTTGCGCAGCCGGGGGAGTTGTCTCAGCTCGTCGGCGGCAGCGAGGGGACTCTTGCGGTAGTGACATCTGCCGTTGTCCGCGTCGTCCCGATTCCGCCGCGGCGAGAGCTCGGTGTTCTGTTCTTCGACTCGCTAGAGGAAGCTATGTCCGCGACCGTCGAGGTCTTCGATCTCGGTCCGGCTGCGGTGGAGCACATCGACCATCATGTCTTCGAGCAAACCAGGGGTCAGCCTGCCTTCGTTGCGGCCCGACAGTTACTCATGCTCGACGAACAGCCATGCGCCTCCCTACTCTTGGTCGAGTTTTTTGAAGACGACGGGGCAGACAAGCTCCAACGGCTCGCGACGCGGAGTACAGGTATTCGAACCCACCTCTGCCGCGATGCTATGGAACGAGAGCTTGTTTGGAGTCTGCGCCGAGCTGGACTCTCGCTCCTGACTGCCTGCAAAGGTCCCGCAAAACCGGTTGCCGGCATCGAGGACGTGTGTGTCCAACCGGAGCGCTTGCCGGAGTACGTTGCTGAGCTGCGCAAAGTTATCGATCCGCTGGGGATCGAGGCTTCCTACTACGGCCATGCCGGATCCGGAGAACTCCATGTCCGCCCGAAACTCGATCTCCACCGAGCCGAGGATGTTGCCAAGCTCCGCCTCGTGGCAGATCAGGTGTCACGGCTGTGCATTGAATTCAATGGATCGCTGGCAGGCGAGCACGGGGTTGGAATTGCCCGAACTGAGTTCTTGAAGGACCAGATTGGGTGTGACCTCGTCGAGTTGTCGGCGTCCATCAAGAACCTCTTCGACCCGCAAGGAAAGATGAATCCGGGCAAGATCATCGATACCGGAAGGTACAGAATCGATGGAGACCTCCGCCTCGGTCCTGGTTCAACTATCGATCTGTCGTTTCAACAGCAGCTCGGATATATCGAGCGTGATGAGTCGTTTGTGGGCAATCTCGAGCAATGCAACGGGTGCGGAGGGTGCCGTAAAGACCCGCCGACGATGTGTCCAACCTTTAAGGCGACTGGAGACGAGGCACTATCAACGCGAGGTCGCGCGAACATCATTCGTGCAGCGTTGGACGGACACTTGGACTGGCGAGGCTCGCCGGTCCTCGCTGCCGGGGTCGAAGAAGTTCTGACGACCTGTCTGTCATGCAAAGCGTGCAAGCATGAGTGCCCTTCAAATGTCGATCTTGCACTTCTCAAAGCAGAACTCCGTAATGCTCGCCATCGCCTTTCCGGACCGTCGCTACTCGATCGAGTCGTGGCTTCATCCGATGTTCTTGGAAGGATTGGGACGATCTGGCCCGAGATCGCCAATCGCTCGATCAAGGCGCGTTGGATTCGCGTGCTGTTACAGAGAGTACTCGGCCTGAACGCGGATCGGTCGCTGCTACCGTTTGCAGAGCAGCGCTTCGATCGGTGGTTCGTCGCTCGAGATACCCTCGAGAGTGAAGCTCTCAAGCAACGAGGCGTAGTTTTCCTGTGGGACGACACGTGGACCAGATACCACGAGCCAGGACCAGGTCATGCTGCCACACATGTGCTCGAACGGCTGGGATATGAGGTTCGGTTGATTCAAGGGCGAAAATGCTGTGGTCGTCCGGCGTTCAGCAGGGGATTGCTGACCAAAGTCAGGCGCCTGGCTGAGCACAACCTGCAAGAGTTAGCCAACGCTGGCTCGGAGCCCTTGTTGTTTCTCGAGCCTTCCTGCTACTCGATGTTCGTTGATGAATACCGCCAATTGCGGATTCCCGGAGCAGGGCCTGTGGCCGATCGCTGTCATCTGTTTGAGGACTTTGTGCTTGAGCGGCATGGCCAGTCGGATGGAGCGTTCGCCAGCGGCGCCGACACACATGTGGTGGTGCATGCTCATTGTCACGCCAAGGCTCTGGCAAGTCCCGCAAGCACGGTGGATCGACTGGACGGCATAGCTGGAGTGGAAGCGCAGAATCTCGATACAGGGTGCTGCGGCATGGCGGGGGCGTTTGGGTTGGAAAGGCACAATGAAGCTCTGTCTAGGGCTGTTGCGCAGCCTTTGCTCGAAATGCTCGATGGGCTGGATCCTGAGACGCAAGTCGTTGCTGGAGGGACGAGCTGCCGCCATCAGATTCGAGACCATCGCGGTCTGCAGGCACTGCATCCCGCAGAGCTGCTCGAGAGCCTTCAGTTGCAACGGCCGCGAACAAACTCCGAAGAGAGCGCGTAACCAATGGTAGGGTGCCAATGGTCTGGAAGCCCGAGAATCTCAAAAGGTGGAATTTTGTCCGCTCAGAAGAGAGGCCGCTAGATCAGGGACATCCGAGCCGGGAGGATCGATGCAGATTGGATACGCAGAGCCGTTGAGCCATGCCTGGGCCCGAATGAAGCTCATTCTTTTTCAGCCTTTTGACCTCGTAAAGTGGCTGGTGATCGGGTTCACTGCGTGGCTCGCTCGGATACTCGATGGTAGCAGTGGGGGAGGATCCTCGCGTTGGGACCTCGACAAGCGGGGTCCGGCAGAGCTTGCGCGTGATCTCAGCCGAGAAGCTGACTATTTCCTCGAACAGTTGGTGTGGGCGCCATTCGTTTTGGCGGCCGTGGTTTTCCTAGTCGCAGTCATCATTGCCCTGCTGTGGATCAGCTCGCGGGCGAAGTTCGTCTTCCTGGACAACCTCATCCTCAATCGTGCCCAAGTTGTCGAGCCTTGGGGGCGGTTAAAAACGCAAGGTAACTCTCTATTTATCTGGAGGATATGTTTTGCCCTGCTCTGTGTCGCAGTGGTCGTAGTCATCGCGGGGATCACCTTGGGTCCAATCGCTTTGATGGCATTCGGCGATGCGTGGGCAGGCGCAGGTGTCCTCGGCGGTGTGTTGTTTATTGTGCTAATGGTGATTCTTGGTCTGGTCGCCGCCTATGTCTCGATGTTTGTCGAAAATTTCATTGTTCCGATCATGTATCGGTTTAATCTCTCGGTCGTCGATGCTTGGCGCCATTTCATGCCGTGGTTGTCTTCGTACGGCTTTGCCTTCTTTATCTATGGGCTTTGGGTCGCGCTTTTGTTCGTGTTTACTGGGGCAATCCTCCTTCTCACATGCTGCTGTTGTTGCATCGCAGCGATACCCTACGTGGGCACTGTCTTGCTTCTCCCTCTGTGGGTTACCTATCGGCTAATGAGCCTTGAGTTTCTGGCACAGTTTGATCCTGAGTTTGATTTTTTTGCTGGCGGTTCAGCTCCGCAGACGGAGCCAGCTGAAGCTTAGTTCAAAACAGCGTGGCTGCGTTTCACCCACAGCGCTGCAGGAAGGGTAAGATCGACGCAGGGATACTGTGTGACTCAACCAGATCACGTCCTTGCTATCGACTGCGGCACTCAGAGTGTGCGAGCACACCTCTTCGATCCGACAGGACATCTCGTCGCGTCTGCTCGAGTTGAGCTTGAAGCCTATGTGTCGCCGCGCCCCGGCTGGGCCGAACAAGATCCGCAATATTACTGGGAGTCACTCACCGAAGCGTGTCGTAAGCTCTGGCAAGTGGCGCCGGTGCCGCGCGACGCGGTGGCCGGTCTGGCGCTGACAACCCAGCGTTCCACGGTGATCAATCTTGATAGTGACGGGAAAGTGTTGCGACCGGCCATTGTATGGCTCGATCAGCGACGAACGGACAACCTTCCCGCGCTTGGTGCCCTGTGGAGGACGGCTCTTCGTATGGCTGGAATGCGTGAGACGATCGACTACCTGATGGCCGAGGCGGAGGCTAATTGGATTCGAACTGAGCAGCCCGAAGTCTGGCGGCGTACCGCTCACTATCTCTTTCTTTCGGGCTTTCTGACGTGGAAGCTCGTCGGACGCTTTGTTGATTCGGTAGGCTGCCAGGTTGGCTATGTACCGTTTGACTATCGTCGTTTGCGTTGGGCGGGGCCCAGAGACTGGAAGTGGCAAGCGATTGGAGTCGATCCTGACTGGCTTCCGGAACTCGTACCACCAGGCGATATTCTCGGGGAAGTATCACAGGAGGCGTCCGATGCCACCGGTATTCCAGTCGGTCTGCCTGTTGTGGCCGCTGCTGCGGACAAAGCGTGCGAAGTGTTGGGTTCGGGTTGCATTGAACCGCAAATAGCGTGCCTCAGCTACGGTACCTGCGCGACGATTAACACAACACAAAAGAACTACGTCGAAGCAACCCGATTCATCCCGCCCTTTCCAGCTGCGGTCGGAGGCCTCCATACTCTGGAAGTTCAGGTCTACCGCGGATTTTGGATGGTGTCCTGGTTCAAACAGGAATTCGGGGATAAGGAATGTCGTCTCGCTGCCGAGCGAGGTATGGAACCGGAGGAGCTGTTCGACGAACTGGTTGAAGCGGTAGAACCTGGTTCTATGGGGCTCGTGCTTCAACCCTACTGGTCACCCGGTATCAAGCGGCCGGGACCGGAGGCGAAGGGTGCGATCATCGGATTTGGCGACGTTCACACCAGGGCACATGTATACCGCGCAATACTCGAGGGCATTGCCTACGCGCTGCGCGAGGGAAACGAGCAATGCCAGCGCCGGACAGGGGTTCAGATTGAGGAACTCAGGGTGGCCGGTGGTGGTTCAAAGAGTGATGCAGCCATGCAGATCACTGCCGACGTTTTTGGCCTTCCGAGCTGCCGTCCACATGTCAGCGAGGCTTCAGGGCTGGGTGCGGCCATTGATGCGGCGGTTGGCCTCGGACTCCACCCAAACTTCGAGACGGCGGTCGAGGAGATGACGCACGTTGGCAGAGTGTTCGAGCCGGATCCCGAAAGGCAAGCGACTTACGACAGTCTCTACAACGAGGTCTATCTCCAAATGTACCGTCGTCTGCGCCCTTTGTATGAGCGCATTCGATCGATCACCGGCTATCCGAGGACGTCACGTCGGTAGACGCGACGAAGGCTGTACGGGGCGAACGGCTATACGGCAGAGCAGCCAATGCTCGGTGGCACAATCTTCGATGAGATGCCTGTCCATGCGAGACGCGCGTGAAGATTGAACCACGAAGATCGCTAAGCACACAAAGATGACGCAAAGAAAAAACAGAGACGGTTCTTCGAACCGTCAACACGCGATCAGCCGAACGGTGCCAGAGTGTGTGGGTACGACTCTTGTTACCGATTCCCGGAGGTCGAAGACATGGAGGACTCACCCACATTGTATTCAAGCAATCCCCTCAGAAGAATGAAGATAGAACTACAAAGTGGGAGGTCTGCAGTTGCACATCACTCTCGCTTGTCGTCTATCTTCTTTCCTCTTTGTGTGCTTAGCGATCTTCGTGGTTCAAACTCACGTGCACTTTGGCAGCTGGGCAGCTCAACACAGGCACTCGCGTCGCGGCGTCCGTTACTCTGCCGCACAGCCGTCCGTCCCGTTCGCCCCGCATAGCCCTACTACACCACCAAAAGAACACCAATCGCGATCAGTGCGACACTGACCATGCGCCGAAACGTGATCTCTTCGATCTGAAGGTGGATGCGATTGCCGAGCCAGGCGCCCGCGAGGACTGCAGGAAGCACTGCCAGTGCTGCGAGGAGGCGTGGTGTGGTGATCAACCCGGCAATCGCGCAGGATGGCAGACGGACCAAGGTAATCACCAGGAAGATCGCCATGAGATTCCCGCGGAAGCTGGCCTTGACGACACCACTGAGCTGGTAGTAGACGATGACAGGCGGGCCTCCAGTTCCGAAAAGACCAGCCAGGACACCAGAGACCATACCTACTGCAGGTGCAACCCATGCGGGCCACGAAAGCGACCACGACGGTCGAAGGCCGAGGAATACGATTCCGGTGAGTATCAGAAAGCCACCCAGGATGACCAGAAGAAAGCGAGGCTCCCCCCAGCCCAGCAGCCACGTACCGAGCGGTACACCGACTGCAAGACCGATACAGATCCGCGTCACACCCTTCCAGGCGATTTCACTCCACGATGACCGAACAATCCATAGTTCGGCGGG
>JAAESQ010000666.1 GCA_024229275.1 bacterium | reverse complement strand
GGCCTGAGTATTGGGAAACTCCGCAAACTCCTCCTCGATCCTCTCGGCTCCGCTCTCCAGCACTTCGCGGATACTGACGTTGCTATCACCCGATTGCGGACTCGATTGTTCGAAAATGCTGACCATGAATTCCGCGATCCGCTCGGCACGATCGCGCTCATGAGCCGTGCGTCGCTGCTGTGCGATAGTCGAAATCGCTAAGGTCGCGGCCAGACCAACAACGAGCACGGTCGCAGCAAAGCCGAACTTTCTGCGACGCAGTAGTTTGCCGGCTCGGTATGCGAAGGTCCCGCGGCGAGCCCTGACCGGTAGGCCGTCGAGGTGACGACGGAGATCTGCTGACAGGTGCTCCACTGCGCCGTATCGTTGTTCCGGCTCCTCCCGCAGAGCCTTCAGCACAATAGCGTCCACGTCTCCAGCCAGTCGCCTGCGAGATCGGGCTGCATCCGCATCGCTGGCCACCACGGCACTTGGCGCAATCGGTTCACGTTCCAGCTCACGCTCTATGGCCGCCAAAGAAAAGTCTTCGAAGCGTCGCGGCAGGTCACCTGTCAGCAATTGGTACAACACCACGCCCAACGAATAGACGTCGCTAGCGGTTGTGATGGGGCGACTCCGGATCTGCTCAGGGCTCGCGAAGTGGGGGCTCATGAGCTGCATTCCGGTTCGGGTTGTCTCGTCTTCGCCCGAGATCACCGCCGGATCGAGTAGCTTGGCAATCCCGAAATCGAGCAGCTTGGGCTCGCCTTCTTTGGTGATCAGGATGTTACTCGGCTTGAGATCGCGATGAACGACAAAATTGCGGTGAGCAAAAGCTACTGCGTCGCAAACCTTTCGGACAAGAAGCAGGCGCTCATGAACTGTCAACCGGTGATCTTCACAGTACTGGTCGACTGGTGCGCCGTCCACGTACTCCATTGCCAGGTAAGGACGGCCGTCCGAGGTTGTTCCTCCGTCGAGCATGCCGGCAATGTTGGGGTGTTCCAGCCCTGCTAGAATCTGGCGCTCTTTGCGAAAACGTCTCACCAGCTCGTCGTGCGATTGTCCCGCGTGCAGTAGCTTGACCGCGACCCGACGCTCGTACTCGTCGTCAGCACGAGATGCCAAGTACACCACTCCCATGCCACCGCTGCCGATGACCTTTTCGATGCGATAGGGACCGATCAGGCTACCTATAGCTTCGTCTTCGGTGTTCACGTCGGCGTCGAGCACCTCGCCCGCCGGATGCTTGAGGAAATCTGCAGCATCTGTCTCCACAGCCAAAACACTCGCAACCTCTGAGCGCATCTCATCGTCGTCGCACTCAGAAGCAAGAAATGCAGCGCGTTCTTCTTTTGGCAGCTCCAAAGCAGCCGCCGCCAGCTCGACAACTCGTCTCTCCCGGTCAGCCTGCATTCACCTGTTCTCCTTTGATCTCGCGGTACAACCAAAGCCTCGCGACCTGCCAGTGACGTCGCACTGTTTTCTCAGAGCACTCGAGCACTCTGGCGGTCTCGTCGTTGGTGAGACCGGCGAAGAATCTGAGTTCGACAACCTTCGCTCGCTCGGGGTCAACAGTCTCAAAAGAGGACAGGGCCTCGTCGATTGCGACGAGATCCGCGCCGTCACTCTTCATGAACGTCGAGTCATTCTCGATTGGCACCACATCGCCATTTCGCTTCTGGCTCGCGCGACGACGAGCGTGATCAACCAAAATACGCCGCATCATCTTCGCTGCGATGGCGAAGAAATGACCTCGATCTTTCCAGGTCACAGAATCTTGATCAACGAGCCGCAGGTAGGCCTCATTCACCAATGCTGTCGCCTGCAGGGTGTGATCCGGCCTCTCATTTCGCATGAACGACCCGGCAAGCGCCTTGAGATCGGCATAGACCAGAGGCCACAGTTCGTCTAGTGCATCTTCATTGCCATCGCTCCACGCTCGCAGCAGCTGCGTAACCTCATTTGAATTCTGATTTTGAGACATCGCGACATGATAGCAGCGTATCCCGTATTCGACCATGACCGTCTTTGCGAACAAACTGCGCGTATTGGTGTATGAAACCAAATCTCGTGTGTGAAACGAAGAGACATGCTCATGGACTGTTTGAATGGACGCTTTCATCACAATCTTCGTACACTGACCTGAACACAGACGATTCCAAGGAACAGTGCAGTAAGAGCCCGAAAAGGAGCCTCTGATATGTCAAGCACCAAGCGGCGAGGATCTCAATTCTTCTATTATGTTGTGGTTGTCATCCTTCTGGTCTTCGGACATGCCACCCCAGCCGCCGCAGACTCCGGCGGCTCTATCCCCATATCCGCCATGACCATCTGGTCGCCGAACCTCGTTCAAAATCCAGGATTTGAGGATGGCGGCGCTGGATGGACAAAGACTCCCGCCGGCGAATTCCCCGCAACCTCATTTTGGCGCTCAAAATGGGGAACAGCTGATCAACACAGCGGAGCATATGGCTATTCGATCAGCAACCTGTGCTATGGCACATTGCTTTCAGATCACATCCCCGTGAGCCCAAACGCCGACTACGATCTCTACACGTGGGTCAGGGGCGAGATCGATCCAGACGAGAGCAAGAATGGCCTACTCATTCGTGCCAATTACTATGACGCGTCGGGCGCCCATCTGAGCTACACGAATGTCTTCGCGAACAACAATGGAACAGTTCCGACTCCCGTATGGCAGCGAGTCGGTGGGCAGGTCACGACACCTGCCGAAGCGGCGAACGTCCGTATTCAGCTCTTCAACTACCTGTCTTCCGGATGGATAGCCTTCGATGATGTCGAGTTCAACACCACTGCAGATCCTCAAACGAACCTAGCGCCGAACCCGAGCTTCGAAGATGGCGGCACTAGTTGGACAGAAACCTCTAGCAACCATTTTCCTGCAACCTCGTTCTACCGCTCCACTTGGGCGGCCATCAGCGGCCCACACAGTGGCAGCTACGGCTACACGATCAGCAACCTGGCTTATGGCTACTTGCTCTCAGATCACATCTCTGTAAATTCGGACACCGTCTATGACCTCTATTCCTGGATCAGGGGTCAGGTCGATCCGGATGAAAGTGAGCGGGGTCCTCGGATATTCGTTTATTTCTACGACGCCGCTGGCACCCGCCTGTCCGGCTATCAGAGCCCCTATTCCGACTACACCGGAACCACTCCAACCCTCGAATGGCAGCGCTATGGAGGGCAGGTAACGGCCCCCGCCGACGCGGCGACTGTGCGCATTCATCTCCAGAACTACTTCTCTTCAGGCTGGGTCGCCTTCGACGACGTCGAGTTCATCGACACGACAAACCCACAGATCAACTTGGCGCCAGACCCCGGTTTCGAGAATGGCGGCACAGGATGGTCAGACATAGCGGCCTGGCAGTTCCCAGCAACCTCCATGTGGCGGGCAACGTGGGGGCCCAGTAGCCCACACAACGGGACTCACGCTTTCTCCATCAGTAACCAAACATACGGCTACCTCCATTCAGACCACATCTCCGTGGCTCCGAACACCGCATACGATCTCTCCTCCTGGATCCGAGGCGAAGTCGACTTGGACGAGAGCACAAAAGGTCTAGCGATTCGTGCAGACTTCCACAACTCGGCGGGCGACTTTCTGAGCCACCAGAACGCTCACATCGACGACGGCGAGACAATCGTAACCCCGGCTTGGCAACGAGTTGGTGGCCAGATCACGACACCATCGGAGGCGGCAACTGTCCGAATTCGCCTTTACAACCATCTTGCCTCAGGCTGGGTTGCCTTCGACGACGTTGAGCTGCGACGAGCCATCGATCAGACACCGGATCCCACGGGGGTCTACGACAGCTTCACCAACAGTCCAGGCTTTGAGATCGGCGATCCTCTCGACGGAGCAACGACAGAAGACGGCGAAGAAACCTGGATCGCCACCCCGAACATGGGCTTCGGCGACGGCGTCGTGACCGACATCTCGGGTGTACCCGGGTTGTTCACCGCACGAATCCCCGTCAATGGCGACCGGTTGGAAAATGCTCGCAAGGTCTCGGTCGAATTGGTTTCCGAAGCACCAGTTGGGGATGGCTGGGTCAGATTTGGCTTCCTGGCGGAAGAGACTGGCGGATTCCCAAACAACGGTCAGATCTCGATGACCCTAAGATTCGACGGCCGCATCGTGGTGTACGCCAACCACAGCCAGATCGAGTTCTACAGAACCCCGCCCCCCGACCCCGACCCCGCCCACCACGACGGTCCGAACCATATGCGAATTGAGTACGACACCCTCGAGCACACAGTCCAAGCATGGCTCAACGAGATCGAGATACCCATCCCATCACCCGATCTCGACTCCTACAATTTCTTACCAAACCTCGCCTACGCCGGATTCCAGTTCGCCACATCCTCTTCAGATGTCTGGGCCGACGATTTCGCCCTAGATTTCACGGAAGATCCGGTGGCTCCGGTGGACCCTGCCCCACTTGCGATCAGTGGTCCGCTGCCGACGAGCGCTTCCTCAGATCTTGGCGGTTCCAAGACGTTTACGGTCACCGTTTCTGGGGGCTCGGGCACGTACCTCTATGCGTGGCAACACGGTGACCAGGATATTTCCAACGGCGGTGGTGCCTACTCAATCTCCCCGCCACCGGGAGAACCAGCCTCAACACAAACGTCCAGCACTTTGACGATCAGTCCGGTGGGCGCCGAACACGCGGGAACCTATTGGTGCAAGGTGTTCGAAGGTGGGTCCGTGGTTGGCCTGCCTTCCGGGTCTTCCACCCTAACCGTGACAATCGGTTGCGCCACAACGCTGACGCTACCAACGGATGTGAAGTGAGGGGGTGTGCAATGAATACCAAACCCACAGTGGACACGACGTTTGTGAACGACCTGACCCTCACACTGACCCCAACGGAGCAAAAAGAGACCATGAGCAAACCACAGAATGTGATGCTGTTGGCCGCCCTAACCCTGGTGTTTCTCTTTGGAATAGCTGGAACCATCCTGGGTCAGGGAATCACCCGACCAGAATATGACACGTACTACCCCTCCCACGCCAAGGGATACGTCAATCATCCCTTCGAAGGTTCAGAATTCGACAACATCAATCTCTACAACGGCAACCTCACGGCCAGCATCCCGCTCGGCCCGACCCTGCACGCCGGGGGCGACGTCAAGCTACAGCTCGCGCTGCAATACAACTCGAAAATCTGGGATCAGTCGCGGAAGCGCGTTGGCGGTTGCACCGGCGCACACTGCGACCGTCTAGGCCTGGGTACATTG
Organism: bacterium; assembly: GCA_024229275.1. Classification (GTDB taxonomy): domain Bacteria; phylum Acidobacteriota; class Thermoanaerobaculia; order Thermoanaerobaculales; family Sulfomarinibacteraceae; genus JAAESQ01. The sequence goes on along the minus strand of JAAESQ010000666.1, from coordinate 9,532 downwards.
CAGGGTACCGTCCATGCCGGCCTCGGGTGGACCCTGGAGCTTGGTCACATTTCGTATGCGGAAGGAGGACTCACTCTGCACACTGCGGACGGAGGTCAACATGAGTTGTTTCCCTCCCGATTCGGGGCCTACTGGGAAGGGGGGCCCGACCCGGGCCCAAAAAAATGCTCGATCCAAGGAGTCGGCGACTTCTGCTACACCCGTGATGGTACAGATATCAAGGTCGGATATCCGGATGAGGGGGACGGATACGTTGCAAGTTTTCCTGACGGCACTGTTCGGCTCTACACCGAAAAACTCACCACCAACACCAGGCCCGATCGAGACTTCAGTCGCAACAGCGGCACCTACTGCACCAAGATCGAGGATCGATGGGGCAATCATATCGACATCACCTATGCCTCTGAGACCTACAACGCCTCCCACGACGGCAAAGTGATCCCGCAGCTGATACCTGACACGATCGAGGAAATTCGGGCTGATGGCACTTACCTGCGTAAGGTCGAATTTATAAGGGAGCAACCAAATTCAACACTGGCGTCGCTAAAGCGACCTTTTCGAATCACGGCGGTTCGCTTTTACGAGGCCGAGCCGAACTCGAATACAATCTTCCTCACGTATCAACTGAACTACCTCAGCTACAACAACAACGACTCCAACTTGGACCGGCTGCAGCTCATGTCGTACTACGACGAGTACTGGCACAGCAGCGAATTCGATTGGGCCAACAACCCTGTCGCGAGAAGGAAAACAGACTGGGTCTATCTGCTGGCCGGCGTGAGAATCTCCGGCGCCAATCTCCTCGATCCCATTCGGTATGGCTTCCGCTACAACACGTGTGCGACTGACAACGGAGAAGAAAGAGACGATCACGTCGAGTGCACCACCAACATCGATGTAGAAGATGTCTTCACCTGCGATGTTCCCTACCAGTGCCGAAATGGGAATCTTGGAGCAAAAATCGGCGTGCTCCGCCAAGCTGAGTTGCCCACCGGTGCGGTGATTGAGTTTGACTATGAAACGTGGATGTTTAACCACCATCACCAAGAACAAGATATTGATACTGGTGGAAACGTTCAGTATGCGATTCACGGCCGGTGGAATGAGGGGGGAAACATCGCGTGTCCAGGATGCAACGGTGGAGTTCCACCCGTAGATGAGCCCCCTTTGGTCAAGTCACTCGGGGTCAACAGACGCATCGTCTACGGCCCAGTGTGGGTCCCCGACGAAACGGAAGGTGTTCCGATCAGAAAGGTGATCGCACGGAAAGATATTAGTCAACAGACTGACTACAAAATGCTGCTACCTGTCCATTTTGACGCTGGTTATCCAGACGTGCCCAACCCCAAAAAGGGTTTCCCTGATGAATCCGCGGCCGAGAACTACTACACGTCTTGGTCGAAGACAACGGTTACGAACTATTCAGTCGCAGACGAAACCGGAACCCCGCCAATCAGCACCGAAATCGACCCCAAGCCTGAGATCGGAATTCCAGCCCGAGATGACGAGTCGGTCTACTACTTCTCGCTCGGTCCAACGGCACAGGAGAACCGGGACGATCTCTTCTTTTGTATGAGTAGCAATACCGAGAAAGAGCTGTTCACCCTGCCGCTGGCAGGCGCCTTGATCTATGAGCAACATTTCAGGGGTTCAGCAGACGGGATTCCCGAACGAACCACGGCGTACTCGTACACCGTCGACGACCATGCCCACCGAATAGGCTGGGAGGAAGCCGGTCCCCGGTTTGGCACACAGCACAACAGGCGAAAACGAGCGGTAATCACCTACTACCACGGTGCAGCTGCGGACAGCAAAGACCTCGTAAACATTACCCGCTATGGCTACGAAACCGACCGATGTGCAACTGGTAGCACTCTTTGTTCCCAAAGCCTAGGCGAGACCCCAGACTCGTTTGCCAACCACACGGTACTGGTTGAAAGCCAGAGCACTTTCGATAGTAGGAGCTTCACACTACCGGCGACCCCAAGCTGTGGCACTCTCGGCTTCGAGCTGTTTGGTCCTCTCCAAGATGCCATATTCGACACCACCACAAAGCGCACCTACTGGAAGGGAGAACTAGGCTATTGGCTGCTCTCACGCCCTGGCAACGAGCACGTGGCTCGTGATGGTCTACCCACTGGCAGCGTCGCGGTGCAGGAGCAGGCTTGGGATTACGACTCTACCTATGGAAACGTGATAGAGAAACGCCTCTTGGCAAACCCAGGATCTGGTGAGAGCAACAACGACGTCGTGACACGCTACGAGTATGTGGGTGATTCTGGCACCAACGGCTACGGCCAAGTGCAGGTGGTACAGACTGGATTTGCGTCGCAGATGGGAGACCCCGATTGGACTGAACGCTTTCCTGACGACAGCACATTCTTTGCCTATGATGAAAACGAAACCGTCTACAAGCAATGGAAAGTGTGCCATCAGCATCAGGCAGACAATCGTGCCTGTGACGGATGGACCGACCCTGATGATGCGGATGGTCCTGGCCTACTAGCCGAGTTGCAGGTCGAGGTGAAGAACGACCCGGGATTCCGCAAGCCGACATACGGCGTTGACGCCAATGGCGATGGAGTTGCGACGATCGAGTACGACGCTATCGGTCGGCCCATCTATATGTATCCCACCTCGGACGAGGTGGCCGAAACCTACCTTGATTACCCGACCATGAATGTCACAGAGGTTGAGCTCGAAAACGACGACCCAGACGGGCCAAGGGTGCAGGTAGCGCGCTATCAGTACGACCGTCTCGGGCGGATCAAACACGTGATGCAGCGCTTGCCGAGACCCGGAACTGAGGGTGCTTACCGCAACAAGACCTTCCAATTCGACGGTGTCGGCAATCAATGGTGGGAGAGCGATTGGGCTGAGTTCGCGTACTTCAACGAGGACGACAAGGCGACTCGAGCGCTCACCTTTGATCCATTCGGCGTTGCCGAGCACACCATCGCCTCGGATGGTTCTGGGGTATACACCTTCTTCTCCGGACCACGCCGCGTCGAGAGCCTTGCCACCGACACAGACGGTACAACGGTTCTGAAGCGCACAATCACCTACAGTGATGCCAGAGGCAACACTCTGAAGGTGCTTGAAGACCGAGAGATCAACTGCACATCCCCCGATCCTGTTGACTGCACTGATACTGAAAACACGGATGACTTCATCATCTCAAGCTACTCATACGATGTGGCTGATAGGCTCACCGGCGTCACAGTCAGCGGGACGGAAGGTTCTCAGTCGCGAAGCTTCACCTACAACGAACTCGGTTTCTTGAACGCCGAGACGCATCCCGAACTCTCCGACCAGGTCTCCTATGGACAGTATGATGCACTAGGTCGCGCGGGACGGGTCATAAAACCTGGGAACATGGTTTTCGAATCCCTACTTGACGCAGCAGGGAGACCATTGAAAACCGAGGTAACGGTCAACGGCAGCGGCCCCTGGTTGTACTCCGAAATCAGCTACGGAACCGAGTCAACCAACCCCGTAACCCACCCGAACCCGATCGGCAAGCCGCTGCAGGTGACGCAGTACAACCCGGTGACGTCATGGGCAGCGCCAACCGACAGCAACCAGGACGGGGTGGTGGACTCGGCGGTGGCGGTATCTCACACCTACTTCTACGAACAGCCGCAGGGCTTACTGTCCCGCCGGGAGACTCTGATCGACTCTCTTGTTGACGGCACCGACGATGCCCAGCTGTATTCGCTGGAGTATGAGCACGACCTGTGGGCAAATGTCTCAAGCATTGTCTACCCCGATTCCGGTGACGGTGACTGTCTCCCAGTGGATCCTCCTCAGGTGGACTACCGTTGGGATCCCAGCGGTCTACTCGGAATATCCCGTTTCGTAGATGCAACAACCTCTGAGTGTCTTTTGTGCAACGTCAACTACGACACCGCCACCGGCATGATGAACCAATGGTCGACCCCGGTTGGAATTGATGTGAGTCCCCTGAGCTATCTCGTTCATGAGGTCACCCCCGATGGCACTCGGGCAAGGCCAAAGCGTATCAAGGCATCCAGCGGTGGCGCCGTGTTCGACACCGGAGAGTTCTTCTATGACGGTGTGGGCAACATCCTCGACCTTGCAGGTTCTCCGCAGACACCGGCATGGTCCTACACCTACGACGCTCTCAGCAGGCTTGCCAGCGCCAGACGGCATCCTGGTAGTACTGAGGAGGAAAAACGACAGTACAAGTACGACGACTTCGGCAATATCACCTCTCGTTTGTTCGAGGGCTCCGCTACGTGGCAAGACGTAGAGGTCAGCGCGGCAACGAATCGCCTCAACGGCACAGGTATTGACTATGACGACAGCGGCAACGTCGTCACCGAGCCGGCCGGCAGCTGGAGTCGCCGGTTGCGCTTCGACCCGAACAACCGGCTCATGGCTGCGTGGGCGACCGGAACCGGTGAGCCACCGGATACCTACGCCTTCGCCTACGACGCGGCCGGAGAGCGGGTACTGCGCTACCGAATACAGGACAGCGTGGTGCAGGGCGCCAGCTTCTACCTTCGTGACGAGGCAGGCAACGTCCTGAGTGAGTTCCTGTGGTCACCGGACGGGCAGGGCTCTGGGAGCCTGACCCGGATCAGCGACAACATCTACCTGGGTCGCAAACCGATTGTGCAGCTTGCCTATAACGGCAACGACACGACCTACACGTCTCTGGTACACGACCAGCTGTCGACCACACGTGCAGAGGTCACGGATGCAAACACCTGGAACACCTTCGACTATTGGCCGTATGGGGAAATCGTCGAAGGCCAGAGTCAATCAGCCCAGAGTCATCTCTTCACCGCCCACGAGCGCGAGTACACCGGCGAGGTGGACAACGCACTGCAGCAAATGGACTACATGCATGCGCGGTATTACACCCACAATCTCGGGCGCTTCGTTAGTGTGGATCCGTTGGGTGGAGCAGTAGGGTCGAGTCAGAGCTGGAATCGGTATTCGTACGTGTCGAATAACCCTCTTACGCTGGTGGATCCAACCGGGATGAAGGAAGAAGTTGAGATTTCGTGTAGTGTAGGCGAGCAGTGCACTGGTCCGGAACAAGACCTCGATGCGATCATTAGAGCAGAGGAAGCCGAGACAGCCAGGATACTGGCAGCTGCGAAAGATTTGGCCAACAGCCCAGATGTGGCGCACGAAATAGCCGAGCTGGTTGCAAATACACCTGCAAGAGAAAGATCAAAGCTTGGATTGGCATTATCTCTCGGTCTCACAGCCGAAGGTGGCGCCTCTGACAGTGGAAGTGGCAGCCTTTTTCTAAACTATGTCCACAGTTCAGCTGAAGGATCTTCGTTCTCGATTACGTATAGCGATTCCCTGGGTGAACAGTTTGGGACTCCAGTTGGCGGCCTCAGCGCAGAGTTTCAGTTCATCGGCATCGGTTTCAACAACGTGTCCGAGTTGGCCGCGAATAGGTACCTAAACATCGGTGTGGACGCTCCGTTTGTTGGCGGTGAAGTGATCCTTGACCAATCAGGACAGTTCACTGGATTCAACCTTGGCCTTGAGCTCCTCAGCGGGGGTGCTGGTGCTGTTTACGCTCGTGAGAGTAAACACACAGTTACGCTATTGAGTATTCAGTGATTGTTGACTCTTTGGTGGAGTTTCTTCCGCGGCATCGGTGCCTGGTTCCAAGAACCTAAGAAGAAAGGCCAGGTGCCAGGCCCGTGGTAAACGCGATAACGATTATGCATGCCGAGCATATAAGGGACACGAGCATATAAGGGACACTGTTTAACGTACGTCCTCGCCCTGGCCCGTCTTGTCAGTTGAGGGAGAGCAGTCGATGCTTGGTACCACATCCATTGTCGGATTTCGGGGAGACGGGGCGAGTTTCCGCTTTCGGAATCCTTACCCACTAGGAAGTTTGTCGAGCTGCTGCAGCACTTCAGTCAGATCTACTTCTGTGAAGTCGCAGCATTTTCTGTCATGGGCAATCACTATCATATAAGGGACACTGTTTAACTCTTTGTCGACGGGTCTCGACCAACCTGCAATCCACGCCGAGGAATTCCTGACCCACGCCGCATCGCTGCTGAATCTCGCCCCGGGCGAACTCACCACCACTGGTTCCGGTCACCGGATGACGCGACTCCGTTCGCTCGTCGCTGCTCTCGCTGTCGAGCGCTGGCGACTTCGTCCCGTTGACCTGGCTCCCCTCTTCCGCCGCAGGAGCGACGTGGTCTCTCGCTGGGTGCGTTGGGGCGCTGCCCACCGCCTCAATGATGCTGACTTTCGCACATCTTATGACCTGCTCAACCGCCAAATAAGCGCCCTGCTCTCTCATGAGAGTTGAAAAACGCAGCAACTGAGGCAGAAATGCCACAACGTCGGTCCGGGAACCACATCATTAACTGGGGCTTGACATTATTGATCCTGAGACCGAGATTCAATAAAAGATTAATGAAGCTGGATTTGCGAGAAAGGTACATCAGTCATGAAGATTAGGACTGCACAGGTGCTACTACTCACACTCAATTTGATCGCCTGCGCGCAACCGAACAGCGAGTATCCAGGGAACACAGGTCCTGCTACTGACCCTCAGGGAAGGTTGACCTCAACAAGCCAGTATGCGGAGTGGTTCGTCGAATCCCAGAGCGGAGAGAAGGATCTCGCAAAACGTCTCGTCGCTGATTTTCGGAGAGGCTGGAAGCTGATGGCCGACTACCACCGTGCCGGAATGCCGTCGGCGGATATTGCTGACTCACTCCGGAAAGATGGATTTAATGTCATCCTGCTCAATCCAGGAGTTACCTCGCACGAGCTTCCTGCCCGCACTGTGAGCTTCCTGGTGATGAACCGTGAGGCAGGATGCCAGGAAATCACCTACGAGCGCTGGGAGGCTCTAGAGCGCACAAGGCCTACTAACTTTCTCCTCGCAGGCATGGGGAAAGAAGACATCACGGGAGTTTCCACCGACGAAAAACACATCCACCTCGCCGCGTTCGAGTTGCCGGACTATGAGGACTACCTCGAGATCCGCACGGCTTCACTTTCACCATTAGGAAAGGGCATCGTGCTATTCGGGCTGGCCGGTTTGCTCTCTGGCTGCACCGACAAAGAGGATCCTCCTCCTCCTCCCCCACCAACGGCAACGCCTACTGCTAGCCCTCAACCGAGCATTGACCCGGAGCCACCGCCGACGGCGACTCCAGCGCCGATCGGTCCGGTAGCCCCACCGCAAGCAACGATACGCACTCGAGAACGTTCAGGTCATCGCTATCCGTTCGGACCTGGAGGAAGATCGATTCCCATTCCCCTCGGTCCGCTAGATCCCCGACCCACTGGGCAGTTCGGAGTACTGTATACCTACGCCATCGAGATCGAGTTTCCTGCTGGAACCGCGGCGTGCCCGAACACCCTCAAACAATCTATGCGCGACACAGTGGTCTATGGAGATGGCACCGTGGAAAAGAACCCGCAACCCTTGCCACCTTCCGACCCGGGTGGTTTCGACTCGACCAGGTGGGCGCCGGATCCTCCCCCGAGTGGGATCAACCCGAATACCCAAACCAATGCGGACGGAACGAAGTCATACCTTGACACACCCGGGTTAGGTATTAGGGATCGAAGACACCTGCCAGCTCGTAAAGACACGACATACCGATTTGAACTTTTCGATTGCAACGGAACGCGTCTGGACTGCAAAGAAATGACCTACACGCTTCGTATCGACCGAAGGGGGCAAGTCACCATGCAGAGCATGACCCGGCCACGGCCGTGCCAATAGTGAAAGTCTAAGCTTCACCACCGCCACGGTGTCAGGGCCGACGTTATGGCATCTCGTGATGGGCTCGGTATTGAGGACAGGATCGAGAAATCCAAAGAGTAAAGCAGTGTCCCTTATACATTTTAGGCGCCTCCATAGAAGCACCAAATCCAAATCATTTCTTGGGATCTTCTGAGTCCTCTTGTAGGCCATTTGGGAGGCGCGCGGGAGACGAGACACAACAAAGCCTCCCGATTGGGGAGGCTAAGTGATTGATCTAAATGGTACGCCCGACGGGATTCGAACCCATGGCCTTCACATCCGGAGTGTGACGCTCTATCCAGCTGAGCTACGGGCGTATTTGGGGTGGGCGATGGGGATTGAACCCACGACCACAGGAACCACAATCCTGTGCTCTACCAACTGAGCTACGCCCACCATACGGTGAAGTGACGTGTATGGCCCGCCTGAGAGGACTCGAACCTCTGACCTACGGATTAGAAGTCCGTTGCTCTATCCATCTGAGCTACAGGCGGGGAGGTTCACACTTCGGTTCAAAGCAAATGGTCGGGGCGAGAGGATTTGAACCTCCGACCCCCTGCTCCCAAAGCAGGTGCGCTACCAGGCTGCGCTACACCCCGTCGCTGAGTCCGCTCTTTTGCCAAAGACCTGCCGTCACCGGCCGAAGCGGCAGTATAGTGACGGTCTCGATCAGGTGTCAACATCAGTTTTTCGCCGACCTGAACTGGCTATGTTACTCCAGCCGCTTTGAGTCGTGGTTCGACAATCGCGAGCTGCGCCTTCATCACTTCCTGGGCGCCAGCCCAACCGGCCACGACCATACTTGTCAGAGCATCGCGCGAGAAGGGCTCGCCTTCAGCTGTGCCTTGCACCTCGACCACGGAACCATCGCCGGTGAAGACCAAGTTGCAGTCAACGTCGCAGTCGAGATCTTCGCCGTAGTCGAGATCGACTCTGGCTTCGCCGTCGAGCAGCCCAACTGCAACTGACGCGATCTGTCGTTCGAGTGGCCACTCACGTAGCAGACCCTGTTCCCACATTCGCGCCATTGCCAGCGCGAGCGCGATCCATCCGGCAGAGATGCTGGCTGTACGCGTCGAACCATCGGCCTGGATGACATCACAGTCGACGATGAGAGACCGCTCGCCGAGTAGGTCACGCCTCACTCCGGCGCGCAGTGAGCGCCCAATCAGGCGCTGAATCTCTTGCGAACGGCCACTTGGGCGGCCACGCTTGACCTCACGGTCGGTGCGGGTGTCAGTAGCTCGTGGCAGCATGGCGTACTCGGCGGTCACCCACCCTTCGCCTGTGCCTCTGAGAAAGGGCGCAGTACGATCCTCAACGCTCACGTTGCACAACACTGCGGTATATCCCGCACGGTAGAGCACACTGCCCTCCGGATACCGGATGAAATCGGGTTCGATGACGATCGGACGAACCTCATTCGGCTGCCGTCCATCTGGTCGCATTGGCTTTCTCCTCCGGTCGGAGAGTATACCCGGGATTCCTTACCGGGGTTGGGGCAGCACAGCTTCGCTGGCATCTGATTTCTGTCTGTGTCTCTGTCCTCATATTCAGCTGTCACTACCTCAGCGCCATATTCGATGGCGATGACGATGGCGATGTCCAACGCAAGTGCTCGCATCCATCAATGTCATTCGAAAGGTGTGACCTCCGAGACGCGAGGCACCTCTGTCTGTCACGGCGTCTGGAGTCGGCGTCTGGAGTCGGCGTCTGGAGTCGGCGTCTGGAGTCGGCGTCTGGAGTCGGCGTCTG
>JAAESQ010000665.1 GCA_024229275.1 bacterium | reverse complement strand
TATGCTGGCTACCATTCATCGTCAGATTGCTAAACCTCGACTGGAGACTCTTCGTTGCTTCGCTCCTCCTCCCAATGACACGCGCCCCCAGAATTGTCATCCTTCGACTCCGCTGCGCTCCGCTCAGGATGACAACTTTTTAGTGCCTTTGTCATTCTCATTCCATGAGTCTCCGCCGCGAATGCCGTGTAGAAACGCTCTGAATGACATATCTGAGAGTCTTCAGGCGGCTCACTTGGCGGCTGCTCTCTCAGCTTCATTCAGGTAACGCAGCGCTTCTTCTTCTGTGTGGAAGAAGTTCGACTCGTAATTCTTCATCTCATTGTCGATTCTCTCGAGCTGCATCCTCGCTGTGGTTTGATCTGACCTGATGATTCGAGCTGATCGCAAGCAATGATGCTCCCCAGCCGCCGCAACCATTGATGTGAAAACCTCAACAGCTTCAGGCGCGAGAATCCTCAGCTCATCAAAATAGGTGAGAGCCGTGTAGGCCTTCCCTCCGAATGACTCAAGCCCCTCCAAGTAAAGCCTCTTTGCTTCGAGCGCATCGCCTTCCTTAATGAAGCCCGAAAACCTGGAGATCAACCTCCGGTTCTGCAAGTCAGCCGTCACTTCGACCGCTGGCCGACCGTTTTCCTGCATATTTCCCCCCTCACAATCACAAACGGCAAGAACTTGCCGTCACCCCTTCCCAGTATCTTACTATGAGTTTCCCGGCGCCTTTGCCATTGCCACTCTGCTTCAAGCTTGACATTCGAAATCGAGCGACCTACATTATTGACCGGTCGGCCAGTTCATTAACTATTCGGCCGAGAAGGAGCAGCAGTGAACGCAGCCACCCGAGACCCGGAACGAACGAGAGCAACCATCCTCGACGGTGCCGAGGAGGTCTTTCTGGAGAAGGGTTTCGGCAACGCCTCGATGAGCGAAATCGCCCGTCGAGCCAAGGTCACTAAGAGCCTCATCCATCACCACTTCGGCTCCAAGGAAGAGCTGTGGCGCGAAGTCAAATTCCGGCGATTCACCGAGTATGCCGAACGACAAATGGCCATGCTTAAATCGGCAGGCCCGGCCGACGATGTCGGTCTGCTGCGTGACTCGATGAAGTTCTACTTCTACTTTCTCCGTGACAATCCCCAGCTCGTCCGAATCTTGGCGTGGATGTTCCTCGAACGTGACACCGAAGAGTGCATTCACAAGGACCGCGAACTCATCACATTGGGTGTCGAGAGGATTCGGGAAGGACAGAAGGCTGGAAAGATTCGTGACGATGTTGATGCCCGCTTCGTGCTCTTCATTTTCATAGGCCTCGCGCAGCACTGGTTCCAAGACTGCAATCATTTCCAGCACGATTTCGATACCGACGATCTGCCGGTGGACCTGAACGAGGCGTATCTGCAGGACGCGATGAAGATCTTTTTTGAAGGTGTACTGCCCCGATGACTCAAGCTGTATCTTCTTTTTTTTGTGACTATTTACTGACTGGCCGGCCAGTTCATAAAGGAGCTTCATCATGATCAAACGAAACGTCAGCGCAACTTGCGTAGGAATCGCCATCCTCACGACTGCCGTTGTGATGGCCGCCTGGCCGGAGCGCAACCATGACGACCAGGCCACACGCCGGCAGCCGGCTGTGCGGACCGAGGCCGTGGAGGAACACGCTAGGGGCCGCTCAGTGCGCTATTCAGGAGTGACTCAGTCGAGTTCACGCGCGGTTCTTTCCTTCGCAATCTCAGCACGCCTCGAGAGTTGTCCCGCTGACGTTGGGGAGAGCGTTCGCAAGGGAGAGGTCATCGCGACCCTCGACCCCAACCAGTACCGACTCGCCCTTCAAATCACACAAGCGTCCCTCGCCGAGTTGGAAGCTCGGCTGGCGCAAGCACAACGGGATGAGGAGCGGGTTCGACGCCTCGCCGAGGCCCGAGCGGCCACCGACGAGGAACTCGAGAAAACCATGGCCGCGACACGAGCTCTCGCCGCAGCGCAATCTCTGCTCACTGCTCGACGCGACGACGCACGGAGGGTTCTCGGTGAGACTGTTCTTCGCGCTCCATTCGACGGTACGGTCACTGCTGTTCACCGCCAACCGGGCGAGTGGGCGGCGCCCGGTGTACCCATAGTGGAACTCGTAGGATTCGACGATCTCGAGCTGGAGATCGAAGTCGCTGAAATGATCCTTGCTGACCTCGAAGTCGGACAGGTAGTTCGAGTTGATCTCCCTCTGTCCCAAAGAACAACGACGGGACGGATCGCATCGGTCTCAGGATCTTCCGGACCTGGGCGTCTCTTTCCGGTCGTGATCGCAGTCGAAGACAAGAGCCGAATCGGCGCTGGAATGGCCGCGGAAGCGATCCTGCACGTCGATCGCGAGACCAAGAAGACAGTGCCTTTGGAATCCATCCTCAACCCCGGATCGAGCACACCCATGGTCATATGCGTTCGCGACGGACGCGCCGAGCAAGTTACCGTCACGTTGGGTCAGGTCTACGGCGATCGAATCGCGGTCTCGAGCCCTGATCTTGCACTCGGCGACGCGGTGATCGTCGCCGGACACACGTCTCTCACTGACGGCGACACGGTCGAGGTTTTTTGATGGCTTTCCTAGAGCGCATCTTGTTGCAGCGACGCCTCGTGTTCACCGTCGTAACGGTCTTTGCTCTATCTGGCGCTTTCGCATGGAAGACCATGATTCGGCAGGAAGACCCCCGACTGCCGGAGTATTGGGGTCAGGTCGTTGTGTCATTTCCGGGAGCCGAGTCTGAACTGGTCGAACGCCTAGTGCTCGAACCGATCGAGGACCAGCTGGCTGAGGTCACCGGAATCAACTGGACGGATTCAACCGCATTTTCCGAGATGGCAGTCCTCTTCATCGAACTCCAGCAAGACGTGGACGACGCGGATACGGTTTGGGACGACGTCCGCGAAGCTCTCGACGAGGCACATCGAGCGTTCCCAATCGGCGCTGGGAAACCTCAGCTCAACGACGAGGCCGGAGGAGACCTCGAATCGGTTGTTCTTGCGCTCACCGGCTCGCCCGATCAACTCAAGCTGCTCGCAGCCGCGCGTGTGCTTGAGACCGAGTTCCTCGATCTTCCGCAGGTAGCGAAAACCACTTTGATAGCAGATCCAGGAGAACAGATAACTGTCGAACTCGACGATGTCGCGGCACAGCGCTACGGCGTCACTCACGCCTCGATCGGCCGAACACTACAGGCTCGCAACCGCATTCTTCCCGGTGGTTCTCTTCATCTCGGAGAACGGACGGCGCGACTGCGTCCACTCTCGGAGTACTCGTCCGTCGAAGAGATCTCGATGACGCCCATTGCATTGGCCTCAGGCGGCTCGATCCCTCTCAGCGAGATATCCAGAGTTCACCTCGGCCCGCGCGAACCTATGACATCACGAATGCGCATTGACGGCCAACTGGCGATCGGCATCGGCATCATTGCAAAAAAGGACACAAACATCGTTTCCTTTGGACATGCCGTGCGTGACCGGGTCAGCTCAGTCGCCCCGACGCTCGCACCGATCGAGATTCACGAGGTTGCGTTCCAACCTCACCGTGTCGCCCTGAGATTGGACCAGCTTGGAGATTCTCTCTTGCTTGGAATTCTGATCGTTGCCGGAGTTGTGATTGTCGCGATGGGCCTCCGTCTTGGACTGATTGTCGCATCGGTTGTACCACTGGTGGCGATGGCCGCACTCGCGGTCTTCGCGGCGTTTGGCGGCGTACTCCACCAGATCTCGATAGCCGCGTTGGTGCTGGCTCTGGGGATGCTGGTCGACAACGCAATCGTAGTAGCGGAGAACGTGCAATGGCGCCTCGACCGGGGCGCAACAAGGTTCGAAGCTGCCATCTCATCCGTTCGAGAACTCGCGCTGCCGTTGGCTGCATCGACCGCCACCACAATTGCTGCCTTCGTACCGATGCTGCTCGCCCAGGGCCCAACCGCGGAATTCACCCGGTCTATCCCGATCATCATCATGCTGACGCTAGTCATCAGCTATCTTTTCGCCATCTTCGTCACTCCGATGTTGTCGCAGATGTTCCTGACTTCGGGTAGTTCCAGCACCGCCACTCTGACTGACAGGCTTGGAAGAAGACTGGCTCACCTCGCCACTCGCCGTCCCGTGTGGGTCATCGGTGGCGCTGGGCTCCTCATTACTCTCTCGCTTCTCGTATCCTCCCAGGTGCAGCAACAGTTCTTTCCGTCCTCAGATCGAAATCAGCTTGTGGTTGATATTCGCCTTCCGGAAGGTTCACACCTGGAGGCGACTGACCATGCAGCGCGTTCCGTTGAACAGGCTTTACTCGGGTTGGATGAGGTCCAGCACGTGGCCACCTTCACCGGTCGCAGTGCTCCGAAGTTCTATTACAACCTACCTCGGGTGCCTTGGAGCCCTCACTTCGCTCAGATTGTTGTTCAAACCCGTACTACTGATGATGTCGAAGCCGTGGTCGATTGGGTTCGCCATTTCGCCAGGCGCGAACTGCCCGGTCTCGAAGTGGTACCAAAGAAACTGGAGCAGGGACCCCCAGTCGAGGCACCGATCGAAATACGGTTGCTTGGCGAGAACCTCGACGACCTTCATCAATCGGCACAGTCAGTGGTCGAGCAGCTGCGTGCGATCCCCGGAGCGATAGATGTTCGGCACGACCTCGGGCCTGGCGAACCGACGTTGGTCGTCGCAGTCGACGATGCTGCCGCTGCGCGTTACGGCATCATGCGTGAGCAGGTCGCCTGGGCGCTGTATGGAAACTCTCGCGGCTTACCGGTAGGTGAACTTTACTCGCTCGATGACCCGATCCCGATCGTCGTGCGCTCCTCCGCTGGAGAGCGACTCAGAGCCGAAGAACTGGACTCCATAAAGGTCGCCTCTGCTGGCGGCGGCTTGGTGCCACTCGCGCAGATCGCCCGCATTGAAGGAGATTGGCGACCCGCCGCCATCAACCATCGCGATCGGAGGCGTATCGTCACCGTCTCGTCACAACTCGCGCCAGGAACGACGTACTCGGATGTCCTCAACATCCTGAAGCCTCAACTGTCGTCGCTTGAGACTCCTGCAGGTATCGAGATCGCCTTCGGCGGGGACGCTGAGGGGTCAGTTGAAGCCAACACTGCGATGGTACAAACCTTACCGATTGGCGGCCTGCTTTTGCTCGGGGTTCTACTCGCCGAATTCAACTCCTTCCGAAAGGTCGCGATCATCCTGGCCACTGTTCCACTTGCCGCCGCCGGCGTCGTTCCTGGTCTTCTGCTGTTTCGTCAGCCATTCGGCTTCATGTCATTTCTCGGCGTCATCGCTCTGGTCGGAATTGTCGTCAACAACGCGATCGTCCTGCTTGAGGTCGTCGAGCGACGACGACGCCAGGGTGCGCCTCTCGAAGAGGCTCTGAGCGACGGTGTTCGTCAGCGCATACGTCCGATCCTTCTGACCACCGCGACCACGGTTTTGGGACTTCTCCCTTTGGCATTCTCTCCGTCAACGCTGTGGCCGCCGCTGGCCTCTGCGATGATCTCGGGTCTTCTCGCGTCCACCCTGCTGACTCTAATCGTCGTTCCCGCACTGTATCGGCTGCTCATTGGTGGCGTACGAGCACCGCTTGCGAGGGTTGCTCCCGCTGCTGCACACGTTGCAGTCGGGATGGCTGTTCTCCTTCTGAGTACCGGTTCGGGCGAAGCGCAGGAGCCACGCAGACTTACTCTCAGTGACACGATGCGACTCGCCGCGCAGCGCCCGGCTGCCAAGGCGCAGCGTCTCGGCGCAACTGCGGTCGACCAAGCCGGCCTCGCCGAGCGTAGATTTTCATACCTGCCGACGCTTGGCCTGCAAGCATCAACCACGAGCCGGAACCGAGATCTTGAACTCGTTACACCACTCGGGTCATTTCCTATCAGCGCCACGCGCGAAGACTCTGCTGGAGCCGAGCTGATGCAGCCAATCTTCCATCCAGCTCAGCACCTTTGGGGCAACGCCGCCTCCAGGTTGGAGGCTGAAGCCGCCAGCCTCGCCGCTACGCGCGCCATCGACACATTGGCGGCCACTGCAGCAGAGGCCCATCTGGCAGTACTCGAACTCGAGGCTCGTCGCAGCGCAACCCAGTCCTTCCTCGCGAGCCTTCGCGAACGCCTCGACGAGGTGGAGGCCATGGTGGCGGAAGGACGCTCGCTCGAGGCCGATGGACTCAAGATTCGCCTGGCGGTGGAACAGGCCGAGCAAGACCTATTGGCCCTCGATGAGTTTCGCGAGGTCGCACAGGTTCGGCTGGCTCAAACGGTTGGCGTCACCGAACTGGTGATCGCACAAAAGGCTCCCGACTGGACTTCGCGGCCCGTGCCGCGAGAGCGCGATCTGATTCAGCTTGCCTTGGCTGCTCGCGACGATCTCGCCGCTATTCAGACAGTGACAGAGAGTCTCGAGAATCGACGCCAGGCGATCCGCGCTCAGGCGCTTCCTGAGCTCGACGCTCGCCTCACGTGGTCCTGGAGCAACGGTGCTCCCTACACAACTGACAACTGGGCCGAGGGCGCGGTTTTCCTGACTTGGAATGTGTTCGCCGCCGGTACTCGCGCCCCACAAGCCGCCGCAATCGCTGCGAAGCAGCACGCAAAGCTGGCCGAACTCGAAGAGCTGCGGCGCGGCATAGAACTGGAGATCCGTAGTGCTTTCGCCACTCTCATTACGGCCCAGGGCGCAGTCGCGGTCGGCGATCGGGGTTATGGGCAGGCCTCCGAGACCCTGCGTGTCGAACGCGAACGGCACGCCGCCGGTCGGTCGACTACCTATGAACTCCTGCTAGCAACTGCACAGCTTCGCGACAAGGCGACTCAGCGCGAGCTGGCGCGTCTGGCTGTCGTTCGCGCATGGATCGGTTTGTGGCTTGCAACCGGCAGCAGTGAAGATCCCGCGGTGCTGTGGGTCGGCTAGGGTGAAAGAAGCTTCTGCTTGAGAGATGAGAGAAACTCGACGACTCGTCCGAATCCCGACAGACGTCTGATCCTGAACTCGACGGCAAAGCGATTGGACGCCTCGGGAGCAACCTCTAGATACCGTTGATAGATTTTGACGGCACTCACGCGGTGGTTGAGATGCTGATCACACAGATGCGCCAACGCGCCCAGGGTCGATGCCGCACAGGAGGCCGTGACAATGTCCTCAAGGTACGATTGAATGAGAGCACCAACATCGGTGCATCCCTCGTCCGCTATCTTGATCCCTGGATCCAAGCGCAGCGCAGCACACACCTTGGCGGCAGCCTGGTCATTGTCCCCAACCTCCATGGCCGCGATCGCTCCTTGCAAGTGGCGCTCTGCCTGCACCACGTCGAAGTCGGTCGCGCGCGGAGCAATCTCCAAATAGCGATCGATGAGCTGTCCAGCCTCGTGACCGTCTCCCCACTCGCGACACAGCGCCGCCAGCAAGCTCAGAGTCGCCGGAGAGCGAGCGTCGGCAAGGATCATCGGCAGGCAACCACGAACCAGATCCCGCGCTGAGGTGAAAGCGTTGTCCGCTTCGAGGCCCGGATCCCACCGCAGCGCCTCCCGGACCTTCCGCGCCGCCCCAGCGTCATCGCCGCTCAGCGTCGCTTCGAGAACCTGACCCAGCAAGAAAGCGACCTGCTCACCGAGCATGTCGGCTTTGTGGCCTCCTCGACCTTCTTCTGTCTTGACTTCAAACGTAGAGTCCTCACCCGCCTCGATACCCAGACGCTTGAGATTCTCTTCCAGAACGACGGAGTCCGGAAAACGCTGCGAGCGTCCTTCGGAATGAGTGCGCATGAAGCGCAACTCAACGCCCATTTCTGCTGCCAATCGTGCCGCGTCCAACAGCTCCTCATCGCTGTCGTTCCACTCGAAAAGGATGTAGCGCCAAATCACACGCAACGAGCTGCGTCCCGAGCGAATCTCCTTCTGGAGCCGTCTCATCAACGCAAAGATCGTTTCCAGCTTCCCACCGACACGGTATGTTTCGTAACTCTCCTGCCACGCGCCATCCACGGAGAGCTTGAGAATGTCGAGGCCGCACTCGACCATCCACTGTTTGAAGGGGTAGTTGCCGTGGCTCACGACCGTCGTCAACGATTGAGGGAAGATCTCCTTGGTGTCGGCAATAATCCGTCCCAAATGGGGATTCACCAGAGGATCGCCACGTCCTTCGAAATAGACGTACTGAGCTCCGGTCACACCATCTGCCAACAGCCGCTCCAGAAACGCACGGTACAGATCAGGATCGAGGTTGTGTGGCCCAGGCTCGAGATGGCGCCTGTCTTTGGCGGCAATGCACAGCGGACATGACAGGTGGCAGTAGTACGAAGGCTCCACATGAAAAGCGCGAATCTCAGTGGGTCGCAGTTGATCTGCCACGCCGATGTGATCGAGCAGCGCACAGCGCGGGCAATCTTCTGGATAGGGATACTCACCCGCCATGAACGATCGACGAATGTGCAGCAATTCAGGATAGGAAAACAGGTCCTTATCGGCACCGCTCCGGAGACCTTCAGTGGTGACCGTTCGGAGGACGTGGGGTTCACCAACATGGTCCCAGCACGGCATCTGCCCACGAAAGCGAAGGTAGATCCCGTCACACATGATGCAGGCGCGGGGACGAGAGTCTCCATCACTCACGTCGACCGCCCAATACCCACACACTCAGCTTCAACCACCATGCGTGGGAGTTTACTACCGTTCTTTGTGTTGTCCGTCCTGCCGGATAGCCGCAGAGCCGTTGTCCCGCCGTCCCGTTGACCCGCAAAGCTTCCTAGCTTCCTAGCTTCCTAGCTTCCTAGCGGGTAGCCTAGATCTATGAACGTCACCATTTCTGAGCTGTGGATCTATCCCATCAAGTCCTGCGGAGGAATTCCACTTGATCGTGCCGAGGTACAGGCTCGTGGCTTCGCCGGCGACCGGCGATTCATGGTGGTCGACTCTGAGGGTCGCTTCCTCTCCCAACGTACTCTTCCCGCCATGGCCAGGATTCGCACCCGGATCAGTGGTGCACGACTCATCCTCTCTACAATCGACAGCAACGACTTCGACCTGCCGATCACCGGCCGTGAGGGTTGCGAGGTCAAGACCACAGTATGGAACGATACCTGCCGATCGATCGACCAGGGTGAGGACGCCGCTCGATGGTTCTCGCAGGTCCTCGAGACCGACTGCCGCCTCGTGTTCATGCCCGACCCGACTCTGCGACCCGTCGACCAAGAATACGGCCGTCCGCCGGACACGGTCAGCTTTGCCGACGGATATCCGTTTCTGCTCATCTCCCAAGGCTCGCTCGACGAACTCAACCAGCGACTCGAGAGGCCTGTCCCAATGAATCGATTTCGACCCAACATCGTGGTTTCGGGGTGTCCTCCGTATGCTGAGGATGACTGGTTGTCGATGGTGGTCGGCGATATCACATTCCTACCCATCAAGCCCTGCAGTCGGTGCGTTGTGATCACGACTGATCAAACAACCTGTGAGCGATATCCTGAACCGCTGAGAACGCTGGCCACCTATCGTCAAAGAGAGGGCAAGGTCCTCTTCGGACAAAACCTTGTTCACGACGGAATTGGGCAGATCGAAGTCGGAAACTCAGGAATTGTGATCACGAAGAAGGCAGCTCAAAGTTCCTGAGATTTCTGTCGCTGGGTGACGCGTATCACCCCAGAAGCAGGGAGCTCACCCCATGATATGATCAATGATGAAGGGACGATCTCAATTCTGACGATGACGTTGCGCGACCCATCTTCGAGTGGAATCTTCGCGCCGCAGTTCAGTGCATTGGTAGCTGTGCGCAGGGCGGCGTGGGTTGGGCTTGTGTGCGACGTCCTGTTGACCCTGTTCAAGTTGGCCGGAGGAATCCTCGGCAACAGCCGCGCCCTGGTCGCAGACGCCGTCCACTCGTTGACTGACGTATCGACCGACGTGGCCGTACTCTTTGGTTCCCACTATTGGTCGGCGCCAGCCGATGAGAAGCATCCGCACGGGCATCGTCGCATCGAGACGCTGATCACCGTCATTATTGGAGTAGCCCTGGCGGCCGCCGGGCTGGGGATCGGGTGGGACGCAACCCACAGATTGATGCTCAGAACCACAACTCTGCCGACCGGACTTGCTCTCGTTGCCGCATTGGTCGCCATCGCCGTAAAAGAGTTTCTCTACCGCTGGACACTCGCAGTTGGGCAGCGCGCCGACTCCCCTGCCACTATCGCCAATGCCTGGCATCATCGATCAGATGCCCTATCTTCAATCCCGGCAGCTTTGGCTGTGGCGGTCACTTTGTTTCGGCCAAGCTGGGCTTTCGTTGATCGAGTCGGCGCACTCGCGGTATGTCTCTTCATTCTTCACGCCGCATGGCGTATTCTGCGCCCGGCCCTCGCACAGCTCATTGACGAAGGCGCACCAATGGAGAAACGAAGGCGGCTGGAAGAACTCGCTGTCGGCGTCGACGGTGTACTGTCCGCGCACGCCCTCCGCACTCGCTATTCAGGTCCAAAACTGCACGTGGACGTGCATATCGAGGTCGACCCCGAACTCAAGATCTCTGACGGCTACTTCATAGCAGAGAGCGTCCGCCGCACTCTGTTAGCTGAAGACTCGGAAGTCGCCGAGGTCCTCGTCCAACTCGAACCTGCAGCGCTCGATTCGGGCCAGAAGAGCAGTCGCTAGGCCAACGGATCGTCAATCGGGAACAACGGAGGCTCCTGCTCAGTGGCTTCAGACTCGCTATACTAGCTCCACCATGACAAATATCAGCTCCTTCGCTGGTGTAGCCCGTGCCCCTTTTCTGCTTCTTCCAGTCACCCTAGTCGTTTGCGGCGCCGGGGTTGGAGTACATGACGGAAACTTTCGCTGGGACCGCACCGCGATCGCCCTTGTCGGCCTCATGGCACTCCATATGGCAGTCAACATCTTCAACGAATGGAGCGACTATCGAACAGGCATCGACCTGAACACAGAGAGAACACCATTCACGGGAGGAAGCGGCACTCTTCCCCAAGGCAAGATATCTCCAAATACGACTCTCGCTTTTGGACTTGTCTGCGCTGCGATCGGTCTCGGCGTTGGTGTCTACTTCAGACTCGTGCTCGGCCCCTTGATGCTGGTTTTTATTGCCGTCGGCGCCTTGTGCGTACTGACCTACACCGATCTTCTGGCCCGCGTAGGGCTTGGCGAAGTGGCCGCAGGTCTGGGCCTGGGCATGCTCCCTGTCACCGGGGTCGCCTACGTTCAGGCGGAGTCCATTACCGCCACGGCCATCGCGGCTTCGATACCAGCATTCCTTATGACCTTCAACCTCCTCCTGCTCAACGAATTTCCTGATGAGACCGCTGATCGCGAAGGTGGCCGCATGAATCTCGTCATCCTCCTCGGGAGGCGACCTGCAGCTCTCCTGTGGACAGCGGCGGCCATCGCTACTCCGGCCTCGATCATCGCCGCATGGGCGCTCGGCTATCTGCCGATCGCAGCGCTCGCGGCAACCGCACCTTCACTGCTTCTGGTCGGAGCGTTTCGCTGGGCACTTGGCAACTCTGACGAATCTGTACCAATCCCCGCACTCGGTTCAAACGTTATTTGGAACCTCGCCACAAACGTAGTGCTCGGTGTCTCACTCATCGTCACCGCGTGACTACAGCTGTCGAATTCAATGTACTTACATCCTGCCGCTGCCGCTGATACTGCTGCGCTACCGTTTGAGCGCCAACGCCACAGCACAGGCAAGCTCGTCCATCGAGAACGGCTTCTGCAGCCAGTCGGACACATCGATCGAATCTGTCCGTGACGCATCGAGAGGGTAGCCGCTCATGAGTAGGACTCCCATTGGAAGATTCCGCTCCCGGAGCTGCCGTGCCAACTCTACGCCACCGATTCCCGGCATCACCATGTCAGAGAGTACAAGTTGCAACTCACGACCGTGTTGGCTGCAGAGTTCGAGCGCTTTCTCACCATCGCAAGCTGTCAGGACCCGATAGCCCAACGTTTCAAGACCGGCCTTGGCGATCTCCAAAACGGCCGGGTCATCTTCGGCGACTAGGACGAGTTGCCCATGCCCCTTCGGAACATCTTCGAGAAGGGAATCCTCCACCCAGGGCAGAGGACTCGTGGCCTCGTCAGCCAGTGGCAAGTAAACGACAAATGTCGTTCCTTCGCTGTCGTTGCCGGTGAGATCAACAAAACCTCGATGCTGTTTGACGATACCGTAGACTTGAGCCAGTCCCAGGCCCGTTCCCTGTCCAGGTTCCTTGGTGGTAAAAAAAGGCTCGAAAATTCTGTCCCGCAACTCCGGCGGCACACCGGCGCCGGAATCGGTGACTCTCAGGCTCATCCAGCGTCCGTCCGGCATATCTGGGAGCGGCCGTTGATCCTCCCCACCGAGGATCAACTCGTTCAGCACGATCGACAGCTTTCCACCGTCGGGCATAGCGTCGCGCGCATTCATCACCAGATTTGTGAGAAGTTGTTGCAACTGCGCAGGATCGGCGTTGATCTCGATGTCGTGTTCAGCGATATCAACCTTCAGCTCGATGTTCTCGGGAATGCCGCGCTCAAGAAGCCGAATCGAGTCGTTCAGGAACTGGCGCAGACTCACTGCGTGGGGATGAGTCACGGTTTTGCGCGCAAAGTCGAGGATCTGGCGTATCAGGGCCGCGCCTCGATCCGCTTGCTCATGAATGGCATCGAGTCGAGTCTCGGCGTTTTCACTGTCCTGCGCATAGCTGATCAATTCCGCATTGAGTTCGACTGCCTGCAGTATGTTGTTGAAATCATGCGCGATGCCGGCTGCGAGTTGGCCAACCGCCGCCAGCCTCTGCTGCAATTGCTGCTCGCGTTCCGCCCTCCGCTCATCAGTCACCTCGCGGAGAACGATGACCCATGCCTGGTCAGCATCGCCTCCGATCTCGCGCGAAACAATCTCGAAGAAACGTGGGTCCGTCCCTTCGCTAAGAATCTCGACAGGTTCGCGGCCCTCCGCGCAGAGCAAGTCGGAAACCTCGAGGACACCAATTTTCTCTGGAAGACTGTTTCGATCCTCCACTCCGAGGACAGAGAGGATCTGATCAGCAACCGGATTCGCAAGCAGCACATGCCGCTGAGGTCCTACCAGTAAAACACCATTCGGAAGATGCTCGACAATCGCTTCTAGTCGAGCGCCGGCTGCGTCCACAGCCGCCGCTAATCGACTCTGCTGGAAGGCCAATGACAGTTCATCAGCAAACTGCTGGGCGACATCGATATCGTGCACGGCAAACGCCTGAGCCTGCCGTGAACCCATGTTGAGCGTACCTAGGAGCGTGCCCCCGCTCTGAAGTCGCACATTGAGAATCGAACGAACTCCGTGAGACATGAGTTCCTGGTAGATCGGCAGAAGATTCGGCTCCGCAAGCAAATCCGGAGTGTAGAGGAAGGGATGCTCCTGAAGGCCGGCAACGTCAAACAGCTCTTTCGTCGGGCGCTGGATCTTGGGGCCAGGTCCAATCTCGCCATTCTGGTCCACGGCGAGAATCTGAGCCTCTTCGTTTTCGGATCCGAACAACACCACACTCGAGCGATCGCAGTCCACCACTTTTCGGATGCCCTCTACAGCGATTGCTGCGACTTCCTCCGTACTTTTCCCTGCGAGCACCGCACGATCAACGGCTCGTAGAGCGTCAAGTCGCTCTGAGTACTGCTTGAGCTGCTGTTCGGCTCGCCAACGGTGAGAAACGTCACGCGCTACAGCACGGATGACTGGCACTTCGACACCTTCGGTTCGCAGTGTCGACCGGTATTCGATCAACCTTTCCTCTCCAGCTGCATCGACGATCCGCATCATCCCGGATGCCCGACCACTCTCTTGAACCGCCTTCAAAGTTGGCGCTAGCTCCTCGCGGTATCGCGTCGCGATGATGTCGACCAAGCTGGTGCCGAGCACTGCCTCACGCGGGTGACCGAGCACAGTCATGGCGGCGTGGTTTATATCGAGGACCTTGCCATCGAGATCCAACATGCAGATGATGTCGTCGATGTTCTCGACGAGATCGCGATATTTTTCTTCCGACCTTTCGAGGCTCATCCTCGCGCGGTCAAAATCGAGCGCTGCGGCCAAGATATCGGCTGCGGCTGCCAGTGCCTCGATATCTGAACCAGTCCAGTCATGCTCCTTGCGACTATCCTCGAAGCACAAAAATCCCCACGTTCGACCGGCCACTACGACCGGGAATGCAGCGATCGAGACGACGTCGAACCGCCGCAGAAAATCCGCCTCGGCGTGCGGCAAGTCGGAAACGTTGGCAGCGACAGGCTTCCCTTTACCGAGTATCCTCATCCATCTTTCGAGGCCCCGTTTTCTAGGATCGAAGCCCTGTAGCAAGGGATTACTGAGCTGAGGTCTCGCGTCCGACGCAGTCCACTCGAGAATCTCAGAAACGGTCATTGCTCTGCCCGAGGGGGAGTCGCGCGAGAAGAGACAGCTCCGACTCACATCGACCGCTCGGGCGAGTCGCTCGAGTACACCGGGCATGGCTTCTCGCCAACTTTTGCCACGCAGACAGCGCTCCGCGGCAAACGTCAGTGCTTCGAAAACCGAGTCCCTGCGTTGCAGAATCTCAAACGCCATGCGTCGCTCAGTGATATCTCGAACGACCGCGAGCAGACAGCCCTCTTGGACATCCAGTTCGAGTCGATTCAGGCTGACCTCAGCGTCAAAGACGCTGCCGTTAGCACGGCTATGCTGCCACTCGAAGAACTGCGGCTCACCATTCAGAGCCTTCTCTATCCTCTCAGCTGCCTTTTCGCGAGACGCTCGGCCATCAGGCTGCGTTTCCGGAGAGAAATCGTCAGGTCGTTTCGAGATAATCTCGGCCGGCGAGCATCCGAACATCTCGAACGTCCTCGAATTGCACTCTACAAACCGATCACCATGGGTCAGAAAGATCGAGTCTTGCGCAGTTTCGAAGAGGGTGCGATACCGAAGCTCGCTCGCACGAAGGGCTTCCTCTGCAGCACGTCGTTCGTTGATGTCCTCGAGCATGCCTTGAAATATGACCGTACCATCCGGGTTGTCCCAAACTACCCTCGATGTCTCGCGAACCCAGATCTTTGCACCGTCGAGACGACGAAGCTCAACCTCGAACTCTTCTACTCTGCCGTCCGCAAGCACGTTCTCTAACCATTCGTCCCGCTCGACCGGGTTGACATAGAACTCTCGAGCGTCGACGCCGAGAATTGATTCAACACTGTCAAACCCGAGGAGATCGGCAAACGCTGAGTTGGCGCCAACCAGCACCCCATCTGCGAGAGTCAGAAAGAGCGCAATCGGAAGCGATTCGAAGACCTGGCGAAACCGGTCGCCTCGCCCCCACTCCGCCACCGCAACCGAGGTATCAATGGCGCTGTGTAGGGCCTTGAGTATCCTCTGGTCTTGATCGTCTCCCTTGGGAATCACGGCGCGCGCACCAGCTACGAGAGCACGTACAACCTCGCTGCGTTCCCCCGAACTGCAAAGGGCGATCACCGGCAAATTTGGCCAATTTCGTTGCAACTGCTTGATGGCCTGAACCTGCTCGACTTCTGTCGGATCGAGATCAGCGATCACTGCAGTCGGCCTCGGTTCTTCGAGAATCGTCTCGGGCGAGTCGCAGACTTCCACCTCGACCGATTCGAACTGTTCACCTATCTGCAGCTCGAAATCAGCCCAGTTGTCCCCGGTCTGGGCAAAAACAAGGACTCTCATCGATCTCGCCAGTTTCCGCTGGACCAATGCTAGCACGATGGCGCTAGAGTAGCGGTTCGGATGAGATCACTCGGCGTCGGAGTGAGTTCGCACGTTATTTCACGAGAGGCCACGCAGAAACGACTCCGCCCCGGAGGCACCCATATAGCGCTCGAGAATCCGAGGTTCTGTCTGTCTCAGATCAACCATAATCAGGACGTCAAGAACATCGGAGAATCCTGGATCGACATTGAAGCCGAGCAGCCGACCGCCCAACTTCAGGTACTGTCGAAGCAGGATAGGGATACCCCTTCCACCGTCCTCGATCTCTGCTATGAAGCGCGAGACTTCGTCGATGGTTTTGAGTCCCGACACACCGTGGCGCAACACAGCCGAACGGCGGGGACGATACGGAGACCGCGGCCGTACCCACCGCGACCAGTCATGAACATAATTGTTGCGCCTGAGAAACGCTGTGATGAGCTGCTGTGAAGCAGCTCTATAGTCGGCACTGATACTCACAGGCCCAAACAACACTGGGTATCGGGGCCGACGCAGGACAAACTGTCCGACCCCCTTCCACAACAGCATGAGACCAGCGAAGCTTCGTTGGTACTCGGCTCGGATGAATGATCTACCCATCTCGAGCGCAGGTCCCATCTCCTGAAAGAGCTGAGTGGAGAAGCGGAAGAGCGTCGACGTATAGAGACCGTTCAGTCCCTGCGCTTCGAGTAGACAATCGGACAAGCCGATGCGGTAGGCGCCGATGACCTCTTTCCTTGATTGACTCCAAATGAAGAGGTGGCGATAGGTAGCGTCAAACGGATCTAGGTCGAGTTCCTTGCCGGTACCCTCTCCTACCTCCCGAAACGAGAGCTCACGTAGCCGACCGATCTCGCGCAGTATTCTGGGGATTTCGTTCGCCCGTGCTTCGAAGACGAGCTGATCTCCACTTTCAACAAGAAGGCTATCTGCCGGCAGCCCTTGGATCTCGTCATCCAGCTCATGGGGCGGTGGAGCAGGCGCAACCGGCACAGCCGAACTGGGCGTCCTCCGTGGTTGTATCGCATCGTCCTGGCCACTCTCCGCCGCCGACACTCTCTCGGCCAACACTTCAGTACACCCACGCAGCCACTGCACTGTTTGCCGGTCATCTGCGTCGCGATCGATTCGATGCGCCGGTATCGGGGTCCCAATCCTGATATCAAGTGTTGCGCCACGTAACGCTAGCAATTGACGCGGCAGCATTAGCGTTCTCAACCTTGGATGCAGCAGTCCAAGCAGTTGGAATAGCGAGCCGTTGTGTCCAGCTACATAGACCGGCAAGGCCGTCGCACCGCTCCGAAGCGCGAGTCGGCTAACAGCCGGATTCCAGGCTGGATCGGTCACTCGCCGTTGGCGCAGATCGAGGTGTGCCACTTCTCCTGCGGGGAAGACCAGCAACAGACCTCCGTTATCGAGCCATTTGAATGCCTCGCGCAAACCGCGCAGGCTCCGCGCCGCTGCCACGTCTCCGCCAAAAGGGTCGACCAGCAGGAACAAATCCTCAAGTTCAGGAATGCGCCCTAACAGATAGTTGGCCATCACCTTGACGTCCGGCCTGATCGACAGAAGGAGATCAGCGAGGACCATCCCTTCCATTCCGCCATACGGGTGATTCGAAAGGACCAAGGTCGGACCCTGAGTTGGAATTCGTTCCAGATCACAGTCCGTGACTTCTGACCGGACGTCGAATTCTTCCAGTACTCCACGAAGGAAGGCGGAGGATGGTTCACGTTGCTCAACCCTGGCATGTATGCGACCTAGGCCGTTCAACCCGAGCAGCCTCTCCGCTGCCCTCGAGGCCACTCGCATCGGCCACGCACGCGATCGCTCGCCGATCCGGAAGACGGATCTCTTCTCACCCACCGTCATCGTGCCTTCGGATAGGTACGAGCGAGTCGGTGATACGAAATGAAAGCTCGGACGAATCGAAGGAGCTTCATGGGACGATGCCCTCTCTTGCGATTCTCAACCGCGATCATGAAGAGCGTACGAATCTGTTTTCTCAGATCTCTGTAGGCATCCGTGAGGCTCACCGAAGCATCCCAAATGTGGGTTGCCTCACCGGCGGCACCATTGATCTCTACGATCTTGAAGCTCTCACCATCAAGCAATTTCTCAAGCGAGTCGAACCGGATGTCGAACCGCCCAAAGTAGAAACCCGGCATTGAATGTGCAATGGCGTCAATTCGCTCGTATAGCGCCGTTGTGAGCATCGCTGTTCCGTCCTTGTTGATGACTCCTTGACAGTGGTTCCCTGCGAACACGAGAGGCACTGATTCTCCGATAGCCGGCACATGATCAAGCTCCGCCTTGAGTCGATCCCGGTAGACACCGGCGAGATACCGAGCACGGGCATCGCGTTCGATCAACTCCTCCACAGTATGCTCGCCATCACCGACCAGTACCGGGAAGAGCTTGAGTGTGATCGACGGGATCGAGCCCAGTTCCGCCCCTGGGTGCCTCCAGTACATCACTCCGGCTTCCTTGAAGTCGGGTGCACGATTGTCGGTTTTCGCTCTTCCATCGTATCCAACCAACTCCTGCAACATCAGGGGGCAATTTGCAGGAAACCTCTCCAGATACTCCACCAAGTCATTCTCTCGAAAAATCGGCCAAACGCCTGCCCCACGCTGCCCAACGTCCGGTTTGGCGACGACCGGGAAGTCTAGCTGTGCCGCATCCATCTCCCGACGAATGGATGCCAAAGCCAGTTCACGATCGGCATGAACGTCGAGCACAATATAACGAGCCACCCAGCGGCGCTGTTCCTCGCCGACAAGGTCCATGATCTGTCGCTTTGACTCACCGATCAGACCTCCCGAGAAGACCGTTGGGTTGGCGACAGTTGGCAGCAACAGCCCGCGAAAACGCAACGCCAACCACAGCCAGTGCAGAGCGACAGGCACGTAGAAAACGACAGGAGGCCAGAACTCATAGAAAGAGACGACCCTTTCCCCGTCCTCACCACCCTCGGATCCATGCTCAACCGCCCGAACAGCTTGACGTTGCAGCAAAACCAGCGCCAAAAGCGCTAATCCTGCAACCGGCCAACGCATCGCACCGAGCATCGGCATAATGTACTCGCCTGCGAGCACGGTGAGCCACAGCAGCAAGAGAGTCCATACGAGAGAGGCAGCAACTGCAACGGCAATGAAGCGCGACAGAGAGGTCCGCAGAATCCCAGCTCCAACGTATGTCGGAAGCCGCATCCCGGGCACAAAACGCGAGACCACAACAGCCAACACCAGGTTTCGTTCAAGCCATTGCGAAGCACGTCGCGCCCTGTTTGAGCGAAGATGTCCGCGTCTGGCGAGCTGAGCTCCGCCAAACCGACCCATTCCGTAGAGTCCAATGTCACCGACAGCGATGCCGAGCCACACTCCGATCAGCGCAGTGAGGAACGCCATCTTCTCCTCCGCCACGAGTAATCCACAACCGATGGTGGTCGGATCCTCCAACACGAAGGTTGCCAAGCCTGCGACAACGCCCTGCAACACAGGCTGCTCCGCCAGGTAGGAGAGATACGGTTGCAGCCAGTCCAGCATCATCCCTCACGTGCGAGCAAGGGAACTGAAAGGTGCGTCCGTGGACAATTCGCCTCGATGCGATACCCTTCATGACGCGGCCAATAACGCAGCACCACACTCCGGTCCTGCAACGACACCTGTACTTGGGTGACGCTTCGAGTCATCGAGCGCTCTCGCGTCATCAACGGGGAACATTCGGGATGATCTTCGTCGTGGAGTAGATTGAAAGCTGGGACTCCACAATCCATCTCACATTCTTCGCTGAGCCATCGTTGGAAAGCTGCTTGCCGCCACTCTTGGATCTGATCAGCCTGCCAAAAAGCCGATGTTTCCATGGTCCATCCCAGTGGAAGCGTACGCCTTTCAAGGTCTCCTCCATGTTCCCATGTGAGGATGCTCCCTTCGTCGGGCGTCGCCACTACCAGCGCGAACGAAGGGAATGGCGACGGGTCAAAGCTCGTGCACAGCCACTCGCGAATTCTGCTAGCTTCGAAGGACAGCAGTTCATCGACGATCCATCCCCGGCTTGGTGTTTCCGGCCGCCCGACGAGCGCCATGTCATTGGCGTGATATCGATTGAGCAAACACCCGATCACCCCATCTTCGTTCGCACCAACCCAGGTCCCACACCTGTGCCCGTCCATCGGTGCCACGCGCAGCGGGTGGTTTGGGGATCTCCTCCCGGCACTTGGTTCAATCTCAAGCGCACGCCCCCGCAACTCGTCGCGATTGACGGTGAGGATCACACCGTCATCGCCGCGAAGCACTGTCACTGTACACATCTAGGCCTTCCCTAACACTCAAAATACAGGATTCGACGTGCGGAAGGCTGAAGAAGTGTCAGTAGACCTTGCCCATTCGCTCCAACACTGCGTGAGCGTCGCCAAGCTCCTCAAAGAGTTTCTCGGCGTCCGGGCCTAACGCCCTGACCAGATCTTCGGCGGAGTCAAGGCCCTCCCGGTTGAACAGGTATATCGGTGACCCACTTGGATCCAGGTATAACCCGTCTGGAGGTTCGGTTGCCTTCATACCCTCATACGCCGTCGGCGCCTCTGCCGCGCGCACCAGCGCCCAGCCAAGTCTGTCGAACATCACCACATCGGTGACGCCTTCTTTGGCGTCTTTCTCGAGATTCTTCCAACCAGGGGCTTCGTACTTACCCCGGAGTATCCACAACGGTTCCATCCGTGCCTCCTCGGCGACTTTGTTTCGCGAGATCCGCGTAGCAGTCGCACGCAGAATCTATCATTGCAGTCCGATACCTCAAAGCTCCTCAAACAGGAGCGTTTCACGCACCGATTTCATTCCGTCCTCTACATTCGCTGGGAAACCTGAAGGCAAGAAGGCAGTCCGGGTCAGCGGATCAACGGGTCACCACGCCTGAAAGGTGTAAGTGACGGTTCGATGGTAGGGGACTCGACGTGCGTAAACCGGCTCGTGATCCAGAGTGGAACTCATTTCAGTCAATCTCAAGACTAAGGGCAACATTACGAAACACTGAGTCGGTTGCGTCCGGCTTCTTTAGCACGGTACAGCGCACGATCGGCAGCCCGGAGAACATCCTCTGGGGCAGGCCGACGTTTGTTCGGGCCGGCGAGCCCGATGCTCACGGTGAGCTTCGTTTTTCTCGGAGGCTTCTTCGGTTGGCGTGGCCGGTTGGGTCGCGCTGCCGGCCTGCCAGGAGCACGCACCGCGAACTGACGCTCAGCTATCGCTGCCCGTAATTCCTCGAGATGCTGACGCGCCTCGCCCGGCTTTTTGCCCGGAAAAAGTACGGCAAACTCCTCTCCTCCATAGCGATAGCTCCGCCCACCTCCAGTGACTGTCGCAAGCTCGTCAGCAACCATCCGCAGCGCCTGATCCCCCGCCTCGTGCCCGTGCCGATCGTTAAACCGTTTAAAACGATCGACGTCGACCATGGCAATGGCGTACTCGCCGTTCAGCATTCTGAGGGCCTCGTTGAATGCCCTCCGTGCCGGTAGTCCTGTGAGTTCATCGTGAAACGCGAGCCGGTAGGAGTCCTCACCCAGGCCAATCAGGAGGATGATCTGCCCAGAGGCCAACAGAAGCGCGGAGCCTTCACCGGGTTCAACGATCATCACCGCAAGGGAACACGCGACCGTGCACCACAGCAGAGCACCTTCCAGGGCCGCTCGTCGGAGGAAGAAAGCCAACGCAATCAGAACTTCGGCGATCAGCAGGGCCAGCAGACCGGCTTGAGGTGCCTCAATGACGCGCAGCCACATCGCCGGAATACCCTCGAGGCCGCTAGCGGACATGAACAGCCCTGCACCGATGGCAGCTTCAACAACTATGATCCCGCCAAGTACCGCACTGTGGCGGGAGATCACCCGGTGGTCGCGGCTGAGAGCCGCGACGGTGCAGTTGACGGGAAGTGCTATCGCCAACATCCCCAATGTCAACGCCAAGGCGGACTGAGAGCCCGTATCGAGAAGGAATCGTATGACTCCGTTTGCTAGGGCCACCGTGAGCGCCGCCATCGCAACTCGGTTTCTGCGGAACCTCCAGGCAAGTGCAATGACAATCACGCATAACAACTCGGCCAAGACCGAAATCACTGAAGAGTAAGCCGAGGGCAGTCCGATCGTCGCTACAATCCAGGCCACCAGGAGCACACCCCCGCCCGCAACGAGGCTGACCCCTCCCGCTCCCCAAACCAGACTCCTTCGCCGCGACTCCTGCATCGGCACTAGTGTACGCGCGCGTCGCTTCGGTTTCAGGACCTACATCACCCGGAACAGAGGGTTCGTCACTCGAACCAAGTGCTGACCTCGGAAACTTGCTTCTTGCCGATGTCAGGCACCACACAATCGCTGGTTGGGAATCCGACGGGAAACAGTATGAACGCTCGCTCGTTGGCTGGACGATTGAGAATTCCATTCAGAAAGCGCATCGGGGCCGGTGTATGTGTCAATGTTGCCAGGCCCATGCGATGGATCGCAGCAACAAAGAGTCCACAGGCGATGCCGACGCTTTCGTTGACGTAGTAGTTCGTGATTTTGGAGCCGTCGTCGGCTACACCGTAGGTCTCTTTGAACACCGCGACCAGCCATGGCGCCTGTTCGAGAAACGGCTTGCGCCACCCCGTTCCCAACGGTGCAAGTGCGCGTAGCCATTCTTCAGTAGCTCGGCCGCCCTTATAGAACTCCCTCTCCTCTGCCTCGGCCGCCTTCCGGATACGCGCCTTCATCGTGGTTTCGGAGACAGCCACAAAGTGCCAGGGTTGACGGTTTGCACCGGAGGGACCCGAGTTCGCCGCTCCAATCGCAAGTTCAATATGCTGTTTGGGAACCGGATCGGCGGTAAAGTGTCTCACCGATCTGCGCTGCCTCAGGTTCTCGACGAAATCTTCACCGCGGCCGAGCATTTCCGTTTCGGGCAGTGGCTTGAAGTTCAGTGGTCGAGTGACAAGTGGATCTCTCTCCATTCACATTCTCCCTTTGTGACCGTCAACAGCGGCTCGCTGTTTCAACTGCATGATGAACGCCTGTTCCTTCGGGTTCAGAGAGTCTCTGCCCTGGCTATCGATCTTGTCGCGGATTCGTTCCAGTTCCTCCGCTTCATCGCGGGTTAGCTCAAGGTGAACCTGCCTTCGACCGACTGGCGGTTGTGCGAGGTTAGCAAATCTCTCCCGTAAATAACTAAAGTAGAAGAGCAGACCGCACATCGCTCCACCCAGGTGAGCGCCATGACCGATCGGAAGGCCTCCGCCCTGTTGCTGCGCTATTAGGCCCCAGATGTCGAGGCCGACGAAGAGTGCCGCCGCCGCAAGAGCTGGCAAGGGAACAATCCCGAACAACAGGATCCGGTGTCGGGGAAAGAGCAGCGCATAGGCGATCAGCAAGCCGGCGAGCGCACCGGATGCGCCGAGGGCGAAAGCATTTTCCTCACCAAGAAGAAGTGCTGAAACTGCGCAGTGTGCGAGCGAAGACACAACAGCCGCCACAAGATAAAATGACACAAATAGTTTCAGTCCTAGCAGTCTCTCAAGCACCCCTCCGAAGCTGTGCAACACGATCATGTTGAAAAATAAGTGCCACAGCTCACTGTGGGAAAACGCCGATCCCAAAATCGACCAATACAACCCCTCATGAAGGTGAAGCGGACTAACCAGAAAATTCTCCATTAAAAAGGTTTGGAGAGGAACACTGCCGCCAGCAACCTGCCACAGCAGAAAGACCACAATGTTCAGTCCGAGGATCACCCACACCGCGCGCAGCGGCCGCTCCCACCACTGCTGCTCAGCCACCTGATCGCCTTGGGTATATCCGTCATCCATCGAAGAATTCGTTGATTCCATCTTTGCTCCGTCCCGAGAGCATCCTACTGGAGAACACGGATCCAGGCAGATTCAATCCCTGGTAGTCACAGCTGCTGAGTTCGTGCCTTCTAAGGTTGACTTGGAGACGGTCTGGCGTGACAACCACTCTGTACTCTGAATCTGATTCCGAGACCAAGACCGGGGCCGGGACGGCGGCAGCGTCAGAAAACAGCGACAAGTCTCAGCGGCAGAGACAGAATCAGAGGCAGTGGTAAGAAGCAGGAACAGCGGGCCGGGGCCGCGTCCAGGTCCGGAATCGGGACGGAAACCGGAATCCGCGACCGCGGCGGCGAACCGCGGCCTCGGTTATCAGAACGAATCCCGACCATTACCTCTTGTGGATGAGACACCACGTCATCGCACGGACTTCGTCGAACAGCTCCCGGGCACGATCGGACTGCTTTCGATCGATGGCACCGGCATTTGTGAGCATATGGAGAAATACCTCAACTTCCTTAGCGGAACCGTAGGCAATGCGCCAGTGGTTCAGTCGATCACGTCCGAATCGGCCGTGCCCCTCAGTAAGGTTGGCTGGGACCGATGTCGCCGCTCGTAGCGCCTGATCGGCGAGATGCTTGAGTGGCGCTGGAACTCGCCTGACCAGGGCGATCGTGATGTCTGCCGCTTCAAGCGCCTTGGTGTTGGCGATCAGGTCATTGTGTGAGAGCGATCTAAGCATGTTCACCTCCGTGTCATTCATGACTCCCCCACACGCCGGTGAGATGGACTGTGTCAAGGATCGCGAAGCGACCTTTGGTTTGCCTTGACACAGGCCGGCTCACCGGCTATTCGCATCCATCCATGAATGACACGGACTGAACATATTGCACCGCCCTCCGCTGAACCGTTGCTGACACTGGCTCCTGACGCTGCGTCTGAACCTGACCCTGGCCCTGGCCCTGTCCCTGTCTTCTGACGCTGCACCTGCCGCTGTCCCTGTCGCTGCAGACCCTTTTGAACAACACGGAGTGACCATGCTTCGAAGCCAAAACGAGCCCATTTGCTTAGAGCCCTACTCGCTGCCCCGGTCCTCGACGCGGACGCCGCCACCGTCCCGGACCCGGATCCGGTACCGGTCGCGGTCGCGGTCGCGGTCGCGGTCGCGGTCGCAGCCATATCACCACCCTATCGCCATATTCGATGGCGATGACGAAGGCGATGCCCGTCGGGAGTGCTCGCATCCATCAGTATCATTCGATAGGTGCGATCTCTGAGTCGCGAGACACCTCTGGTTCTTCCCCTCATGCTAGTCTCCACTCATCGGAGGAGTGCATGCGCGTAGCAGGAATCCAACTCGACATCGCCTGGGAGGACCCCAGGGCCAATTTGGTCCGATCCAGCGAACTCGTCGCCCAGGCAGCATCCACTGGAGCTCGACTCATCGCCCTTCCCGAGATGTTCGCGACCGGATTCTCGATGCGGGCTGGAGCCATGGCCCGCCACGCCGAATCGATTCTCGAACAGCTTTCTTCGATGGCGACAACTCATGGCGTCTACCTCCTCGGTGGTCTTGTCGTTCCCGGTGAGGAACGGCCCGAAAACATAGCTGTCATCATCGATCCCGCGGGCAACGAGATCGCCCGATATTCGAAGCTACATCCATTCTCTATGGCAGGCGAAGACCAGCACTTCACAGCCGGCCGCAAACTCACAACCGTTGAGATCGAAGGGGTGCGGGTCACACCTTTGATCTGCTACGACCTCCGATTTCCCGAGCCGTTTCGTGCCGCCGCACAGCGCACGGATCTCTTTGTGGTCATCGCCAACTGGCCGATCATGCGAGCTCTGGCGTGGAGGACCCTACTTGCCGCGCGAGCAATCGACTGCCTGGCCTTCGTACTCGGAGTGAACCGTGTCGGGAGTGCCGAGGATCTCGAACACCGAGGCGACACTGCTCTCATCGACCCGTTGGGCGAAGTTCTGGCTTCCCGAGCGCATCAGGAAGGCCTTATCGTCGGGTCCGTGGATATCGAGCGAGTACAGCGAGTTCGAGAACAATTGGGCTTCCTCAACGATCGGCGGGTAATGCTGTATCGTGATCTGGAGGAATAACTCACCCATCTTTCAACGCTTTGACATGCGGAGGCATCATGTCGGCTCAGGTTACGGTCAAGGTGTTCTTTGAAGCCGCCCACAGGCTGCACAACCCGGCAATGGACGACGTATGGAACGCTTCGACCTTCGGCAAGTGCAATAACTCTTACGGCCATGGTCACAACTATGCACTCGAGGTCACAGTCGAGGGCGACATCGATCCGGTATCAGGATTTCTGATCGATATGAAAGAACTTAAGCGACTTGTCAATGAGACGATTGTCGCCGAGGTTGATCATCGTCACCTCAATCATGAGGTGCGTTGGCTTGAGGGGATCAACCCCACAGCCGAGAACCTTGCAAGGGTTTTCTATCAGCGGCTTGGCCCAAAACTGCCACAGGGGATTCGATTGGCGAAGCTGACCGTGCATGAAACTGACCGCAACAGCGCAAGTTGGGTCGGATAACACGCCGTCCGTTTTCAGGTGCCTGCTCTCCGTGCTCGGCAGATCGCCAAGCGAATTGCCTCTTCAAATACGGATTCGACAGAATCAGGATTTGATAGCTTCGCCCTTCTCGTCGTAATTCTCGAGCACAGAGTCGACGTTGCCCCACAGCTTCTCATCGGCGACCCGAAGCGTTGCCAGGTAGACCAGAGCCCTCTTACCGTGTGACGATGCGAGTTTCTCGGCGGCCGTTTTCACCTTCTTCGCATCCGGTGGTGGAGTGTCCTCTTCGATATCGAGCACTCCGTCCTGATGGGGCATCTCTACCGCATCGAGGAACTCGACGAGTAGCTCACGCCTCTCGCTCATATGGAGGTGGAAGAGGAACTGAAACACCACTGACTCGGGATAGGTGGGCGCCATGCGCACCAGACGAGGTGCGACCTTGGCCGCCGGGAGCCGGCGTACCGACTGTGGCCGGAACTTCAGCTCTGCCGCCAACCCGAGTTCGATCGCTGCTCTCGTTTCGCGGTCGCCACTGCTCCACAAGGCCGTGGCAGCGGCTGTTTTCTCGTCATCATCCATGAGATCCCACACCGCGTAGGAGCCATTCTCCTCGACGGCGTCTTTCAATGTCGTTGTCGTCTCGGTCATACCGATCCTCCCTCGGCCTCGTCAGTGCAACGAGCGCCGATCTGTACTTGTAAACCGTTCTACCCGACCACGTACTCACCGTTTCGAATGACATCAACTACGCGACCATCGGGATGGATCACGGAAGCCCTCTCGACTTGAACCGGATTGCCCTTCGCGTAAACGATGTCCTGGTGAATAACGGTTTCGGGTCCGACGAAACTATCGACTCCGACGACGCCGCCAAGGTGGTCAGACCGCCCGAAGGCCCAGTGGAAGCCGGCCTTCTCATCCTCGAGGACAATCCCGGTGACTTCCGCTTTGTCGTTGACTCCAAAGGCAACCTCTGCAATGTTCGCGCGGGCCGGATCCTCGGCGAAGAACTCACCATAACGCTCGGCACCTGGACCGTCACCCTCGACGAGGCCGACCTGATTACCCATGACATGGAAGAGAATCAGCTCGTCATCCTCGACAACTGGAATCGTGCCTGAAGTCCAGGTGGGTACAGCTTCAAACTCTCCTTCATAAGGGACGATGAAGGTCTCTCCGGAGGGGAGATTGATGATCCGATCGCCATCTTTGAAGCGTGGTAAGTGGCCGTCATCCATCTCAGCCTTGCGATGCCTCAAGTCAAACCAGCAGCGGTGTCCTGTGGAAAACAGCACGTCAACCAACTCGGCGCCTTTCAGGACATCTGCAATCGCGCTGCAACGCTCGGCGACCTTGCCGTAGTCAGCTGCCAGAGCTGTCCCTTCCATCCGCTCTTCGACGCCGGGCATCGACGCAGCGCGGAAGTCCTCACGCCCTTCGGTCAGTTTCGCCAACGGTGCGGTTGCAGAAAAAGTGGTCATTGCCACCACAAGGGTCGAATCGGTGAGGGTATCGACAAGATCCACTTCGGTGCCACCCTGGGTACCCTTAGCCGGGAGATCACCATTGTTCGTGCCAGTCGCTGGAAAACTGAGTAGCTCAGTCACCTCAAAGCCTCGCTCATCGCTGATCTTGACCATTGCATCACGCCATCGCTCGGCCATCGAACGCCGTGCCTTCCAGCTGTCTGTGTCATCCATCGCGCCATGCGGCTCATCAACAACTACGGTCACCTTCTCCCCGGCCTGCGGGTTAAAAACATCTTTCAG
>JAAESQ010000664.1 GCA_024229275.1 bacterium | reverse complement strand
CTGAAAGATGTTTTTAACCCGCAGGCCGGGGAGAAGGTGACCGTAGTTGTTGATGAGCCGCATGGCGCGATGGATGACACAGACAGCTGGAAGGCACGGCGTTCGATGGCCGAGCGATGGCGTGATGCAATGGTCAAGATCGGCGATGAGCGAGGCTTTGAGGTGACTGAGCTACTCAGTTTTCCAGCGACTGGTACGAACAATGGTGATCTCCCGGCTAGGGGTACCCAGGGTGGCACCGAAGTGGATCTTGTCGATACCCTCACCGATTCGACCCTTGTGGTGGCAATGACCACTTTTTCTGCAACCGCACCATTGGCGAAACTGACCGAAGGGCGTGAGGATTTCCGCGCCGCGTCGATGCCCGGCGTCGAAGAGCGGATGGAAGGGACAGCTCTGGCAGCTGACTACGGCAAGGTCGCCGAGCGTTGCAGCGCGATTGCAGATGTCCTCAAAGGCGCCGAGTTGGTTGACGTGCTGTTTTCCACAGGACACCGCTGTTGGTTTGACTTGAGGCATCGCAAGGCTGAGATGGATGACGGCCACTTACCACGCTTCAAAGATGGCGATCGGATCATCAATCTCCCCTCCGGAGAGACCTTCATCGTCCCTTATGAAGGAG
>JAAESQ010000663.1 GCA_024229275.1 bacterium | reverse complement strand
GGTAGAAAGGTGAAGGAAAATGCGCCGTCCTCTCCGGTGTAAACTTCGTGGGTTCGCTCGAATCCTTTTACGGTGATCACCAGGTTGAGGGGGACATTGGCCATGGGATTGCCGGTGGATCGTTCAACGGCTTGGCCGCTGATTATGATGTTTTGATCTCCTTTGGAGACTTCCGGGGTGATTCCGGTGATCTTTCCGTAATACGATGTCTCTAAAAGAGAAAGCTCGTGGGTGGTGGAGAGGCCGGTCATGCTTACCTGGTCGAGTTTCCCCTGGTGATAATAAATGTTCGAGATAGAGAGGTGGAGGATCACCCGGTCCGGGGCGTTGGCCGGAACCGAAAGGGTCATCCAGTCCGAGGCGAATGTTTCGCCTGCGGGGATCCTGGCCACGGTGTTTTTGTTGGACAGGGTGACGAGGGAGTCTCCCACGCTTTGCTTGAATGAGGCGGCGGCGAGGGTGTTTTCATCTTCGTCCATGAGATAGAAGTGGATTTGGCTGGAAGGTGATTTTCCCGAGTTCCTGGCCGTGACCACCTCGATCTCTTCCGCGCCGGTGTTTTCCAGGGTGAAGCGCACCTTGCCGGAGCCGCTCCGGGTGAACTCCTCATTCAAGATTCGGAGAACGAGCATGCCGTCGGCGACCTCGATGTCCGAACTGCGGATGATCTCGACCTTTTCGCCTGTGGAGGGGAGGATTTGGATGGTGGTGGTTATGGGCTCGTAATCTTCCAGGTCGGCGTAGCCGCCCACCACCACAGAGGCGGTTCCCGTGGCGCCGGCTTCCATGGTGAAGGATTCGGAAACGTGGTTCTTTCCATTGAGATCGGTTTTAACGTGGACGTTTTCCACGGGCGAGTCGGAAAGGTTTTCCACCTCGTATTCGATCTGGTTCATGATCCCGCGGCGGATCAGGCTTCCCTCCACGAGTTCAGCCCGCATGACGGGCAGGGTGACGGTTCGGGGCTGGCTCTCATGAGCATAAGAGTCAACGGCTACGAGTGTGTATTGGCGTTCATCCCCGGAATAGCCGATATCAGTGAAGGTGGTTTCGGTGAGGAGGGCGGCGTTCATCTTAATGCTGTCCGCACGGGTCCCGAGGTAGAGATCGTAGCCGGCGAT
>JAAESQ010000662.1 GCA_024229275.1 bacterium | reverse complement strand
TACGATCCCAGCACGGTTCGAGTTTCGATTCGCTATGGTCGCGGAGCAATTTGTCCTGGTCTTCGGGGATCTCAAACGCGTTCAACCCGATCTGGATTTCCAAACCGTCCTGGATCGCCTCCGCCCGGCGCGTCATCGCATTCTGAAACAGTTCACGAAACCAACCGCTCTCGGACACCTCTTTCAACGTTCCCATCGACTCGATATCCGCGACCATCTCGAGGATACGTTGCTCCATCTCGTCGGTCAGTGATTCAACGAAGTACGAGCCGCCAAGCGGATCGGCCACGCGGTCGGCGCCGGCTTCGAGTTGCACGATCTGCTGGGTGCGCAGACTGACCATATGGGAATCATGACTGGGCGTGCGGTAGGCCTCGTCGAAACATGAAATCTCGACCGCCTGCACACCGGCCAGCGCAAGAGCGAGCCCCTGCACCGCACCGCGCGCAACATTATTGACCGGCTGGGCCATCGTCAGCGAGAGGCCGGACGTATGTGCAGTGATCGCACAGGAGCAGGAACGCGGGTCTCTAGCGCCGAATTCGTCGCGCATCATGCGCGCGAAGATGCGTCGGGTCGCCCGGATCTTCGCCACTTCCTCGAACAAATCCATCCGGCAGTTGACCAGAATCGCGATGCGCGGAGCGAATGAGTCGACATCGATACCGCGGTCAATCAGAGTGCGCACGATTTCGCGGATTTCGACGAAACCGAGCGCCATCTCCTCGACACCATTCAGACCACCATCACTGATGTAGTAGGTATCCTCGAGAAAGGCATGGAAACGCGGCATCTCGGTCGCGGCGAACTCGATCGAATCGAGCGCCAGGCGCATTCTCAGATCGTAGGGCATGTGGATCTGATAGCTGCAGTCTTCACAATATGCGGGCAGCAGGATG
>JAAESQ010000661.1 GCA_024229275.1 bacterium | reverse complement strand
CACTGCGACCGGCATGCCTCCCGCTAACTTCGTTCCCGAGTCCGCGACCAAGTTCTTCCTCCCCGATCAGGGTTGGGAACTCGAGTTCAAGATCGGCCCAAACGGCCTAGCAGAAACGGTGCGCTTCTCGATGCAGGGCGGCCGCATTCAGATGGAGGCGGTGAGGGTGAGGTAGAGGTGAGGAAAGCAGGGCGTGTCCCAATCGTCATCGTCATCGCTATCGTCATCGTCATCGTATTCTCACGGGCCTCTCCACACGATGAAGATGAGGATGACGAGGACGATGGCCAATGAGGGTGCATCGCCCAATGACCTCCTACGAAGGGAAAGACCCCGGGATGAGTGCCT
Source organism: bacterium (assembly GCA_024229275.1). Classification (GTDB taxonomy): domain Bacteria; phylum Acidobacteriota; class Thermoanaerobaculia; order Thermoanaerobaculales; family Sulfomarinibacteraceae; genus JAAESQ01. The sequence continues at coordinate 7,551 of JAAESQ010000661.1, read as the reverse complement.
GGCCCTTCCCCATAGCCATCCCGATCGTCATCGAATCCTTTAGCGTCCGCTTCTCGGTGTTGAACCTCAATACGACAACAACCTCGGCAAGGTATGAGCCGCATCATCAAGGAGAACAGATTTGAACAGGAGCACGCAGAGGTAGCAGAGGAGGACAGGAGTAGAACTCTGCCTTCCCTACTTTCTACTGTCTGGGGATCGGCATTCCTTCTGAGGCTGGCGTCCATGAGAGAACTTTTGAGCAGATGAGAACAGCGGAAACAGAGAAAGATTTCCTATCTCCGTTTTCTCCGTTACCTCCTGTTCAAGCACTCACGTGCCCTTGCTTCTCGATAGCGATGAGAAGTACGACGGCCGTCACGGATCCCGAGTCCTGCTTCCCAGCCGTCCTGCCGTATAGCCGTTCGTCCCGTAAAGCCCGTCCGGCTATCGGCTACAGTTCTTTCTCAATCGGTATCCAACTGAAGAGCCGGGCCCCAAACCGCTTCCAGAGCCCTGCTCCTGGTTCGCGGGTCCGTTCCTGCGGACCGTCTTCCCCCGAGCCGGTCCAACGCAGCTTATCGTTCTCGTCGAGCGTGACACGGAAGCTGTTGGAGGGATCGAAATCCTCTTCCATCTCGGCCATTACCCGAGACGCAAACTCCTCACTCTTCACCAGCAGACCGATCTCGGAGTTCCAGATTCTTGAACGCGGGTCCATGTTGTAGGAGCCAATCAGGCTGAGTTTCTTATCGATCACGAAGGCCTTCGTGTGCAGTCCGGCGTGCGAATCGGCGATCAGATTCTCGATCTCCTTGAAGTGCTCGAGCATCGCAGCATCGGCGCGCAACTCGTGAAGCTCCACACCCGCCCGGATCAAGCGCTTGCGGTACTTCATGTAGTGAGCGTGCACGGTGAGATGGTTGTTGGACATCAAAGAGTTGGTCAGAATGCGGACTCGCACGCCCCGCTCTGTCAACTCCGCCATCTGTTCGATGCCTTCTTTGGCGGGAATCAAATAGGCAGTCTGGGCGACGATCTCGTGCTCGACCGATTCGTCGAGCCCACGTCCCCAGCGCACGAATTCGGACTCTGTATCACCATCGAAACGAGCCAAGGGATCGACGATGACCTCAGCTTCGGCCCACACCATGTCTGATGCGAGGTTCGCCAACGCAACCCGGGTGTCGTCTGGATTCCTGGGGACCGTGTAGGGAAGGCCTTCGAGTTTCGCCAGCGAAGCCTCGAGGCATTCTCGGAGCTGCTTCAATTCGACTTCTCCCACTGGCTTCTTGAGGAGTGCTGCGATCGGGACGGCAACTTCGCTGTTCCAATACAGGTCATAGGCCACCCCGGCCTGACGAGCTGCGGGACCTACCGCCAATACATCGAGGTCTCGAAAGTTCAGCTTGGGATCGATTCCAAAGTAGTCATCACCAATGTTGCGCCCACCGACGATGGCCACCGCATTGTCCGCTAGGAAAATCTTGTTGTGCATGCGGTAGTTCAGGGTGCTCTTGTGAAAAACGAAGTTCAGGTTCCGGCCGAGACCACGTGTCCCCATGGGATTAAAAAGGCGAACCTCAACTCTCGGGTGGGCATCGATCGCTGCATAGAGATCGTCACGCCCTGAATGAAAAATGTCATCAATCAGAATCCGCACTCGAACACCACGGTCAGCTGCTTCCAGGGCGCGGTGAAGGAGAAGCTGGCCGGTAAGATCATCCTTCCACAGGTAGTACTGCAGGTCGAGGGTCTTTTCGGCGAGAGCCGCAAAACCAAATCGGGAACGAAACGCCTCGCGCGGATCGCTGACAAGCCGAACTCCTGAAAGCTCAGGATCGTCGGGAGCGAATTCAGCAAAGAACGAACCCAGCTGAGTAGAGTCCGGATCATGCCAGGTTCTGCTCGGCACCTGTTCGAAACCAGTGGGCAGGGAGGCGCAGGCTGCCAGGAGAAGCAGCTGCACCAGACAAACGAGAGTCGCTATTCGTTTCACGGCGGGTATTGTGGCATGAAGAGGCTGTACGGGTCGAACGGGACGGACGGCTATACGGCTGAACGCACGTACGACCTATCCTCATCGTCATCGCTATCGTCATCTTCATCGTGTCCTCACGCGCCTTCCCTAACGATGACGATGAGGATGACGATGACGAGGGACATCGCGGTTGCCTGCTCCGAGGCGCTCCTTCGAAGTGAATGATCTCGAGGTAAGCCTGCTCATTTTCGCCATCGCCATCCCCATCCCAATCGCCATCGATTCATCGCGTGTCAGAAACGATTCGCGCGTGAGTTTTTGAACCACTAAGAACGCCAAGCACACGAAGGAAGACACTATGAAGAGAATAATGGCGGCTCTTCGAGCCGCTGAGAGTGTGGCGGAGGTTGCATCAGACAGATTCCTGTGGAACCGCGCTGTCTCCCGACTCTTACTGCGGTTCAAAGAACCGCCCCATTTCTCACTTTGTGCTGCCTTCGCGATCTTCGTGCTCTTGGTGGTTCAATCTCTGTTTCCTCCCGTCCGTCCCGTTCGCCCCGCATAGCCATAGTTCCGTGTATCCTCATCAACGTGCGACGCGTTCGCACTTGGACGAAGGAGTTCATATGCACGACACACTCATTCGCGCCAGCAGCCAGTTTCTTAGCTGCATGGCGATCGCCCTGACTATGGCCATACCGATCGCCGACGCAGCCGACCAACCACCACTCACTCCACCGGGAACCGTGATCTGGTGGGATCTGCTGACCGAGGACGCCGATGCTGTCATGGACTTCTACAGCGGAATATTCGGCTGGGAGTACCATCTTCACGAAACCGGTGCCTGGGTCGTTCTTCTCAATGACAAACCAATCGCCGGCATCTCAGAAATCAAAGACTCCCTGCCCGAAGCAGACGAGTCCTTCTGGCTGGCCGGCATCGCGGTGAGAAACGTCGATACCGCAGTCGAGCAGGCACGTGAATTGGGCGCCAAGGTCCGCGTCGATGTCGATGAACTCCCAGGATTCGCCCGCTACGCGGTCATCGAGGACCCACAATCGGCTCCGATCCTGCTCGCCAAACCACTCACTCAAATCGGCGGCGCCACGGGACACGGCGCCTGGCTATGGACTGAACTCTGGACCGTCGACGTGGATGCCGCGATCGAGTTCTACGGCAAAGTCATTGGCTTCGAAACCGCCGAAACGCAAGTTGACGGAAGATCCTACCAATACTTCAAGACCGACGACACCGCTCGAGCCGGAGTTCTCAAGACTCCTTACGAAAACGTGGAACCCGCATGGGCGCCATACATCGGAGTCGGCAAGTTCCCTGTTGTGCTCGAGAAGGTGACCGAGCTTGGAGGCCGAGTCATTCTCGAGCCTGCCCCAAGCTTCGGAGGTGGCCGAGTGGCTCTTGTCGCCGATCCGGCAGGGGCGGCCCTCTTTGTTTACAACCTCGAAGCTAGGCATGAGGTGACACGATGAAGAATAGAAAGATCTTGTTGATCGGCGCCATCCTATTCACTGCAGCAGTCCTCAGCATGTCCGCCTGTGGTGACCCGTACTACGACGGTGGAAGCCGGGCCTACGTTTCTGTTCATCACGGATACGGAGGCTATGGCTACGGCCCAGGTTGGGGCCATGGGTTCTACGGCGGCGGATACTACCCACCAACCGTGATCGTGGCACCACCCCCGATCATCGATATGCCGGACTTCCCGGTGGCAACACCGTTTTAGGAAAGATGAAAGCAGAAATCTGAAAGATGAAATTGCGCCCTACCCGCTTTTGCGCGAAGGGCAACGACTGGTTCTGCAATCGAGGGCACATCGGCGTTTCATTGGGATAGAAGAAAGGTACGAATCGGCCTCAGTCAATTCACCCGAGCCACTGGTCCTACAATCGTGCGGAAACCCATTTCATCTTGACGCATGGCCTTTGGCCATGGTGTTCCACCGAGATGGCTGGAGTGCCGTGCGTCGGAGGAACCGACGACGCCACTATCCAGCCCCTTCGGCGTGATCCGCTTTCATCATTCTTCTTCGTTCCCATCGTTCTCTACCAGGGAACCCAGACGAAACGCATGATGAAGACGTTGGCAGCCCCGACATCCTTCACGTCGGATCTGATGTAGTTAAGCATCACTCGAGTTTTGGTCGTCGGGAACCAGTTGACACCGACACCAATGTTGGTCATCTTGCCGCCCTCGACCGGGCCGCTGTCGAGATCGACGGTCGATGCGCGAAGGACAACCTCCCAGGCTCCACCATTGCCCTTCTTGAAAGGATTGCCCTTCGAGTACGGATTCGTCGGTACGACGCGATGGAAGGTGCCATTGCTAGGTTCATAGCGTCGCACCTCGCCGGTGAGATTCCAACCGACCTCGATGTAGCCGCCCCAAAAGGACGGATCTCCAATGCTCTCCGAATCCAGGTCGGTCCTAATGACCTCAGTCTGGAACCACGCCGAGTCCTTCACGCCCGCCATCTCGAGGCCGATGAGCGTTTCGCCGCGCGCCGCCACCTTGCCTGTGTCAACGAGGAATGGCGCAAAGCGTGCTTCAGGTCGCGCTTCAAACCGGACTTCATCGCTACGAGGGGATCGGGTGGAGAAGGACGCGCCGACGTGCAGTAGTCGATCACTTTCCTTCGGGGAGATGAGCAGATAGGTCGCTCGTCCGGTGATGGAGAACACCGAGTTCGACGCGTTGTCCTCCGCCTTCTGTCCGAACGAAAACACGCCTGCCGCCCACGATCCTCGACCTCGCTTGCCCGAGTCATGGATCATGACGCCGACGTTGCGTCCAGGAGCAAAGGTGGACACAGGCAACCCCCACTCAAGCATCGGCAGGTCGTTGCTGGCCATCTGACGCGACAGGCTGAAGGGCTCTTTCATCTGGCCCATCCGCAGCTTGCCCAGATGAACACCCCACACCCGTAGGCCTTCGTCTTCCTTCTCGAGCCAAGCATCCTTCAGACCGATGTCGGCGCCCAGGTCAAAAGATGCGGAGAAGTGAAACGTCTTCCAGATGCCCTCTGCGTTGATGCGAATCCTTCGAAAATCGGCTCGCTCGTCAGACCTGACACCAAGAGCCTGTTCTAGCTCGCTCAAGGGCCGAAAGAGAGTTCCATCAGCCTGAACGTGGAGTCCCGTCCTGAATCTCAGCCTGCCATCGGCAAAGGTGAAGTCCGTCAGACCGAGCGCAGCTTCCTTGAAATCCGCCCACTTGACTTTGAAGCTCTCGGGATCTGGTTCGACAGCTACGACACCAGCGCCTATCTCGGCATCTGAACTCTCGTCCACGGACTCCTCGGGCTCTTCAGAAGCGATCTTTTCCGGCACTTCAGACGGCTCAGGAGGAGGCTCCTGGGCTGAGACGAGGGCCGGTGCCGCAAGCGCGAACGCGCACAGCGCAACAAGGAAGTAGTCAAACCAGACGGAAGATGTGTTTCGGTTCAGCATGATTCGAGACAATAATAGCGGAGCAAAGAGAAGGCTGCGCGGGGCGACCACGTTGAAGGGAGCGGCCTCTGGTCGTTGTCGGTTCCTCCGGCTACGACCATCCGCTCATCTCGGCGGGGCACCACGCCTGCAAGGCGCGAGCAACGGGACGAACGGCTATGCGGCAAGACGGAGAGGACTTCAAACCCTCATCGTCATCTCAAACGCTGGGAAGCTGGGACGCAGGCATCTTGAACCGAGCCCGAGTCCGTTATCGTTACCGATGAAGGGATCACCTTGCGCGCCTTCTTGGGAGCACCGGTGAGCTTATCCTCCATGAGAGCCGGTTGGATGAAAACTGCATCCATCGACGCGAGGAGTTCCACATAGCCGGCAACCGTGCTGAGGTGATCGATCGAATGAATAAATATAGTCAATGGCAAATGACTAAATACAAAAACCCAACCAACTGAACAAATTAGCGAGTCATGAGCTGCAACTTCAAGGGGAACAAAGTTGAACAAGAGCAAACAAAGATGGACTTCTTATCTCTGCGCTCTCTGCGTCCTCCTGTTCAAACATCACGGACCTTCACCATACGAGGACGATGGTGAGCGCGGGAGCATCACTCGACGACGTCCTCCGAGGCTTGCCTCCGTCGCCAGAGCTGTGCGGTTTTCCATTTCATCATTCCGCTTTCATCATTCATCATTCCGAACGGCCGTTCGTCCCGTCCGCCCCGTATAGCCCCCGCTACCACGCGTACCCCAGATTCACTCCGTACACCCAGACCTTCTCTCCGTCGACCAGGTCGAGATTCACGGTCGGCTGAACACTGAAGCTCTTCCCAAGGGGAATTCCGTAGGCAACGCCGAGCCGGATCACAAAATAGCGCTCATCCTTGTCCAAGCTACGGTGCCCATGATCCTCTACCAAGCCTCGCCCGTTGTGGAACTCGATTCCCGGAGCAACGAGGAGCTTCCACCTGTGGGTGGGATGATAGAACACCGGAACCATGACGAGCAGATTCCTGAAGTCGCCGCCAGCGTAGTCAATCAAGCCGCCGATACCCCAGTGGTCTGAAATCAGGCGCTCGTACTCGAGGCCCGAGGTGTACTCGGTCCCATGACTGCCCTCGTCGGTGATGCCGAGAAACACGGCGAACTCGTTCTTGTGGCCACCACCCGACCCATGCTCGACCTCTTCACCGTGCGTCGAATGTTGTTCGTGCTCCTCATCCTCAGAAGACCATGCCAACGTCGGCGCGCCCACAAACACCAGACACGCCAACGCTACACAGCAGCCAAGAGCCAAAGCTCGCTTTTCAGGAGCAAAGATCATCGTTCCTCCTCGGACACCATCGGCGTCATTATTTCGCACTTCTCTCCACCCGTCGACCCTTCCCACTGAGCTTGATCCGAGCGAGAACACCTTTCGCTCTTGGCAGACGATGTGACTACTGGAGACATGAACGAACGCGATCCAGTGTCTGCGATGGCAGTTCTCCGAAGTGTCTTCGATAGTCTGCCGCGAATTGGCCCACGTGCCAGAACCCCCAGTTGTTAGCGGTATCCGCAATCTTCAACTTCGCCCCTGAGCGAAGTAATTCCTTGCGAACCCCGTCGAGACGACTCATCCAACTCGACCTGCACGTGTCGGTTTCGTTGCCTATGCTCTCCTCAAGCTGGTGAATCGACGTTTTCTCGTCCGGAAACAACGTTTTTTGGCAATCTCGGCTTCAGATTACGGATTTTCTTGTGCGGCGTACAGGAGTACGCCTCCGCGCAAATCCTTATCTTCCTGGATCTTGCACAATATTCACTCGCTTCCGCATCGAGAACTGCGCTACCCCCTCCAGAGTATCCGGATGGGAACTAGCCCGATCCTAGCCCGCCTGAGAAGGGCTCAATTGAGGCCGCCTGGCCGACTTTCCTGCCAACAGCCCGACCGCCTGGCCCCCCCTCCACAATGCAACAATGCGGAACCTGGGGTCCTATATAAAGAAGGACGAGCACGGGTATGGCTCTCGGTGCTTGCCTCAGTGGCTATGCCTGGATCGCCGCCCGTGCTCGTTAGCCATGCGCGCCGTCTGATAAGGACCTCGCCAAGATGGCTGATAGAGGCTCGACGACACGCGGCATGGTCATT
>JAAESQ010000660.1 GCA_024229275.1 bacterium | reverse complement strand
TGCCATTTCCTCTTGGTGTCCGACTCGCACACCGATTCGACCGAAGTCTCGTTTCGTGGGCTTGGGCGGTCAACGGAGCAGCATCGGTTGCGGCACCAGCTTTGGCGATGATCCTTGCGATTAATTGGGGCTTTTCGTTGACGTTCATTCTCGGTGGCGTCGCGTATGTCGTTGCGGCTGTCGGACTTCTCGGCTTTCGTGAGACTAGTCTGCACTTCTCACCGATTTCGTAGCGAGACAGTCGAGACGCAGTGCCATGTTGGGATTTTCGCAACTCGACCGCCGCAGGCGCACTTGCGGTGCGTTGAGAAGGGCGAGTTGCGAAAAGCACGACATGGTGTGGTGTATCGGTTGTCGCAGTAGGAATTGGTGAGAAGTGCAGGCTAGCCAAACCGTAGGTGTTTCCTGAGTGTTTGACGAGCATCTCGCCGCCGGGTTGCAGCTCACGTCTGCAGTGGTCTTCGATGAGTGACCCACCCCGGAAATACAACAGTCTGGGAACCCACTCCCCATCGATGGTCAACGCCTCATAGAATCAGCGCCATAAGCCTGGATAACGCCATTCCATCGAGAAGCACGTCGGGGAGTCTTGAGACCCAGTGTTCTTCTCGGCGTGGTTGCGCTTGCAGCTTCAAGAATCGGGTAGGCGCTTCCGTTTCGCATCTGAGAAAGCGTCCAGAACATCATTCCCTTCATGTTGTTCTGGTCTATGTAGAGCAACTTTGTGCGGATCGATTTTGGAGTCTCATAGAAGACCAGACTGACGTCCTCGGTCGCAGCGCAGCCACGCCATGAACCACAGTACAGCTCATCGACCGTCACCTGTTCAAACTCTGTAGCGGTGTGCCAGTACGAGATCTCGTGTGCGGCATCCCACGCTTCTACGAACGCTCCCGGATGCTCCGCCAATGTCTCGCTCAGCCATGACTGGCTGACTGAGTTGTCTGAAGCGATACCGTCGCTCTCCCCTGCCGCGAGACCACCACCTCCGTTTGTATAGGGCGCGATCGGCGCTCTACCGTCGCCATTGGTGTCACCCCAAACGAGACCAAAACCTCCGACACCCATGACGATCTTTGACGAAGGCACGCCTGCTGCGATCCATGCCTGGAGCACCCATTCAACTGAATTCTTGTTGGCGCCGATGACGTACAGAGGAGTCAGAGGTGATGGCAACGTCCAGCCACCCCACTGAGGAATAGCGATGTAGCTCATGGGCATGAATGCATCGACAGCATCTGCGGCCGCCGCTAAAGGAGCCGCATCCTCCCCGGTGAAACCGGTAGGAATCGTGATTACTGCATCTGGCCAGGTCGCTCGAAGCTCCTGGGCCAATCGAACCAGACCCTGGTAGTCGACGCCATCCTCCCAGTCCAAATCCATGCCATCAAAACCCAGCAGTTGCAGCTCGGCGACTATGTTCGCAGCGAAGGTAGGAACGTTCTCCGGCGAGGTTGCTCGATTCCAGATCCCGCCAGGATTCGACCCCGCCCCACCAAGCATGCAGGTAACCGTTCGGCCAGCCAAATGACCCGCGTCGATATACTCCTGGGCACCGTCAGACCAGCGCTGCGTCCCAAACCAGGACGGTGGCTCAACGGTGTACTCGTTCGCTGAAATCTCGGCAGGCACTACATACCCGAGAACGAGATGAGTGATCAGTTCCCAAGGCACCTCAACGGCAGAGACATCACTCCACTGATAGAGCGGGTGGTACGGCGCAATCCACTGCGAGGAGCCGGCTGTCGTCGTTTGCTCTACGGAGACAGCGTCTCGGCGACCGAGACTCGACCGGTCCTTGGCAGCTTGAAAAGCATCAGTCTCGGCCGCTTCGCACACACCCAAAACCAAGCCGAAAAGCAGGATCGTAAGCAGTAACTTTTGAGTCATGACTACTCCTTGTTCATCAGAAACTCTTTGCCCGACTGATTCCTGGGAAAGCCCATTTTCACATAGAACGACAACTGAGCCTCTTGCAAGAAATGATAGTGGCCTCCGTTCTGTCATTCCGAACACATCCACACCGGTCCGGCGCTGACTCAGGGCATGACAACGCCGCTAAGCGGTTGTCATCCTGAGCAGAGCGCAGCGGAGTCGAACGTCGCTACACTCCCAAAGACATCATCCCGATACTGTCATCCCGACCGAGCCAAAGGCGAGTGGAGGGATCTCCCGCTACAGTTAGCAATCTACTGAATTAAAACAACATACATACTACTGATTTCAACGGGAGACCCTTCGGCTCCGCTCAGGGTGACAAGTATTGAGGTTTGGTGTCTCTCCCTGAGTTTCCGCCGCGAGAGTGGCGTGGCGTTGCTCAGGATGACAGACTGGGGTCGTATGTTGCTGAAAAGATGATGCTTGTTGATCCATGTCTTTGGGAGCGAAATCGAGGAATCTCCCGCCGACTCAAGTAGCCCACCCCATAGGACTACCCACCGGACTCTGCTATGAGATGAGTGAGTCTCTGCAGAGGCTAGGACAGCTAGTGGTGATGAACGAGCTCAAACGCAAGATCGGCTCAAAAACGATCCCGCCCCACAACATTTATCTTAAAACCGAAGCTACAATAGCTTCGAGTGGACGAACGAACCGAAGCCCGTCTGATATCCGCACTGGTGGCCTCTCACCGGTTGGCTGAAGGCCACGTCGATCAAGATCTCACAGGAGAGGCTCCCTTAAAGCTGCAAATGCGCTGGGGTCAGCGGTTGGCTGACCTCATATACCGCGGCGAGCTTGAAGAAGAGCAGTTGACAGAGTTTCTGGCTGATCTTGCCTTGGACACAGCCGATGCTACACAACGGACGGAGACCAACCTCGATTTGGGTGCTCCGAAATCTGGAGATGAACTTCCTGCCACGGAATCAACGATTTCTCACTTCGTCGGAAACCTGAAACGCTATCGCATCGAAAAGATCATTGGTTGCGGCGGCATGGGCGAAGTGCACAAGGCATTTGACCTCGAACTCAATCGTTGGGTAGCCCTGAAGTTCATGCATGGCGATTCTAAGATCAAACCAGAACGCTTTCTGCAGGAGGCACGGGCTCAAGCTCGAGTCGATCACAGAAACATCTGTCGCGTCTACGATGTCGGCACAGTGCATGGCAAGCCCTTCATCTCTATGCACTACATCGACGGCCCACCCCTCAACGAAGCGACTGAGCAGCTCAGTCTCGAAGAAAAGATTCGCATCGTTCGTGACGTCGCGATGGCCGTCCATGCCGCTCATCGCACCGGCCTCATTCATCGCGACCTCAAACCACACAACATTCTTGTTGATCGCAACAGCGATGGCACGTTGACGCCCTATGTCGTCGACTTTGGCCTGGCGCGCGACACCGCCGTCGAATCCGGTCAGACCATCACCGGAACGGTCTCGGGTACGCCGGCATATATGTCTCCAGAACAAGCTCAAGGAAAGATTCATACTCTCGATCGCCGCACTGATGTGTACAGCCTCAGTGTGGTGCTCTACGAATTGGTGAGCGGTAAGAGGCCCCTTGAAGGCGGCAGCAAAATGGCGACTCTGATGAAGATCCTCTTCGAAGAGCCGCCACCATTGAGAAAATCCGCTCCGTCAGTCCCGGCAGATGTCGAGACCATCGTCATGAAATGCCTGGAAAAAGATCCGGCACGGCGTTACGACTCTGCTCGAGCTCTGGCCGAAGATCTCGACCGTTTTCTAGATGGCGAACCCATCACTGCGCGACCTCCCGGCTTGGCCTATCTGATCACCAAGAAGCTGAAGAAGCATCGACGCTTGGCGAGCCTCCTTGCTATAGCTTCGCTGCTCGTGATCATATCTACAGGTTTCGCTGTCCATGCCCGCTGGCAGTCCGCCAGAAATGCCCGTGTAGCGCAGCGTTTTGGAGCTCGGGTTGAGAGGGTAGAAGCAATCATGCGCTACGCTGCGATGCTCCCGAAATCTGACACTACTCCGTACCGCGAGATCGTACGCCAGGAAATGGCTGCAATCCAAACACAAGCCGCTACGCTGGGTGAGGTTGGGAAGGGTCCTGGCCTGTACGCTCTGGCTCGTGGTGCGATGGCTCTCGGCAGAACTGAAGAGGCACATCAGTATCTGATCGACGCTCAGATTGCAGACTTTGAGGGCCCGGAAATCCATGCTGCTCTCGGTGAGGTGCTGAGCGATCTGTACGATAAGGCTCGTGCCGAAAGCGACCGCATCACTGATACCGCCCTGCGCGACCTCCGTCAAAAGGAGATCGAAGCCGATTTCAAACAGCCGGCCATCGATCATCTGCGTACCGCTGACTCATTGAGTCTGGACGTCGATGTTCGAAACGCGGCTCTCCTCGCTTCCCTAGAGGGGCGCAACGATGAAGCGTTGGCGGGTTTTCAGATCGCCTTTGCCAAACAACCATGGCAGTACGAACTCAAGATCAAGGAAGCCTCAGTACTCCTCAATCAGGTCTCCCCTGCGCTCTGGACGGGAGATGAGACGAAGGTTGGTACGCTGCTGGATGCCAGCAGGAAGGCTCTGACGGCAGCGCTTGATGTTGCTCGCAGTGACGCTGGTGCATATGCTGCCGAATGTCGACGGCAGGTCTTTGCCCTTGATCACCTCCTAGCGATCCAGACTGCTCGACCAGACGAATCGAATCTGCATTTAACGGCTTGCCGTTCGGTAGCTGAAGTTGATCCCGGAAACAGTATGGGAGCAGTCGGCGAAGGTCGAATGCTGCTGTCCTTGGCTAAGGCCCAGATGAAGAGAGGTGCAGATCCCAAGATCACCTTCGAACGAGCTCTTTCCGCAGCGCAGGAGGCTGTCAGGCGGGACCCCCTCCGACCCTCAGCACACACCGTCCTCGGCCAGGTCTTTGGTGTCAAAGGAAGGTGGGAACTTCGACGAGGCATTGATCCGCGGCCCACCCTGGCACTGGCGGTCAAGGCATTGGGACACGCGATCGAGCTGCATCCGCGCCTGGCAGAGGCATACAACCAGCTAGGTACTGCCAACTTCTACGCAGCCTATTTCGAACGCTCACGTGGCAAGGATCCAACCTCCACAATCGAAGCTGCAATCGCGAGTTACAGACAAGCGATTGAGATCTTTCCAGAGTGGCCGGCTGGGCATACGAATCTTGGGAACATTCTGGTCATGAGAGCTGAGCATGAGATTGGGAGTGGAGGGAATCCACACCCCAGTCTGGCAGAAGCCGTTGCCTGCTGTGATCGGGCTATCGAACTCGACCCGGCGAGCCCATCCAACCATAACAACCGGGGCAATGCCTCCCTGACTCTGGCCGAGTATCAGATTGATGCTGGCGAGGATCCGATGCAGGCGATTGCCGAAGCGGTGACGAGCTATCAACACTCCGTTGAGTTGCGTCCGGGATACTCCCTCGGTTTGTACAACCTTGGTCTCGCCGAACGTTTCAGAGCCGATGCGCTATTTGAGGCGAGCCAAGATCCTCGACCTGCGATACAGCATGCAATAGACGCACTGTCCGCCGGAGTCACGCTCGACCCCGGAGATTCAGACTTTCACCTCGAACTTGCCCGAGTGAAAATAATTGCCGCTAGTTGGAGCTTGCTTCAGGGGGAAAGCCCCAGAGATGAAATTGCTGGCGCTTTGGACTCTGTAGCCAGAGGGCTAGTTGTGAACTCACAAAGCGCCGAGCTCTACGCAGTCAAGGCAGAGGCACTGCACTTAAGAGCTTCAACACCTGAAATTGGAGACGAACAACACCGATTGGCCATTGATGCGGCTCTAGCGGCGACTGAACAGGCACTGGCCCTCAATCCACACTTGGCTGAGGCTCATAGGATTGCTGAAACGCTCCGAGATCTGCAGAACGCCAGGGAACAGGACTAGTGGCTTCACTCGTCTTCGACGATCCAACCCCCTCCGAGTCAGTCGTGTACACTCCCCCCCCGTGAAGACCATGAATCGTGTCGCTGTCGTTGCGTTGGCTCTCGCTACCACGATTTCTGCTGCACCTGCGATCGCGCAGGAAGAGGTCTTGGATGATCCAACCGACCTTCTGGAATCGATCCACGAGGACGAACAGGACAGGGAATTCGTCGTCGCGCCTGTACCTATTCTCAACCCAACTCTGGGCACTGGTCTCGCTGCAGTTGCCATGTACCTCTATCAGCTCGACGAGGGCTCTCAGCCGTCGTTCACGGCTGCTGGCGCCGCCTACACGGACTCCGACAGCTTCGGTTACGGAATCGCACAAGTCGCTCATTTCAAAGATGACGCATGGAAGGTGAAAGCTGCAGCTGTTGGGTTCAATCTCAACCTCGAGTACTACGGAATCGGCAACATCCTCGGAGACAATGACCTTTCAATCCCCTACTCACAAGACGGCTGGTTTGCAGGCGCCGAGGGCCTGAGGAGGATCAAAGGACACTGGTACGGCGGTATTCAGTACTGGTACGCCAGCGTAACCACTTCTATCAAGACAACACCTCAAGGGATCGTTCTGCCACCCGAAATCGGAATCGACAGCAAGATTGCCGGCCTTGGTTTCATTGTCGAGTACGACAGCCGCGATAACAGGTTCAATCCCCACCGCGGGCAGTTATTTGATGGCAAGTGGAGCATATCGAACGAGACCATCGGCAGTGATTTTGACTTTGAGTCCACTCAGATTGAGTACAACACCTATCATGAGCTGAATCCAACGTCCGTCCTTGCAGCACGTGGCACGTTGTGCATGACGCCCGGTGACGCTCCTTTTTACGCACTGTGCCAGTTTGGCCAGGGTGGAGATCTCAGAGGATATGTCTCGGGCCGATACCGCGACGAGACCATGGTCACGGTGCAGGCTGAGTACCGCTGGAACTTCTACAAGAATTTCGGCATGGTTGCTTTCGCCGGAATCGGCCAGGTCGGCGAATCACTCAGCGACTACAACACAAGCAACATCTTGCCGAGTGCCGGAATTGGGCTACGCTACAAAATATCCAAGACAACCGGCCTCAACCTCAGCGTTGACTATGCCGTCGGCGAAGATTCGGATGCGTGGTACTTCACTGTTGGTGAGTCGTTTTAGGCTGGTTGTCACACTCCATAGTGAAGCAACACTCCTTGCCGATTCCCTTGCACCTCTATATGAAGATCTTGACCTCGTCCCACACCTCATCGATGGGATGTTTGATGCCTTTGCATACAAGGATCTCGAGGTGCGACTCCTGAGCCCACGGTGTTTCTGCAACGCCGGCCACGATCACCTCATCAAAGAAATCTGCGAGATCCTCAACTTCGAAATTGATCGCGATCACGACAGTTTCCTCGTCCATCGGCGGCGGTCCCCACAACCAGTAGTTGTTGTGCCTGCCGTACACAGGGGGGAGATCGTGCTTGCTTGACCAATACTCAAGGGCACCGGAGTGGCCGTAGTTCCTGCCGAGAATGATCGCATTTGAACGATCAGCAGGCGCCAGATCCTCATGAACCTCCCCCACAACCCGGGCCAGGTTCTGCCAGCCGAGGCGGTCGGAAAAATGCTGTGGCAACGTGCTGGTGTGACCGACTTCGGCGGCAACGGGAGCAATTCCGAGGCGCTTCTGGAAGGCATCCAGATTCTGTGGCGTTAGGATCGGCAAGGTCATCGGAAGTACGATCGTCAAGCCGAGAGCGAGGTTGACGACCATCGCCCACCGTGCCCATTTCCAGCGTCGACTTCCCGTCCACCGCTCCCATGCGACGCCGCCGGCAGCGATCATCGCAGGGAACGACGCAGCAAAGTAGTAGGGTTTGCTCTTCTGAAAAACGAAGAACACCCAAGACACGATGACCATCAGGCCGATGATGCGATAGGGTTTGGCGCGTCGAGCGATGAGGAGCCACAGCAACCCACCGACCCACAGCGGAACCGTCACCGGGTTGGCGTCAAGTACGTTTACACTCAGAAATTCCAGTGGCGACATGGCGGAGATTTTGTACTGCTTGGCGTTGTCGATGAATTCTCGAGTGGGCCAACTGTTGGCAACGTTCCACAACACATAAGGCAGCAGGAAGAGCATCGCGGTTGCGCCGCCGATATAGAGGCGCTTGTCCATGAAATGCCGCCGGTGCCGCGTGAGCACCAACCCAATGACCATGGCCAGGCCGAAGACCAGAATCCCGATCTTATTGAACAGTCCCACACCAAGCAGTAGACCGAGCCACGGCCACCACCGTCCATCGGCCTCTCTCGCGATCCTGATCAAAAGGAAAAAGGCTCCGGACCACACCAGCAGGTCGAAACAATTCATCGAGTAGAAGCCAGTCATCACCATCACTGAGCCACCGATGCCAGTACCGATGCCAGCAAATAGCTGCGCCCAACGTCCACCACCAAGTCGAGCTGCAATCGCTCCCGCGAGAACGATCAGTGCACCTCCGCTCAGGGTTGGGAGAATTCGAATCGAATGGACCGACTGACCGAAAACCGCCTTCCACAGCGCCAACACCCAGATCGAGAACGACGGGTGGTCGACATAACCCCAGGCCAGTCGATCAGCACACGCCAAGTAGTAGTACTCGTCGCGAAAGATGCCGTAGTTACCGTTGGTCAGCACGTGCAGCAGGACCTGCACGCCAGCAATGATCAGCAGCAGTCTCCACGCGATTGGCTGAACGTCCAACGCGAGCGTCGACCTTTCATCGTTCATAGGTTTGGTACTCCAGTGATCTAAATCGTAGCACCTCACAGCACACTCAACGCCGAGTCCCCGAATCATGTCCACCCGAAGAGAGGTTTCAGACAAGACAACGGATGATTCCAAAGGGCTCACTATAATGATGTCCGCAGATGTCAGTGTGGCCGTACAGTTCACGCGCAAGCCATGCTGGCAGATTTTCGAAGGTTGACTTCACATGACTTTGCACAACACGAGCGGCAACATCGATCGCAGAACCTCTGGCACATTACCCGACGGTCGCAATGTCAACGTGTTTGTTCTTTCGAACGGCCACGGCATGCAAGTATCGATTTCGACCTATGGTGGGATCGTCACTGCTCTGAGTGTTCCCGATGCGCATGGCAAGATCGACGATGTGGTACTCGGGTTCAGCAGCCTCGACGGTTACCTTGCGGGGCACCCCTACTTCGGCGCTATCATCGGTCGCTACTGCAATCGCATTGGTAACGGGTCGTTCACTCTCGATGATCAGGTCTACGAACTTGCCAAGAACGACGGCAACAACACCCTCCATGGCGGCCTTACAGGTTTCGACAAGGTGCTCTGGCAGGCGCACCCGCTATCCAGTTCCGTTGGACCCCAACTTCAGCTCAGATCCGTCAGCGTCGATGGTGATGAGGGATTCCCCGGAGAGGTGAAAGCTTCTGTCACCTATACGCTGTCTAGAGACAACGAACTCCGACTAGATTACCACGCTTCAACGGACAAGCCCACGCACATCAACCTGACTAGCCACTCATATTTCAATCTCGCCGGCCACCGCAATGGCGACATTTTGGACCACCAACTCATTCTCAAGGCTGATCACTTCACACCGGTGAACTCAAGCCTCATCCCCACCGGGGAAATGCGCAGTGTGGACGGAACACCAATGGACTTTCGAAAACCACACACAATTGGTGCAAGGATCGATACCGATGACGAACAGCTCCAATTTGGTGGCGGTTACGACCACAATTGGGTCTTGAATCGGGCCGACGCGAGGTTGTCTTTCGCGGCCAGGGTCTTTGAGCCGACGACCGGCCGGGTTATGGAAGTCTTTACCACCGAACCGGGTGTCCAGTTCTATACAGGTAACTCGTTGGACGGCAGCCTCCACGGCAAGAACAACGCCGTGTACGCCCGCCGCTCCGCTTTCTGCCTGGAAACGCAACACTTCCCCGACTCACCCAACAGACCGGAGTTCCCCCCCACGGCGCTGAGGCCCGGGGACACCTACTCATCTACGACTTTTTACAGATTTAGCGCTGAATAAGGCAGGCCATCATGGGCGTAGGCATTATCGACATCATCGTTTTCGTAGGATTCGTTGCCACGGTTATCGGGATTGGTCTGTGGAAGAGCAAACGCGACGAAGCCGATAGCGAAACCGGCGCTCAGGATTACTTCCTTGCCGGCCGCGGACTCACGTGGTGGCTGGTCGGCTTCTCGCTCATCGCCGCCAATATCTCGACCGAGCAATTCGTCGGCATGAGCGGAAAGGCGGCCGACTGGCTCGGGATGGCGATTGCCAGCTACGAATGGATGGCGGCAATTACCCTAGTGGTCGTTGCGTTTCTTTTCATTCCAACGTTCCTGCGCAGCGGCATCTACACCATTCCAGAGTTCCTCGAGTATCGCTACAACCCCTTTGCTCGCACGGTAATGGCTATCTCGACGCTGATTATCCTGGTCGGCGTACCCACGGCGTCCGTCATCTACTCGGGCGCCAAGGTCATTACCGTCAACTTCCAGGGGCAGTCTCTGCTTGGCCTCGACCTCGGCAGCATCACGGTCGGTTGCTGGATCATCGGTTGCCTTGCGGCGGTCTATGTATTTGCAGGTGGTCTCAAAGCCTGCGCGTGGGCGGATCTCATCCAGGGCACGGCTCTCATCATCGGCGGCGCGATCATCGCCTATTTGGCGATGAATCTCCTCGGGAACGCCGATCCTGCCGCGTTGGCTGCGACCGCAACGACACCTGTAGAGGTATCCCAATTGGCTGATGCCGGCGCGATTGAGCGCCTGCAACTGCTCAATGCCGGCGATTGGGAGGCCGG
>JAAESQ010000659.1 GCA_024229275.1 bacterium | reverse complement strand
GATCTCCTGATCTCAGGGATTCTGAAATGACCCCACCGCAAGAAAACACCCGCAGAGTGTGCGGACAAACGGGCTACGGGAAGCCGTCACCGCCACGACCTCTGGTGCGCAAGCAGGTCCAGGAGCGGAGACCGACTAGGTGGAGACCAATTCATAAACCAGGCGCAAGGTCGTACCCGGGAAAACCGTCTCGGTCTGGTTGAGCTCGTTACAAAGGTGACCGATCACCTCATCGGCACAACGATTGGCCTGGTGATGCACTCGCACCGTCAAGGTCCCGGCGTTTTCGTCGGGCAGCAGGTCGGCCTCCGTGCTGTAGAGTGATCGAAGTAAACTTCGTGCATCGTCCTCTCGGCGCATCTTCTCCCGCGCCATCTGCACCATCGCGGTTTCGGCGCGGTAGGCCACCATCTTGATGGTATCGATCAGGTGTTTGCTTTGGGTGCTCAGTTGCTTGAAGCGTTCCTCTTCGGGTAGCTCGGCGATGGTGATGTGGTGTTTGACCGCTTTGCGTTGCGCTTTGAGTTCATCGAGTTCTTTTGTCAACGTTTCGATCTGCTCCCGGAGCTCGGCCTTTTTCTGTTCGAACGCAGCGACTTTCTTCGCTTCGATCTCGCCGCTAAGGCTCGTCGCCGAGAAGGCGGCCAGCTTTCGGGTGAGCTGACCTCGAAGGCGTCGTACCTGTCCATCGAGGTGACGGT
>JAAESQ010000658.1 GCA_024229275.1 bacterium | reverse complement strand
GTATGGGGCACATTGGTACTACTCTTCGTAGCCACCGCTCGATGGGCGCCATCGGGGCCGTTGTACCAGCGTCTTCGGCGGCACTCATCGTCCTAGGTTGAACCTAGTTACTCGTAAGCGAACTCTACTTCAAGTAGAAGAGCGTCTACTCTCCGTTGCTGTTGATCCGTGACAGACTGCGAAACTCAGAGCAATCTCGAAGGAGCTCCTCGTAGGTGCCAGAGCAGACGATCCGGCCGTGTCGCATGACATGGATCATATCTGCAAGCTCAACCGTGGTGAGGCGATGGGCGATCACAAAGGTAATTGTCGACTGCGACACGGTATTGAGTGCGGACTGAATTGCCGCCTCACTCAAATTGTCCAACGCACTGGTCGCTTCATCCAGCACAAGTATGTCGGGCTGCTTGTAGATGGCTCTCGCGATGGCAAGTCGCTGGCGCTGGCCTCCCGACAGGTTGGCGCCGAACTCATCAATCACGGATTCGATACCGTTCTCCAATTCGGACACAAAATCCCACGCGCCGGCTTGCACCAGAGCTTGCTCAACACGTTGGGGTTCTACATCTGCTCCGTAGGCTACGTTCGCAGCCACGGTGTCGTTGAAGATGTACACACGCTGGGTCACGATCCCAACCCGTGACCTGAGCTGAGCGAGGTTCAACTCCCGAGCATCAACCCCATCGACGAGGACCGCGCCGGATGTAGGATCAAACAACCTCAGCACCAGGTTGATCATTGATGTCTTTCCACCACCGCTATCGCCAACAAGAGCGATTGTCTGGCCCCGGCGAGCGGTCAAATTCACCCCTCGAATGGCCTTTGTAGCCTGGTAGTGCAGGTGAACGTCACGGAACTCGATCTTTTCGATCCTACCTTCGAGATCACGATCCCCACTCTTGATGCTGGGCTCGTGATCCATAAGCGCGAATACACGCTCACTCGCCGCTACCGCTTCAAGCATCTGATTGTAAATAACCGATATTCGTTTGATGGGCGTATAGAGCATAAATAATGCGGTGGCGAAGGAACTGAACTGACCCGTAGTCATCGTTCCGTCAATTACTTGCGCTCCACCGAACCAGATCACGAGAGCAACGGCAACCGAACCGATCAGCTCCATCAAAGGACTTGCGAGTTGGCGGGTTCGCACACCCTTCATGTTGATGCGTCGAAACTCTAGGTTGTCTCTCTGGAATCGTTCAGACTCGAAGCCTTCGGTCGAGTGAGCTTTGATGATCTCCATGTTGTTGAAGATCTCCGAAAGCCTCGCGGTGACATCTGAGTCCTTCTCCTGTGAGCGATGCGAGAGGTTTTTGACCCGCTTGGCCATCCAAGCGAGGGGGTATACCGCAACAGGGAGAGCGATTAGACCCCAGAAGGTCAGGTGGGGGCTCTTCAACACCGCAACCACGATCAAGGCAACGATTACTGTACTTTCTCGAGCTACCACAGCCATGTGCTGAGACACGGTCGTACGAATTCGAGTGATGTCGTTGGTGATCCGTGAGATCAACTCACCGCCTCGATAGGTGTTGAAAAAGGAAAGGTCCTGATACAAAAGCCGATCTAGGAGAGTGTTGCGGATGCGACGAACGACATCTTCACCGACATAGCCCATTTGGACCGTTTGTACGTAGCGCCCTACTCCCTGCAAGAGGTAAAGGACAATGATGATCAGCGGAAGTATGAACAGCGCGTCCTTGTCCCTGGCGCCGAAGATGTCGTCGAGTACGTTCTCGATCAGGAAGGTGACCGCACCGATCGAGGCTGCACACACCACAACGCCTATCACAGCCTGCAGGTAGCGACCCCAGTAGTCCTTCAGGTACGGTCGGAGGCGATTGAGAAACTGCTTCACAATCAGGTCTACTCGCCGGAATCAACCTCGCTCAGACCCTCCCAGGTCTTCTCGTCATTATCGAAATCCGGGAGGTTGGGCTCAATTCCTCGCGCGTGGTTGGTTTGCCAACCCCAGAGAATGGCGAACTTCATATACGTGCCGTATGACTGCAACAGACAGAACACCAGACCTCGCATCCCATCCAGGAAACCTAACTGAAGAACATAGGTTCTCAGAAACCGCCAGATCGGGCGCAGTGTCACGTCGGTGAAACTGGCGCGCATGCCATCTCGCCAGCACTGAGCGGCGCCCCAGTAGCCATACTTGCCGAGGCGAAACGCGTATTCGTCGAAGCTCAGATCGACCATATGGTGATCGATGGGATGGGACAGAATCGGCACTTCTCCCTGCGTGCGAAGGAGCGAGTGAACCCTTCGGTTCTCGTAGTAGGCGGTTCCTCTGCGAAACAGGCGGGAGACGCGGTCGTGCTGCCACCCCGAATAGCGGATCTCAGAGCCGAGGAAAAAGACCCGCCGATTCATCATATAGGCGCTAGCGGCCGGTTCCGACTGTAGGAGCGCATCAATCTCAACTCGTAACTCAGGGCTACACCGTTCATCGGCATCAAGAATGAAAACCCAATCATTCTGGATCTGCTGCAAGGCCCAGTTTTTCTGCGCACCGGCCCCGAAATAGGCTCGTTGATAGAAACGTACCCTCTCATAAGACTGTGCGATCTCCGCCGTGCGGTCGGTCGAGAACGAGTCGACGACGACGATTTCATCACACCACAACAGAGATTCGATGCAATCACCGATATTGTGCTCCTCGTTGAAGCACGTCACGATTGCGGAGACTGCGAATCGTCTCACATTGCCATCTTCAGGCTGAGTTGAGTTCGCGGAGCTGCTTTCCATCCAGTTTCACCGCCATCAAGAGGACTCCCGCTCTCCCAAAAACCGGCCGCCTGTCGATGATCGCGGGTCGGAACCATCGAAGGCCTTCAGCAGGGCCATGTTCCGGCTGGTCAGAGGCAAACTGAATGCTAACACGTTGTCACTTCGCTTGTCTTGATTGCGCTCGTTTCATCGACAAAGGAACGCTACTTCGCAAGCTTGAAATAGCGAATCGACGGGGAGGCTGTCGCGAGGCGACCCATCGACGGCGTGCAAGTTGTTCCATCTCGCTCGACAATCTCAATCGCTTCCCTCGGCAGTTCAAACTCTTGCCTACCGTCACACGTCCAAGCTGCGATGATCTCATCGCCCCGTCGGTCCAGGTGACATTTCCAGACGCTGTCACACTGGGTGACGGATCCGACACAAACCGCGCCAGCTGTCTGCTGAATGAGAGTCTGCAGTGCACTGAAGCTCGCCCTGCGTCGCAGTTTGCCGTCGTTTCCGGCTGAGATGAGTCCATAGCCGCGAGCGACTAGGCGCCACCAGTACACGCGTTCGATTCCACCCGAGCAGAGGCTGAGCAAGTAGTACCGGGGAAGGTAGTTCGCCTGGGCGTCCTCTGTAACCGACACGGTCTTACCTGCCGGCGAATGTGGCCCTTCCCACAACGGCCAATTGACTTCTGTGACCCAACTGCGGTCACTCCCACTGGCTCCGGTCTCAGCGATCGCGCTAAGAAATAGGGCCTTGTCCGCCGTATCAAAACCGACCTGTTTGTTCTCAGGTGCACCGCGCCGGTCAACATAGAGCAAGCTCGAAACGACGTCGAAGCGAAGACCCGGGTAGCGCCTATTGACGAGTGCTAACGTCGCATGAGGTTCAAAATCAATGACAGCGGGGCCTATGACCTCGACGCCCGGACGGTTCCGCAAGATCTCTGCCGCTTCCGCGTAAAGCTCAATGTACTCCTTGCGTGTCCAGGTACCCCACTTGCTCCGGTTGGGGGCCTGCCCCACCTGAAAGCAACTACCGTACGGCGTAAACAGTTCGGATATCTCCGTGACAGCCGCCCGCCACCGGCTACGATCACGAACCAAGGCCCGGTTCTGTGGCAGAGCAAAAACCAACTCACAACCTCTGTCTGACAGTTCCTGTGCGAATCGCAACTCATTCGTGTGATCCTGCTCCCAGGGATGAAGCCGGAGAAGCAGTTTTCGAACACCGAGGTCTTCGATGGCAGCTAACTGCGAATCGGGATCCTGAACAAACGGCCTCACGCACAGGCCAATTCCATCAAGAGCTGCTCGCCAACTTCGACGCTCTTCCTGAAGTTGTCGAAACCGCTTCCATGCACTGGGGAAGGCTGAAGCAAGCAGGGCCAGATCGTAGAGGTGGGAAGGGAGATCGGCAGCGCGGATCGCCAGCTTCTCCATCCTACCCGCATGCTGATGAGGCTGATCTGACAGCCGATCCCACACCATCTTGTCGCGTGACGAGGCACCATCTTCGGCCGCAGGGATGTGGGGGTGGTGCGCCCCTCCATGTTTGCCGCCACGCACCCTCTTGCGTCGTCTGAGCCGGTTCTTGACGGCATGCTTGAACAGATAGGACTCCATCGAGCCGACAAAGAGCATCCACCGAAGTGAAAATCTGGAGGGAACCTCGCTCCAGTAGCTCTTCAGAAAGATTTCTCGATCCTCGCGGCGCAGCACAGGTAGTCGCGAGATATCTCGACAGCGCCGCCACAGGCTGAGGTGTGGGACGATCCGTGCACGATTGGTGTCTACCAAGTGGAAGAGGAGTTCACCGTCTTCTTCCTGTTGTTCAGCCAGAATATTGCCCATGGAGAGGTCGCGATACCAGATGCCCTGATCATGAAGATCTCTCGCCAACGACCCAAGGGCTTCGAGCACCTCTTCAGGAGCAACATCGGGGAACTCACCGGCTTCGGTGTCACCATTTCGCCGACGAAAGAAGTGACGAACCTCGTCAGACGCCGGCAAACGTTCACACACAAAAAAGGACGGCCCGTCCGCACACCGTGACTCGATCAGAGCAACCGGTTGCGGCGTACGCAATCCGGCCGCAAGAATTGCGTGAGAGGCATGCCAACTACGCTCAGCTTTGCTGCCACGAAACCGACGATCAAGACGACGGCGAAGACCTTGGTTTCTGAACTGCTTGACGATTACATCCAACGGACCGGAACTCGATTCCCAGGTTGTTGAATAGAGATAATTGCGACCCCAATGAATGGTCTGCGAAGCCTCTCCCGGATCTATGACCTTCTCCACTGCGCTATCGATGTCGATGGGCTTGAAGGCGCGACTGACGCGGCCTACCCACTTATCGCTTTCAAACACCACAGGCTTATCCGATGCCAACCCATCTTTGGCAACGGCTTGAGTCGTTTGCTTTAGTTCTGTGTCAACCTGCAGAAGTTTGTCTTGGGATCCCATGACAGGCGAAGCATACCAGGCAGCGGAGGAATCGTTCAGGCCCTTGAGGGCGATGTGCTCCCGGATCGCTATTTATCCAGGCGAAGTCTGTCGCGCAACACACGACGCATCACCTTATTCGAAGCTGTTCGAGGCAATGATTCCATCGCTACTAGGCGACTCACCTTGAACAGTGGATTGAGGTGCCGACCAATTCTTTGAGAGAGTTCCTTTCGAAGCTGCTTCGTATCGTTGGCTGTTTCGGACACGACGACGAACAGCACCAACTCTTCAGCTCCCTCACCTTCGCTCTGGAAACCCACCGCAGCGCTTTCTGCTACCCCCGCATGCTCGTTGACTACACGTTCGATCTCAAGCGAACTCACTTTCACGCCGCCCAAGTTCATTGTGTCATCCGCCCGCCCCTGCATGCGGAAGAAACCAAACGGAAGACGCATAGCCCGATCACCATGCCGGCGCAGTGTACGACCGTTCGAAGCCCCCGGACATCCACTGAAGTAGACCTCATCGTGGTCGCGATTCAACAAGCACTGTGACAGGCCGATCGAGGGAGGGTCGAGGAATACCTCCCCTTCCTCTCCGACAGGTTGGGTTTCCCCTCCTTCATCGAACACAACTAGGTCGAGTCCCAACGCAGGCGTCGTGAAAGTGGCCGGTGAGGCATCCTGAAGCACCGTGCCTGTCAGGTAGCCACCCCCGATCTCAGTTCCACCACAATATTCGATCACCGGGGCTCGATAGGCGGCGCGACTCATCAACCATAAATAGTCCTCCCGGCTGGAGGGCTCTCCAGTTGATGAAAAGACTCGGATCCGGTTCCAAAGCCCTTCTCCTACGGCATTTCTCGTTCTCCATGCACGTACCAACGATGGAACAACTCCTAGAATTGTCACACCTGCATCGGCAACGAAATCGGCAAACCCGGGCGTCGTCGGCGCACCGTCGAAAAGAGCAATGGTCGCCCCGTTTATCAGTGATGCGTAGATGAGCCATGGCCCCATCATCCAACCGATGTTCGTTGGCCATGCGACGACATCTCTGGCATGAATGTCCTGATGAAGAAAACCGTCCATCGCCGCCTTAATTGGCGTCAGGTGGGTCCAGGGTATTGCCTTAGGATCACCTGTCGTACCGGATGAAAACAAGATATTCGTGGTCTCATCAGGATTACAGATGGCTCGGGTGGTTTCTGGTTCGTTGCCGATAAAGTCGCCCCACTCCATGTCGCCCCGACGCAGTGAGGGCGGAGAATCGCCCGCCCGACGTACAACAATCGAAAGAGGGGCTTCTGCATCACAGACTTTGTCATACAGAGAGATCCATCGCCCTCCCCTCTGATATCCGGTCACAGTCACCACTGCAGCGGCTCCAGCGATCTTGATTCGCCGCCGCAATTCATCGGCAGAGAAACTATCAGCCACTGATACAACGTGACACCCGGCCCGAACCACGCCGAGGTAGGCTGCCACGCAGTCAACCGTCATCGGCATATACAGCACCACACCAGCACCCGGAGATAGGCCGAGTCGCATGAGACCTTGAGCGACTCTGTCGACCAGGTCTTCAAGCTGACCGTAAGTAGTCCGGCAGAGTCCAGGCGAATCCTCCCGAGCCGCGATGATCGCTGTAGCGTCACGCGGAGGTTGGAAGCATGAGTCAACACAGTTCAATCGCGCGCCGACCAGCCATTGTTCGTCTGACGGCCCTTGACCGGGGTCGAGGATCTTGTGCGGCAGATCATGAAAAACAATTCCCAATCGGCGGATCACTTTGTCCCAAAAGAGATCCCGATGCGTCACCGACCATTCATGAAGCTGCCCATATGAGTCGCACTCGATGTCCCGCATAAGTGCCGTGAGATTCGCGTTCTCAATGACTGACGGCGATGGACTCCATGCAATTGGCGGCCCATCATCGTTCTGTCTCTGCGAGAAAACCTTCAGATATCGATCCCAATGCTCCTCAAACGGCGTCCAAGCCTCTCCGCGCAGAGCTGAAACATACTCCGCCCATTTCGCATCCTGTTGTTGTCCTCGAGTGCTGCGAGCGTTTCTCATACCTCAGGCAACGCAACACACGTTGTCAGGATTTCGTGTCAGAGCATCCTTTTCAGTTCATCGGGGCGCGGTGCACGTTGCAGTGCTTGGTCGACCTCAATCTCGCCCTGTTTGACGAGATCAGCAAGGGATCGCTCGAGGGTCATCATTCCAAGCCGTTGTCCTCCATGAACCTCGTTGTAGATCCTTTCGAGAGCTCCACAACGCACATGGTGACGCACCGCATGAGTAGCGACCAGTATCTCCACAGCGGGAACTCTCCCCTTACCACCGATACGGGGGATCAGCTGCTGCGCAACAATCGCTGATAGCGATAGCGCCAGCTGATGACGAACCTGCTGCTGTTGCTCAGATGGAAACACATCAACAATGCGGTGAACAGCTTGAGTAGTGTCACCAGTATGGAGCGTTGAAAGTATCAGGTGGCCGGTCTCCGCCGCTGTGACGGCCGTGCTCATCGTCTCCAAGTCCCGCATTTCGCCGACCAAAATGACATCCGGGTCACGCCGGAGAGCAGATCGTAAAGCCCTGGCAAAGGACACCGCGTCGGACCCAATCTCGACCTGTTCGACGAGTGACTGATGGTTCGTGTGCTCGTACTCGATAGGATCCTCGATGGTGATGATGTGTTGGCGGCGTGTGCGATTGATCTGGTCAATCATTGCAGCCAACGTTGAGGTCTTGCCCGCACCGGTCGGGCCACAGACTAGGATCAATCCACTCCGTGATTGTGTGAATGTCTCCATCACGGGCGGCAGATTCAGCTCGGAGACGCTGGGGACCCGACTCGGTAGCAGTCGTAGCGCAGCCGCCAACTCACCGCGCTGACGCTGGAGGTTCACACGTACTCTGCAGATCGACATCCCTTTGCCGGAGCGTTCCGTGGAGAGTTCGAGGCGAAGGGAGAAGTCGATCGAGCCTGCACCGGCAAGTGCGCTCTTCTTCGTCTCGTGCAGGAAAGGCTCGAGCAGTTCCACGACCCGCTCCTGCGTCACCGTTTCGGCTGGCCAGAACTTCAACGATCCGTCGACTCTCAAGGTCGGCGAGGCCCCCGGGATCAGGAGCAGATCTGACGCCCCTTGGCGCGCCATCTCCTGGATCATGACACCAAGGGGATCGTTGTCTTCCACCCTTCCCGGAGGAGCGACAGTGATGCTCTCGGAGCCTGAGACATTACTCGCTCCTTCAGGTACGTGAAGCTGCGAAGTTTCCGCATTCATTTCATCGATCAGTTTGTCCAAATCTGCATCGGGGTTCAGTTCTCTCACCGATTTCCCCCTTCCTCTTCGTGATACGGATCCGACCCTCGAATCGTCGAGACACCCAACTCCGGCACGATACCTTGCGCCAGTGAATCGGCTACCGCCAAGCCCTCAAGGGTTGGACGCACGCATGTGCCGGAGACCTTGATCTGACCTCGTTCCATGAATCGCTGCAATGCTAGTTTGTTCGCAGCGCGAAGCTCGACCCCGAATGTCTTCTCAACCCTTTCGAGATCCACCCCTTCGTACGTTCTCAGTCCCAACATCACTGCCTCGGTCGCAAGCTCGAGCGGATTCAGATTCTCTGTCTCTTCGACCGCGGAGCCCCCCATCGCAATCGCGGAAGCCCAAAGCCTCAGTTTGGAAAAATTCCACCATCGCCTGCTGCCATCGAACGAATGGGCCGATGGGCCAAGTCCAAGATAAGGCTCGTGTCGCCAATATTTGAGGTTGTGCTGCGATTGGTGTCTCTCACTCCGAGCGAAGTTCGAGACCTCGTATCCAGGCAGACCCAATTCAGCGAGAAGCCGGTGGGTCAGAAAGAACTGATCTGCCTTGCTCTCGCCCTCCAATTCGAAAAGATCACCTCGCTGCAGCCGCCGCCCGAAAACCGTGCGTGAGTGAACAGTCAACTCGTAGCACGACAGGTGATCTATTCCGATATCCGAGGCCATCTCCAGCTGTCGCCTCCAGCCCTCAGGATCCAACCCGTCCATACCATAGATCAGATCCGCCGCAACTGTTGGAAAGCCAACCTCGCGGAGCGTAGTCACCGCCTCGACGGCCTGCCGAGATGTGTGACCTCTCCCGAGAAATTTAAGAATTTCATCGTCGAAGGACTGAATCCCGAGGCTCAAAATGGTAATGCCTAGGTTGCGCCATGTGCGAGCACGTTTCGGTGTCACATCTTCCGGATTTGCTTCAAGGTAACACTGTGCATCCGAGCTGATCGGCAGAGCTTCACGAAGATCGTCGACAATGCGGCCAAGCTGATCTGGCTCGAGTTGAGACGGGGTCCCACCTCCAAAATATACGGTATCGAACTCCGCCCACTCCCCATGACGGTGGTGGAGCGCCTCACGAAGGATGGATTCGAGATACCCTTCACGGCGTTGCTCGCCTGCGATTGTCACTGCGAAATCGCAGTAGGGACACACACTTCGGCAGAACGGGACATGCACGTACAGTCCCGGCCTGGATCGATCCGACGAGGTGTTCATGAGTTCCTACCTAAACTGAGCGATTCTGCCGGATGAGATGTGCCAAGATCTTGATGTTCTGGTGCTTACGACAAGTGGAGGCGTACCCTTCGGTACGTCGAGCATTGGCACAAGTGTCCAGGACGCAAGAGGTTGGTGCAGATCGCCTGCAAGAATCGGTCAATTTAGGTCCTAGTCGGTCTTGGACTTGAGAACAGCAACGAACGCGTTCTGAGGGATCTCGACCTGGCCGACCATCTTCATCCTTTTCTTGCCCTTCTTTTGCTTCTCGAGCAACTTCCGCTTGCGCGAAATATCACCGCCGTAACATTTCGCGGTGACATCTTTGCGGTAGGCGTTGATGGTCTTGCGCGCGATGACGTTGCCACCGATCGCTCCCTGGATCGCGATTTTGAACTGCTGCTTCGGAATTGTCTCAGCGAGCCGTTCGCAGTAGTGAATCGCTCTCTCTCGGGCCTTGTCCCGGTGAACCAGTTGGGCCAAAGGATCCACACTCTCGCCGTTGACAAGAATCTCAACCTTCACAACATCAGTGGGTCGGTAGTCGGTCATTTCGTAGTCGAATGAACCGTAGCCCTGGGTTACCGACTTGAGTCGGTCGTAGAAGTCGAAGAGAACCTCTGCGAGAGGCATGTCCGAAGTCAGCTCGACTCTCCCTACGGAAAGATAGTTGATGGACGTGTTCTCCCCGCGACGATCCCGGCACAACTCCATGACGTGACCGATGTAGCGGTCCGGCATCATGACGGAGGCTTTGATGAAGGGTTCCTCGACGACATCGATCTCATCCGCCGCAGGGAAGAACGCCGGATTGTCGATTTCTATCGTCTCGCCGTTCTTGGTCAGAATTCGGTATCGCACTGACGGAGCAGACAGCAGCAATGAGAGATCATGCTCACGTTCGAGCCTCTCTTGGACGATCTCAAGATGAAGCAGTCCCAAGAAACCACATCTGAATCCAAAGCCGAGAGCTGCGGAGGAGTCCTTCTCGTAGATCAATGCAGCGTCGTTGAGCTTGAGCTTTTCTAAAGCTCGGGTGAGATCTCCATACTCCTCCGTCGACATCGGATACACGGACGAAAAAACGACAGGTTTAGCCTCTTTGTATCCCGGCAGTGGTTCCTGCGCGGGGTTGTTGGCATCAGTAATCGTATCGCCGACGTCGATATCAGACACCGCTTTGACGCCTGCGA
The DNA here is from genome assembly GCA_024229275.1 of bacterium. Classification (GTDB taxonomy): domain Bacteria; phylum Acidobacteriota; class Thermoanaerobaculia; order Thermoanaerobaculales; family Sulfomarinibacteraceae; genus JAAESQ01. The sequence goes on along the minus strand of JAAESQ010000658.1, from coordinate 1,634 downwards.
TGACATAGCCGACCGAACCCGCTTCGAGCTGCTGGGTCTTGACACGCTTAAGTCCCAGCAAGCCCACCTCTTCGATCACATGCTCAACTCCGGTGTACATCAGTCGGATTCGTTGCCCTGCTTCCAGTACTCCGTGCTGGACCTTGACGAGTAGGACGGCCCCACGATAGGCATCGTACTGAGCGTCAAAGATGAGCGCTTGCAGGGGGTCATCCACCGATCCCAGGGGAGGCGGTAGACGATGCACAATCGCCTCGAGCACTTCGTCGATTCCTTCACCCTGTTTGGCCGAACACAGCACCGCATCGGTGGCATCAAGCCCAAGGTCTTCCTCGATCTCCTCTTGCACTCGTTCTACATCCGCCGATGGCAAATCGATCTTGTTGATGACCGGTATGAGCTCGAGATCGTACTCCATTGCCAGATAGAGGTTTGCGACAGTCTGGGCTTCCACTCCTTGCGCAGCATCAACGAGTAGAAGAGCCCCTTCACACGACATCAGAGAACGCCGAACCTCGTGCGAGAAGTCGACATGCCCAGGCGTGTCAATCAGGTTCAACTCATAGGTCACGCCGTCCTGTGCTTCGTAACTCAGAGTGATGGTGTTGCTCTTAATCGTAATGCCACGCTCACGCTCGATATCCATCGAGTCCAGGATCTGATCCCGAAAATCGCGATCGCCGACCGCGCCGCAGCGTTGGATCAGCCGATCGGCGAGAGTGGACTTGCCGTGATCGATATGAGCGATGATGCAAAAGCAGCGAACGTTATTCAAAGTATGTCTCTCCGGACCCCTGCCGGGAGGCAGGATGCCGTATTATCCCTAAAAAATCACAATATGTTAAGAAATAGCTAGATTCGATGACGATTCACACTCTGTTTCTCGGTGACTGACCGAGAGCTTGCGTTAAAAATGGGATGGCTGGAGGAGCTATACTCCTCCGGCTGATGGCATCGCTTCTTTCCCGCTACCGCTCGGCTCCTCGCGACCTTCGCAACGCACTATGGGCCACCGCCTTCTTTGGCGCAACCGGCGGCATTTTTATGGCCACCCTCAACAACTACCTCGCCGACGTTCACGGCATGGATGCCAAGATGCGCGGCTGGCTCGAGTTTCCGCGCGAGCTCCCTGGATTTCTCATCATGCTTGTCGCTGGCGTGATGCTCACTTACATGCGTGAAACTCAGATGGCCGCCTTCGCGATGGCGTTCTCCGCGATTGGCGCACTCGGCCTCGGGTTCCTCAGCCCATCCACTGCGATGGTCGTCGTTTTCGTTGCCATCTGGTCGCTTGGGGACCACATCATATTCGCTGTAGAAGGTCCAATCGGATTGAACCTCGCCCAGGGCGGACGCGAAGGTCACCGCCTCGGCCAACTCGGCGGCGCGCGCAACCTCGGCACGATCGTCGGTGTCGGAGTCATCTTCATTGTCGCCCGCAACATCGGCGACAACTACATGGTGTTTTACGCGCTTGCTACTGTGGCCGCGGGCTTCGCAGCAATCTACTATCTGGCTCTCAGAGTCGGCCAGGACGGAGCCAAATCGCGCCGCCTTGTCTTCAAGAAGCGCTACTCGCTCTTCTACGCCATCAGCGCCCTGTTCGGGATTCGCAAGCAGATCTTCCTTGCCTT
>JAAESQ010000657.1 GCA_024229275.1 bacterium | reverse complement strand
GCACTACCTTGCTTTGCCGAAACGAGAACTCTGTTCGAGTCTGTCAAGTCAGACGGACTTACCACAGTAAATATCGAGGCCGGAGTCGGAGACGTCGAAATTGTCGTCGGATCAGAAAAGGCGATCCAAGCCGAGGTCATCCTCAAGCCCAGGTGGGGAGGATTTTTCTCTTCTCGTAAAGGTGCTGAACGCCAGGTGGAAGCCGCAACTCTTCGCGCCAGGGTGGTCCGAGGCACGCTGCATCTCGAGATCGACTCCGACTCGAAGAACCGCAAGTTTGAGGAACAGTGGACCGTAATGATGCCAAAGACGCTCGCCCTTGACCTCGAGCACGGCGTCGGCAACGCGACAATCCGTGGCCTCACCGGCGGCATCAGCGTCGAGGCCGGAGTCGGAGACGTTGTCGTCGAAACCACGAGCGGCGACATCTCTATTGAAGTTGGCGTTGGTGACGCCAGCGTGATCGCGCCAAGACAAGCTGCGGGCCGTGTTGAATGCGCGAGTGGAGTCGGCAGCGCCAGCGTGCGGGCCAATGGCAAGAAGCACTCCAAAAGCGGCTTTGTGGGCAACTCTGCTGAGTGGCGCGGAGACGGTGAAGCCTCGATCGACGTTGAGGTCGGGGTTGGCGAATCACGGGTCAGACTGCGGTAGTAATCGCACCGTTCCAGCGGCTCTCACAACATACTCTCAAGATCAGCACCTTCTGCTCTGCTACACTCCTGCGAAATACCAATGTTCGAGGAGGAGATGAGGGATGGAAGGTTCGCAAAAGCCCACCAAGGTTCTGCCGCCAAACGCGTTTCGAGAGCTCGAACCCGGCGAGACCTACTCGCCGGTCGTACCATCGGACCAGTCGCCACCGGAGGTCACCCTACGCTCGATCTTGATCGGCGTAATCATGGTGGTCATTTTCACCTTTGCAGCCGCCTACATCGGACTGAAGACCGGCAACGTGATCGAAACGTCGATTCCGGTCGCGATCCTTGCTGTCTTCCTTGGGACGTTTTTCAAGAGGCGAAACTCACTACTTGAGAACGTCATTATCCAGTCATTGGGACAAGCTTCAGGAGTCGTTGTCGCCGGAGCGATCTTTACTATCCCGGCACTCTACGTGCTTGATCTTAAACCATCGTTCCTGCAGATCTTTCTCTCGTGCCTCGTCGGTGGATTCCTGGGAGTCGTACTGCTGGTTCCACTACGCCGATACTTCTGCAAGGATCTGCACGGCCAGCTTCCTTTCCCCGAAGGCACCGCAATTACCAATGTCCTGGCGACAGGCGAGAAATCAAAGGGTTCTGCCGGAAAAGTACTCCTTATGGCTTTTGGTGCAGGTTTCCTCTACGACCTTTTCGTTGAGTTCCTTCACCTCTGGAATCACCATCTGAACTCGAAGATTCTCTTCGGTAAGTTCGGGCGCTTTATGGAGGAGAGCCGTTTTGAACTACGGCTCAACGCCACCGCTGTCTACTTTGGTCTCGGATACATCATCGGGCCCCGCTACGCAGGCATCATTGCCGCTGGCTCGGTCTTGTCGTTCCTGATCCTAGTCCCTCTCGTTTACTTCGCTGGCAGCGGTCTGCAGACCCCATTGATTCCGCCGGAGGGTGTCACAGCGCTCGTACGCGACATGGATGCACAGCAAATCTTCGCCAACTACATTCGACCGATGGGAATCGGCTGTATTGCGGTTGCCGGAATGATCGGCATCCTCAAGATGAGTAAGATCATCCTGTCGTCGCTCTCGCTGGCATTCAAGGGACTGGTTGGCAAAGGTGACCAAGGCGAAGTCGCACGCACCGATCGGGACATGACACCGCGCAACACATTCGCTATCCAAGCCGCCTCGGTGTTGGGTATGTTATTTCTCTTCTGGTACATTAGCGGCGCTCTCACCACTGCTCTTGTGGGTACAGGAATCACGTTTGCACTGGCGTTTCTGTTCACACCGGTTGCTGCCCGTGCCATCGCTATCGTAGGCGTGAACCCAGTGTCAGGCATGACGATGCTGACGTTGATCATCGCCTGCCTTGCATTAGTGGCGACCGGTCTGCGCGGTGACGCATTGGGAATGTCGGTGGCACTCGTGGTGGGATGTGCGGTCTGCACCGCCCTTTCGACCTCCGGCGCGTTCATCACCGATCTCAAGGTCGGGTACTGGCTCGGCGCCAGCCCGTTCCAACAGCAACGGTGGAAGTTCCTGGGCATCTTTGTCGCATCCCTCAGTGTTGGCGGAGTGATCTGGGTACTGGCGAATTCCTATGGATTCATGATTCCGGACGCCTCTGGACAAATGGTCGTCAACCCGGCCCTGCCGGCACCTCAAGGCAATTTGATGGCCACTATCGTCGAAGGTGTAATGGGAGGACAAAAGCAAGCCCTCATTCTCTTTGCCCTTGGAGGGCTCGTCGCCGTTCTGCTTGAGATGGCAACGGTGCCGGCCCTTGCATTTGGGCTTGGGATGTACCTGCCCATCGAGATCAACATGGCCGTGTTCTTCGGCGCAGCAGTCGGTCACTTCATCGGCAAGTCCGGCAACACCGAGGAAGAGAAAGAGGCCCGCAAAGAACAGGGCACATTGATCGCTTCAGGTCTCATGGCCGGCGCAGCGATCATAGGTACTATCGGCGCGATCCTACTCCTGCCTCAAATCGGAGCACCAATGGAGTACATCGACTTCCTCCATGTTTCTGAACAAGGCGCGGGTAGCTTCGCTCAGTGGTATGAAGGTTTTGGAGGCCAACTCGTCAGTGTGTTCGGTCTCGCCGCTCTTGTTCTTGCCTGCTACTTCCTGGCCCGCAAGGGCGCGAAGTGGCAGCTCGAAGAGGAGAAAGAACAGACTTAATCGCGCTGTTCAAATAGACTCTCGCGGCCCTTGGTCCCGGCGTCATTCGTCGGCCAAGGGCCGTTTTCATGAATTCGAAAGATAGGTTTCCAACTCAGCAAGTAGGAGATCGACAGTCTCGAACGCCTTCGGACGATGAGTTCGTGAGGCATCATCAGAATGCACCACCGACCAACTGTCCCAACACCAGACCGGAACCCCTGCTTTGAGGCACATGCCGATTTCCGACAGGGTTCCCCCCTCTCCTCCGATCGCGATACAAAGTCGCGCACTCAGAACATTGAAGGCGTTGCGTGCCATCCCGGCTCCGGTGTATATCGGCAAGCGCACCCATCTATTCGGGTAGTTATCCGTTGGGCCGGAGGTTGGCAGAATGGCAACAGTCAGTCCGCCAGCATCGACTGCTCCCCGGCAGGCGGACTCCATCACACCCGGGCCACCACCTGTCAGCACGACCCACCCACGCTCCGCCACCAGCGAACCAACTTGGAAGGCCGCGGCACACTGCTCATCGGTCGCCATGGATCCGCCCAACACAGCAACGACAGGCAAGCTCGAACCGATGTCGTTCGACATTTCTCCCTCCAAAAAAAACACGGCCCGGGTCAATGACCCGGGCCGTGTTATTGCAGAATAGTCCGAAATTACTCGAGAACCACCAAAGTCACGCGGCGATTCTGAGAACGACCAGCGCGGTCTTTGTTGTCCGCAACAGGCTTCAACTCACCGAAGGAAATCACATTCATGCGGTGAAGCGCAAAACCATGATCGGCGTTGAGATAGTGCATCACTCGCTCGGCACGCTGATAGCCAAGCTTCATGTTGTACTTCTCGGTACCGATGTTGTCGGTGTGTCCCTGGATCTCGACGTAAACGTTCTTGTTCTCGCTCTTGACCTTGGCAGCAAACCCATCGAGTGCAGCTTTCGCCTCGTCGCTGACCTTGTACTTGTCAAAACCGAAGTTCACGTTGTCATCGGTCAAGGTGATCTCGTAGACAAACTTGCCTTTGGCGAGCTTGCCGGCTTCCTCAGCGCGCTTCAGAGCATCCTTGGCCGCCGCGGAGAGCTTTTTGATGTCCGCCTCAAGCGCAGCGTCTTTCTTGTGCAGCTTCGAAATCTCGGCCTGGTTGCCCTCAACAGAGGTCTGAACCTCACCGATCTTCGCAGCGTCACGCTGCTCGCTCGCCTGAACGGCCTCATCCACGTAGGTCTTGGTGGCGCAACCCGTAAGGGAAAGGCCCGCAATCAGCAGGACTGCCAGCGCCGGGGAAACAAACTTCCGCATCATCCACCTCCTCGTAGTTTCTTCTGGTCTTTCAATCCGATGCCTTAGCCAGCACCGCTGGTCGAATATAGCATAACCACAGTCTACACCTTTTGGCCTCAAAATGTGGGTTCTACCACGAAAAACACGTAGGATTCTCCACGGACTCCTCGGCGGCACACTGGACCACTCCATCCTCGAGAAGAACCAGCACAGGAGTGTTGAAGAACCAGTCCACACCGGCGGGAAGCTCGGCCTGGCGGCACTCTTCGCACGCCATTGGAAGGACCCCTTCGCTTGGGAATCCAGCACGCTCCGGAACAGCAATTGCTGTCACCGGATGGTCCAGCGGTCCAACGAAGTAAATCTCCATTAATTCGTGACAGTGCTCACAATCGACCCGATATAACAGCACATATTGACGGCCTGACTCGAGATCTTCCGGAGAGCCGATCACCCAGGAGTCCAATTCGAGCTCGCTCCACTTTCTACCTTCCCAGCTCGAATAGTCTGGAAGGTAGTAGCCCTCTGCTGGGAGTGCTGCAGATTCGACAGCGATCACGCCATCGCCGATGATTTCCTCTCCTGGCCTCGTGCCAAAGGCATCAATTCCAAATCCGATCGCGAAGCTCATTAAAACCCAGACTCCTGCGGCGAGAGTCCTACCCAACTTGAGTTCTGGTTTCAGGTGCAACGACGGAGCGTACGTGCCAAGCCAAATCACCCCAGCCAGCAAAACACCATCGACTATGAGCGTGACAATCGGAGGCATTTGAACAGGACCAAAGCAACCGCAGGAAGCAGCGCCAAGCATCATGTCGCCGACCACGATCGGTAGGAATGACGCCAGGAGTACACCGGAGACCAATCTTGCCAGTGGAGGCAGGATCCAGATGATTCCGACAACGACCAGCTCTATTGAAATCGCGAACCGAAGCACGAAGTTCAAATCGAGGCCTACCGCTCCCAGTCCTTTCACCAAGACAACGGGAAGGTTAGCTGGTGAAAGGTCAGCAAGCTTGAAGTAGGTCCCGACAAGCAACCAGATAGGTACGATTCCACAGGTCACCGCGATCCCAAGACGTCCGAGCATGTTCTGTCGACTTTTGGTCTCGTTTTGCGATGGTGTCGTCATAAACCGCATCTCCATCGTTTCGTTCGTTGACTCGCCTGGCAATAATAGTCCTGCAACACCCTCAAATTTCAGTTGCAGGATGCAGTAGAGTCCTTTTTGACAGCTTCTTGACTACTTGACCGTCAATGCCTGCCAGACCCTCTGCTCAAGCTCGTCGGCAGCATCGCGAGTTCTACTCAACGCATCATCGGCTCGTTTCAGGAGATCCTGAGCTTCTGTGTCATCTCCCATGTCCAATAGATTGATGCGAACGTTCATCGCGGCGCCAATCGCGCAAGCCTTGGCCATGGTCGCGCCGACACCGGCATCGGAGAGCGAAGCCTTCATCCCAGCATCCGCCGCTCGCCGACACAAATCGACGATTTCAGGACAGGCCTCAACAACCGAAAGCGGCACTCTCGCTGCACCCAGAGTAGCTTCGCGAACCTGCTTTTTTTTATCGGGTCCTGAAACTCTATTTGCCGCCATGAGGCGTTCAAACGACCATGTATCCTCGTCGATTGCGTCGAGGAGCTGCTGTTTCAGTTCTTGACCGCGAACCGCGATTGCTTCCAGTTCATCCTGTTTGGCGGCATATGCGGCCTTAGGGTACGGCAGATTCGCCACCATCGCCGCCAGAGCTGCGCCCATTGACCCCGCTACTGCAGCGACCGAACCACCTCCTGGGGCAACAGAGTCGCGCGAGCACTCGTCTGCGAATCCTTGAATAGAAAGGCTCGCAAGCGGCCGCTCGGGCGCCAAGATGTACTCGATGATCTTCTCTTTCGGATCGAATGGCGCTACTTCGGAAAGGCCCAAGCTCTGGTGAGCCGTATGCACGATGTCACACTCGGGAACACCCGTGGTCCGCTCCGCCTTGGACAGATAATGGCGCCCTGCCGCCAGAATTGAGCTGCGCGGGATCAGGCCTACAAGTTCCGAGCCCGTGACCCGCAGGCCGCGGTTTCGAGCACTTTCATCGCAGGCATCAAAAGCCGCGTGCACCGGCGTTTCATCGAGGTCGATGAGATTCATGGAGACCTGAGCGAGTCCATACTCCGGGATGTACCAACCAACCCCGCGAACTGCCTTCAGCATGCCGGGCTGCTGAACTTTCTTGCCGTCGGGACCAGGCACCATGCGACCCTTTTCGCGCACGTCGAAGGCAACCCTGTTCGCCCATCTCTTGTCCGTGACGTTGAGATCTACGTTATAGGCCACGAGGAACTTACGCGCACCGGTCACCATCGCACCAAAACGCGGCACGAATTTCGCCGGCCCGAAATCCGGTTCAAATTCAGCCGTTTTGAGCTTTTCGGACAATGCTTCGTACTCTCCCTTGCGGATGTCTGCCAGCGACTGCCGTTCGGGCCGTGTGGCGGCGTACTCATAAAGGAATACCGGGACTTCGAGTTCTTTACCGACTCGCTCGCCGAGGCGCTTTGAGAGTTCAACGCAATCGTCCATCGACATCTCGCTCACCGGAACGAAGGGCACTACATCTGTCGCGCCTTGCCGTCCGTGGGCTCCCTGGTGCTCCTGCATGTCGATCAGCTCGTAGGACTTCTTGATGAGCTGGAACGCACCCTCAAGCACTGCCTCCGGCTCACCGACAAACGTGATCACCGTTCGATTTGTCTCGAATCCCGGATCGACATCGAGGAGTTTGACTCCTGCCACTGAAGCCGCTGCGTCAGCAACAGCGTTGTAGATCTCGGGAGAACGTCCCTCGGAGATATTCGGCACACATTCCACAACCTTCATCGCCACCTCCTGGAATCGGAATCGTAGACGCTCGACTGCCGCCTGACAAGACGACGCGAACGAGTATTCACTCTGGGATCACGGATTCAGGCCCTTCGCGCCGTACTACCGCCAAGTCGTGGGCAACCATCATCCGTACGAGCTCTGCAAAATCCACCTTCGGCTGCCAATCGAGCTCTTGGCGGGCCTTGGTGGGATCAGCGAGCAACATGTCGACTTCAGCGGGACGGAAGTAGCGACGGTCAATTCTGACGAGGATGTCACCGTTTGCACGATCACGACCCACGCGGTTCTCGCCCTTCCCTTCCCAGTCAATCTCTCGTCCGACCTCGCGGAAGGCTGCCTCTGCGAACTCACCAACCGAGCATGACTGGCCGGTGCCAATTACGTAGTCCTGGGCAGCATCGACTTGAAGCATGCGCCACATGGCATCGACATAATCGCCGGCAAAGCCCCAATCGCGCCGAGCCTCAAGATTGCCGAGTGCCACAAAGTCACGCCGGCCACACTCGATTTCGGCTACCGCTCTCGAGATCTTTCGAGTCACGAAGTTCTCACCTCGGCGCGGTGATTCATGGTTGAAGAGGATGCCATTGACCGCAAACATCTCGTACGCTTCGCGGTAGTTCACGGTTGCCCAAAAAGCATAGACCTTTGCTACAGCGTATGGCGATCGAGGATGAAACGGCGTCGTCTCAGACTGCGGCGATTCCACTACTTTGCCGAAGAGCTCGGAGGACGATGCCTGGTAGAACCTGGCCTCAGGAGAGATCTGGCGCACCGCTTCGAGCAATCGAACGCTTCCGAGTCCTGTCACCTCGCCGGTATATGTCGGCATGGAGAACGAAATACCGACATGTGACTGCGCTGCAAGGTTGTAGACCTCATCCGGACGGGCAATCTGAAGAACAGACGTCAACGACTCAGAGTCGGCAAGATCACCGTAATGAAGGTGAAATCGACTCCTCAGATCCGGATCATCTCTCAGGTGATCAATACGCTGACGATTGAAGGTCGAAGCCCGCCGAACGACGCCGTGAACGTCGTAACCCTTGGCCAGTAGAAGCTCGGCAAGATACGAACCGTCCTGCCCGGTAATGCCAGTAACAAGCGCGCTTTTACTCATGGCCGCGAGGATAGCACGCTACCACAGCCTGTCATTCGTTTCTGGCCTTCTTGCAGCTTCACGCGAGCCTCCTGCAATACGTGCCTCATATCGCGTCTACGCCGAGGTTCACGTCCACCAAAAAGGTCATATTGAGCATTTCTACGTCGCTGTGGCGGTGACTCATGGAATGACAATGCCGCTAAAAGGCTGTCACCCTGAGCGAGCACCCTCCCCCTTGTCATCTTGAGCGAGCGTAGCGAGTCGAAAGATCTCCCGCTTCGCTGAGCAGTATGTATATTGTCGGAATTCAGTAGATTGCTAACTGTAGCGGGAGATCCCTCCACTCGCCTTTGGCTCGGTCGGGATGACAGGTGTGGGGTTTTTCTGGCTCGGCCGGGATGACAGGTGGGGATGATGTCTTTGGGAGCGAAGCACAGCGGAGTCGAACGGATCTCCCGTTCCAGTATTGAGCGTCTTGATTGCCGCGAGGTGTTCGGCTGCATAGTGCTGATTTCAAGGGGAGGTTCTTCGTCGCTTCACTCCTCTGAATCACAGTATTGACAGGGATGTGAGCGGCGCACGTGGCAACCACGAGGAGTCCAGGCCGGCCACCAATCCTAGGAAAGATGCCTTTATCTCCACATTCAGACACATCGAGGGGCCAAGCCTTGTTCCTAGGCGGTTACTATTTAGATGAGAAGGGGTTCTTCAGCCGAATCGCCGTCACAAACGCGATCGAGTTTATTCGGAATGAGCAGCAGGGAGGCAGCAACGTGGAGTTTGTAGGACCAGGCGGGTCTCAAAATGTTTTCACAACACGACCCAATACCCGCCCGCTTTGGAGTGAAGCCTCCTCTCGACGACGACTGGAATGGCTATCTATCGCTCTCTTGGTCGGTGCAGTTTTGTTCACCGCGTCAGCATCAGCGGGCATCGACAATGAGCAAACGAACAACGAAGAGACACAGCTGATCGGTGGTCTGAGCTTCAAAGCCATGGTGGAGTTGACGGTCGTCAACATCGATGTTTTTGTTCGCGATGAAGACGGCAAGCGCATCAATACACTCACTGTTGACGACTTCCGGGTATCCCAAGACGGTACGGTAAGAGAGATCACGAACTTTGCCACTTACGACCAAGAGTTCTTTACCAACCGCCGCCAGGCTGGCGCTTCTCTTGTCGACACTCCTCCGGCAAGCGCCCAGAGCTCGGAGCCTCCACCCTTACTCCAGAACTCCTACGTGGTCATTTTCATCGACAATCAGAATCTCCGACAGTTCGACAGAAACCGCGTTCTTTCAGAAGTACGCGACTTTGTCCGACAGGTCATGGTTCCATCGGTTCAGGTCATGGTGGTGACCTATCAGCGATCGTTGGACATCCTTCAAGGTTTCACTGCCAACCAACAGGAAGTCTTGGCAGCTCTTCGTGAAGCCCGAACAATGGTTGGCGCTCGCAGTGAACGTGACTCCGAGCGCACTCGAATCCTGCGTGAGATTGCACAGATTGCACAGAAACAAACGAGCACCCGCGATCAAAGACTCAGGGATGCAGATATTCACCAGAGAATTCGTAGCTTTTCTGACGAGTACTCACTTGAAATTGACTCTACGATTCAAGCGATCCGTCAGGTCGAGATGGCACTCGGTGGATTTCCCGGCCGGAAAAGCTTCGTCTATGTCTCGAACGGCCTTCCGATGTTGCCAGGCAAGGACCTCGTTCACGAACTCGCATCCGTCAATCAAGAAACACCAGTTCTGTCGATGCTGGTCGCCAACAACAAGAAGTCCTACTTCAAAGCTCTGGCCTCGTCGGCCAGTGCGCAAGGCATAACCTTCTACACAATCGACGCCACAGGGGTCGACGTCTCGACAGGGGTCTCCGCTGAATTCAGCAGTTCGCCAGGTGTGGCTACGTTCATCAATATGACCAATAACCAAGAACCGCTCGAGCTCCTCGCCGAGAGGACCGGTGGCTTTTCGGTTCTCAACACCAACAATTTCAAGAGTGGCTTTGAGAGAATTCAAGCAGACCTCTTCACCTACTTCTCGATTGGATACCCGATCAATTCGGCAGGTGGGGACAGAATCCACAAAATCGATATTCAACTCCCTGACTACCCCGAATATCAGCTCCGTTACCGACGAACTTTCGTCGAGAAGTCCCTCACATCTGAAGTCCAGGACCGAGTCGTCTCGAGTCTGCTCGCAGATCCAGGCGACAACCTGATGAATATCTCGCTCAAGCTCAACCGTGCAGCTCCAACCGCAGAGGGTCGGTGGATTCTGCCGGTGACCGTTTTCTGTCCTGTTGAATCCGTAGCGCTTCTTCCTGAAGAAGAGGACTTCGTTGGGCGTGTCGAACTCTATGTCGCGCTCAGGGACAGCGTCGGCCGCCAATCGGATATCAAGCACCAGACTCATGAGGTTCGCCTTCCTGCAGCGGAGTATGAAGCCCGGAGACAAGCACCACTGATCTTTGACATGAAACTGCTGGTGGAACCTGGCGATCTCACCATCGCAGTTGGCCTTCTCGATCCGGTGACCCGGCAATCGGCCTTCGCAAGGACCCAAACGGTAGTACGCGGCAGTTACTAAGACTTCGAAGGCCCTTGATGAACTCAACCGCTCATCGAGGTCACCACAGCATTGGCCCGGCCGTTCAGAACCTCATTCACCGGGAGTTCACTATGGTAATTGTCGGAAGGAAAGCTTTCATATTCATGGCCTTAGCCGGACTTTCGATCGGAGTCACGGCGGTTGATGCCCAAACAGTAGGCCGAGTATCCGGACATGTCCTTGATACCGCGGGTCATCCGATCCATGGAGTTGTCGTCAAAGTCACTTCGCCGGATCTGGAGAAATTTGATGTCGAGAAGGAAACCAATGCAAAAGGGCGATTCTTGGTCACTCACACAAATGTGACTTCGACCTATCTCTACACGCTCAACAAAACGGGTTTCGAGACTCTGATCGATCACATCAAACCAACCATCGGAACAAAGAACTGCAAATTCGTGATGCGACCCTCGAGTACCAGTGGTGAAGGCGCCGGATCGAAGACCGCAGAGAACAGCCGGGCGATTCCGGTCTACAACAAAGGCGCCACTGCTCTGATGGCTGGCGACGTCGAACTCGCGCGAGACAGTTTCCTGAGGGCCTCGGAAATCGATCCTCAACTGGCGGTTTCACACATCGGCTTGGCATCCCTATCTATGCTCGAGCAAAACTATGATGCTGCAGCCTCCTCCGCGGAGAAGGCGTTGGCTCTTGACCCCGGCAATCCCCGCGCCCTCCAGCTGAGGTTTGACGCTCACAGGCTGGCGGGAAATGACTCCATGGCGCAGGAATCTGCTCAAGCGCTCAGAGAAATCGGAGGCCTCTCGGAAGCTGCAAAGAGGGTCTTCAACGAAGGAGCTCAGGCCTACAACAGCGGGGATTTGGAACTCGGCAGGATGAAGTTCGAAACTGCTGTCAACATGGATCCCTCCCTGGTTGTGGCCTATGTCGCCCTAGCACGGTTGGCTCTGCAACAGAACGAACCAAAACTCGCATTGAATATGGCTAGAGAAGCCCTTCAGAGAGAGCCCGAGAATGTCCTCGCCATGAAGCTTTGCTACGAAGGTGCACGGCGTTCAAGCGATACAACGGCAGTCTCAGACGCTTTGGCCAGGATATCCACTGCTGACCCTGAGGGAGCGGCTAACTATCT
>JAAESQ010000656.1 GCA_024229275.1 bacterium | reverse complement strand
TTCGTGCCGAACGGATGCCGAAAACTCGGCGCTTGAGCGGCGGTCACCCCTTGCTCCGGCTGCCACGACGGCTCCGCTGTCACCAAGCTTCCGAGGCACGCCACCATCACCGGCAACAACAGCAGCAGGGCAATCGCCAACCTACGCTGGTGTGTCCGCCACGCTACGTGAATGAGCAGGAGAGGGGCAGCGGCAATCAGTCCTACACACTTCGACGCCGCGACGTACCATGGCCCCCCACTGGTGAGTCGTCCACTCACGGACAACAGGACCACGACAATCATTGCTATCGGCGCAATGAGGACGATCCACGGCCAGAAGAGGAAGGCGAGGAAGCCCCAGAATCGCTTCGAATCGCTCATCGCTACGCATCTCCCGCGAGAGCCCGGGGATCGAGCAATAGCTTGCTACCGCGGGTCAGCAACTCGCACAAGCGAACGATCAAGATTGCTATCAGCACGACGGCAAGTACTCGCGGCTCGTCGCGGTAGGCAAGCCCATCAATCAGCATGTCCCCTAGACCCGGTAGCACGAAGACCTTCTCAACCAGAATCGCCATCCCGACCACCATCGGCACACGCTGCGCGAGGCGCGGGAGGAACTGTACTGCCGCTTGGCGAAAAACATGAAAAGCTACTGATCCCGGCAGAGGCAACACACTATTACGTCTCAACCCTTTGGCCCGTGCGGTTTTGACGTAGTTGGCACTCAACTCCTCTGCGAGTTGGTGCTTGATGACACGTTCAACCTCGTTGAAGATGCCACTCGAGAAGACCAGGGTGACAATCGCGAGAACCAAGCTGGGCCGCCCCGTGAGGTCGAGTCGAAAAACCGCGATGAACAGGTAGCCCAGCACGAAGGCAGGTAGCGCTGTAACGAGATAGGTCAGGTAGTGCCCGATCTGCACGGCCGAATCGCGCGGGCGGAACGCACGAACCAGAGCGACCCAGGTAGCCGCGAGGATTGCCGCCAGGTAGGCCGCAAGCGAGAGCTGAAAGGTCAGCGGCGCCTTCTCCTTCAGCTCATCCACCACGCTCTGCCCGCTTCGAGCCGTGCCCAGGTCGAATCGAAAGAGGTCCCCAAGCCAACCGAGATAGATCACGTTTGAATCCGCGGCGTCAACTTCAGCCTTCGGGTGATCTCCGGCACTCAATCGCTCCGCATCCCGTAACATCGCCTGAGTCAGTAATCGCTTGGCGACACCAACGCGACTCTCCTGGCTCTTCCGCAACCACAGCGCATGAGCATCCTGCTCGAATGCTGCTCGCAGTCGATCCTCGACCGACAGTGCTTCAAGATCCTGGGCGAGTGCAGCCTGGCTCACCACAATTTGCGCGCTCACCGGCGCAGGCATGAACACAAAGACAAGATGGACGCAAAATGTAATCGACAGAGCGAGAAGCACAGTCATCAGAACGCCCTCAACGGCGACGAAGCGCAGCAACGAAGTT
>JAAESQ010000655.1 GCA_024229275.1 bacterium | reverse complement strand
TCTTCATCGTCGCCGCTGATATCTTCGGCGTCATCCAATTGCAACTCCTCGGTGTCAGAATCATCTGGCTCTATCTCTGTTGGTGGTGGTGAACTCTCTGGCGGTGGGGGAGCAGGAGCACCGGTTTCGAGTTCCTCCTCCGAGTGAAAGGCGCCGACGAAGTTCTCTTTCAAGTCGCTAGCTCGCTGAAACAGGCTCTCGCACAGTTGCAGGCGTTCGTCACATTCTTGACGACGAGTCGCAAAAGCCTTGTCGTCGAACTCACCGAGCTCATGTCGGAGCTTGGTCTCTTCTACTTCGAGCGATGCTTTGCTCATGTCAGATTCCAGGCGGCTCAGCAGATCGCGCAGCACTGCATACGCGGCACGTGCGCGGTCTTTGAGAGGGCTGGCCTTTTCTTCGAGAGTCTCGTATCGCGCGGTGTAGTCTTTATGGACTCTATCGTAAACGTCCCCAGAGACTTTCGACTGACGTTCAGTCATCCTCTCGAGGCGTTCTTGGAGCGATTTCTGCTCCTCCTTGATAGTTTCCAACTCCTCAATAGCAGAGACGTCGATGAGATCGAGTTCCTCAAGCATGGTTGCCTCCACGCCGGATCAATTCGGTTCCTGTCTGCCACACAGTGACACT
>JAAESQ010000654.1 GCA_024229275.1 bacterium | reverse complement strand
GTCCGCGAAAGTCGGCGGGCGCCGGATGGACGCCTGGTCGTTGCGGTCGGACAGGATGCCAAGCGGATGCTTGGTCGCACACCGGGCGATATCACGACGCTCCGGCCCTTGCGCGATGGTGTCGTTGCAGACTTCGTTGTCACGAAGAAGATGTTGCAGCGCTTCATCCGCAAAGTTCACGCGAAGAGGCTGTTCCAGCCGAGCCCTCGAATCTTGATGGCGACGCCTTGCGGCTCGACATCCATAGAACGGCGAGCGCTTAGGAGTCATCCAAAAATAACTTCCCGATATAGGCTGCACGGTCCTCAACCTGAAACCCCAAGAGGCCGAATCGTGTAGTTCCATTGCGGACAGACATCACTGCGTTCCAGATTCAGAGCGTTCATCTCGGCATCCGTGACCTTCAGGCCTTTCTCATAGATTTTTTCATTGAAAAATGCCTTGACCTTCAGACCTGTTGTCGTTGTCGTGCCACGGATAAAATTCAGCACGGTGTCGAACGTCCGCAAGGGCTTTCCTGCCCAGTTGATACTGATGTAGCTGAAGAGCCTGTGTTCGATCGGGTTGTATTTTGAGCATCCCGTCGGGTAATGGCACACGGTTACCGTCAATCCCAGGCGATCGGCCAGGTGTTTCTGCAGCTGCTTTTTCCACAACCGGGGACGAGCGCCGTTGCTACCACCGGCATCAGCCAGAATGAGCAACCGATCGGCGTTCGGGTAAGCGACCTTTCCCCCCATCTCCCACCACCGGGCGATGGCGTCAACGGCAAACTCCGGGGTATCGGCCGACTTTCCCACACACACGCTGGCGCAGTTGCGCGATAGATCGTAGATCCCGTAAGGCACGGCATGGCCCTCCGACTGACTGGGGAAATCGTGTCCATTGACCTGCTCGGCTTCCTGACACCACACACGACCGGCATTTTTAAAGTTCCCGATCAGTTCCTTCTTTTTGGTGTCGACACTGATAATGGGCAACCCCGCTTCCTGGAACTCGTCCTTCTGTTGCGCAATGGACTCAAACTGGCGGTTACGATCCGGGTGATTGGAACCGGGCTCCTGGCTTTTCATATTGGCTCTGAGGGCGTAATGGCTGTCATCGAGCAATCGGCTGACCGTCGTCGGACTGACCGCGTGACCCGCGTTACTCAATTCCAGACTCAATTGGCTCAGACTCAAACGGACCCATTTGCGCTCCCTCATCGGGTCGCCCGCGCTAAACTCCTCGACCAGGGCGGTTAGGTCATCGATGATTTGCGGTGTTTTTTTTCCACCGCCGCTCGTCCACCTCCCCCCAATCGCACTCGATCCGTCGGCCGTCCCTCCAACTCGGCTTCCAACTCCTTGCGTCCACGCCAGATCGTTTTTTCATCCATCCCTGTGATCGTGCTCATCAGAGCAATTCCACCATGTCCGATCTTGACCGTCTCCAGCGCCACATACCAACGCCGTTGTTGCTCATCCAGACGACTCACCAGCAAATTGATCTGCCGATGGAGCAATTGATACGGGTGTTCATCCTCCCGTTGACAGTGTGGACACTGGCATTGGTGAATCGCATTTGACATGTGTCTTCCTCAGCTTCTTAGGGTTTAACCCAACACACCATAAGAAACTCGGGGCGGTTTGTCTACCCCCATGCCTCGATTCGGTTCCAATTTAAGTATCGCCCGTATCCCCTGTGCCATCAGCCTCCTTAACGTAAAGGCACGTCTCTGCCATCAATTCTGCCAGCACGGCGGTGCCTTTCTATATTCTGCTGAAACCGGGAAATTCTTTTTGGATGACTCCTTAGGCTTGGCCTGGGTTGAGTGGGCAGAAGAACGCGGTGTCGAGAGATTCTCGAGGCCATCCCTCGCCACCCCGACACAGAATCACCAGCCGAGTGAGTTCTGACC
>JAAESQ010000653.1 GCA_024229275.1 bacterium | reverse complement strand
GGTGGCCGCAGATGTATCTGTACGCCGCGCGAGCTGCCTCAACGAGAGACCGAGATCCAGGCGACGCTCACGCAATTGTTGTGAAAGGTCAGTTCCCGAACTCATACTGTTATCATATCTGATAACTTGCTGAAGATCCAGAACATTCTGGTAGGCGAATTTCACACGTATCAAGGCGACGAAAGGGCGGTCCACCTGTCCGAACCCTGCAGCACCACCACCTGGCACAGACTCGGCCATCGCGGTGCTATCCTCGAGTTCCAGAACGAGAGGTCGAGGCTATGAGACGCAAGATCCTTATCGGCATCGCCATCGTGGCGGCAATCCCACTCCTGGCGGCAGCCATAGCTTTGCTCTACCTCAACTTCGCCGACCTTGGCGGCTGGCGCAGCACGGTGGAAGAACTGGTGACGGACGCGCTCGGCCGCGAATTGAGAATCGCGGGCGAGTTCAAGCCCGATATCGGATTCACGACTCGCCTGGTCGCGAGCGAGGTCACCCTGGCGAATCCCGATGGATGGCCGGAACCTCACATGGTTTCGGTAGACCGGCTCGAAGCTGAACTCGATCTTCTCTCTGTGCTCTTTGGCCCGCTGACGATCCACGAGGTCCTGATGGACGGCGCAACAGTGCTGTTGGCTAAGGACGGTAACGGCCGCGCCACCTGGCAGTTCGAAACCGGAGCGGCTGACGCTCGTGAGACGAACGAAGGCTCCGAGCCCTTTGAGCTCGTCTTTGATCACGTTTCCATCACCGGACTCGACCTGGTGTTTTCAGACTATTCGCTCCCTCAATCAATTTCTTTTGTGGACGCCGCTCTCGATCTGCGCTCAGACGATGCCGGAATAATCGATCTGAATCTCACCGGTGAACTGAACGACGCGAAGCTCGACCTCAAGGGCCGCCTCGGCACCTTGCGCAACGTACTCGCGGCGGGCCCATTGGAGCACGATCTCAGGGGACAGCTCGGCGACGTCGAGATTGGGTTGAAGGGCAGGATCGGTGATCTCGCATCGCTGGAAGGCATCGACATCGTCGCCGAGGTCGCCGGATCCGACTTGGCTACCGTCGGCTCTCGTTTCGGAGTGTCGGGATTGCCAGTCGGACCGTTCCGACTCGACGTGGCGGCATCTCCTTCGCCAGCTGGTAGTTCTGTGGTTGTGGCCTGCAATCTCGGTGAAATCACCGCCAGGTTCGACGGCAAGGTCGACTCGCTCCCCGCATTTAAGGACCTAGAGTTGGACATCGAAGCGTCGGGGCCCAGTGTTGCAGAGGTCGGCGCCATGTCCGGTCTCGACGGACTTCCCAACAGTCCATTTAAGGTTGCCGGGCACGTGCACTGGCAGGGGTTCCCTGTGGCGTTCGACTCGTTCCAAGCGACTGTCGGCGACAACCGGCTCGCTTTGGAAGGCGTTCTCGGAGCGCCACCGGACATGCTCGACACCGACTTCGCGATCAAGGCATCTGGTCCGAACATCGGTGCGCTGGCTGCACTTGCGGGATTGCAGCTCCCGGAGAAAGCATTCCAGGTCAATGGACGTCTGGTCCGGACTGATGCCGGCATTAACGTCGAGAACGTAGCGGCACGCATCGGCGCCACGACCTTCAACGCGGACGGCGTCGTCGGCGTTCCTCCAGAGTTCACGGGAACCACACTCACGTTGTCTGCCAAGGGCCCAGACATGTCGGCGTACGCTGATTTGCTAGGCATCGATCTGCCGGCCGAGTCGTTCGCGGTAGCCGGCCGACTCATTCCCGAGGGCGACTACATTGCCCTAGAGGGTGTTAAAGCGCGGCTCGGACGAAACAAGGGGACAATCGCAGGAAAGATCAAGGCTGCCGCCGGCTTCGTGGGAAGCGACATTCGTCTGACCGCCGAAGGTCCTGGGTTGGTTTGGCTGGAGCCCATCACCGGACTGTCCGATCTGCCAGCGCAACCCTATCGTGTTGACGGCAGATTGAGAGTTCGGTCTGCCGGGCTCCAACTGGATGACGTCAAGGTCGGTTTCGGAGATCTATCGCTCAAGGTTGGCGGTTTTGTCGCCTCGTCGCCAGGGTTTGAAGGCACCAAGGTTTC
>JAAESQ010000652.1 GCA_024229275.1 bacterium | reverse complement strand
ATGGTGCGAACGCGGTAAATGCTCTTTTGCATCTTGCGATGACGGCGATACCCGCGTTCGACGGCGTTGGAAGTCGATGGTAACAGCTTATCGTCCAGAAACGTCAACGCCTTGTCCAGATTGGGCGAGAAGAGCTTGCTCAAGGTTTTGCCCACTTGCTTGAAGCGTCGCACGCGGCTGCGGAGCTTTGCCAGTTTGGCCAGTGCGGTGTCGGTACGGCAACGTCGGTCGAAGAGACGATAGACTTCATCCATGACGTCGCGGAGCTTGCGCAGTTGTGGCAGGCCGCGTGTGATCCGTCGAAGCGTTTTTCGCTCGGCGTCGGTGAGGTGGTGCTGGACGAAGAGATGCCGATGCTCGAACAGATCGCCGATCTTTCGCTCGATCCGCTTCTTGCGGCGTGCTGCCCGCTTCGCCCGGTTCGAAGAGGGACGCCCTCGCGACAGCTTGGGCTTCTTGGTGGCCAGTTCCTTGCGAACCTTTGCCACGGCTCGCAGAACCGCCTTGGTCAGTTCCTTCAGCACGTGGAACTCGCAGATCTGGTGCGGCGTGTCGCCAAACACCTCGGCGATGGGCACCGGGTACAAGGCAGAACCGTCGGTTGTGATGCCTTCGAGCGTCAGCCCACGCGTTTCCAGTGCGTCCTTGAAATCCGTGAAGAACTCGCGGATGTCGTCGTGTGTTGGATCGTGGTCGAGCACCTTGTAGGCGATCCGTTTGAACGTCCGATTGTCGACGATCGACAGGACGCAATACGGTCCGTCGTACAATTCATCGGCCGCGATGTAGCCCGAGAAGTCATCCAACGCCCAGTCGAGGTACTCGCCGCCGATGCGTTTCTCTGCCTTTTT
>JAAESQ010000651.1 GCA_024229275.1 bacterium | reverse complement strand
TGGGTGATCTTGAACGGCGCATCGTCATCCGCGGCATTGAGGTAATCGCCGTACACGCGCACCGAGGTCGTATCGAAATGCACATGCTTGGTCGACAGGGAGAAGCGTTGTAAAGCGCGAACCGATAACGCCGAGAAGATCTTTTGCGTTCCGACTTCAAAAAGACGGTCCAATACCCGCCCCACGTTGTCGTCATTGAAATACTCGGGCGGAATCTCCTTACCAAACAGCAGTTCCCGATCGTAGTCCGCAAACGTTTTTTCCAGATGATAGAGCGGTGAACGTCCGGAGAGCGTATCGAGCACCAACCCCAAGACGATGATACCGGGCTCGACCTCCATCTCCACCGGCACTAATCGATTGATAATCTCGACCAGACCCAAACTCCGTAAATAATGGGCGATAATCGGTAAGTGGTCGACCTGCGCCGCCCTGATCACTTGATTCGGATTGCTTACCTGTCTTTCGAAGGGTACTGCCATGACATTTCTCCCAAAGTAAAAAAAGGAGAAATCTCACGAAGCGGGCCGCTGGCGCTGATTTTGACAGATTTTCGGAGCCGTGTCCCGCTCTTTTTTCAGGCCGCTGGCGGAAGGCTCTATCCGACTGACTGCATTGTTGGAACTTGCCGGTATTTGCTGCGATAAAATATCGTTCTGTTTCGATCTTGCGTGCGGAATGTGAGCCGGATCTCGCCAACGCGCTCGACGAGGGGATTCGCAATGCCGGCATCGTCGGCATCTTGAGCCGGGACGAATACTACGCCTTCCTCGATGCCCTGGTGACCTGGGTTCCCAGCGAGCGGGACCTGGTTCCCAAGATTCTGAAGTTCTACTATATCGTCGACCAAGCCCCCGAGGACGCGCTCAATCGGGACGAGCAGTTCAACCAATGGATGGTGCGGTTTGCGCAAGACTGGGGGCGCTTTCTCGACACGCCAGAATCGGCGAAGGAAATCGAGGGCTTTCTATCCAATCCGGCGTATCGCATTGGCGATTACTTCGTCGGACCCAGCGGCTGGCTGACCTTCAACCAGTTCTTCGCCCGCGAGGTGAGGCCCGGTAAGCGGCCGATCGCCGCTCCTTGTGACGACAGCATTGTTGTCTCTCCAGCGGATTCAATCTTCAAGGGCCACTGGCCCATCGACGACCAGTCCGAAATCGAGGTCAAAGGGGTCAAGTGGTCCATACACCAGCTCCTGGACGGCAGTCCCTACCAGGACGCCTTCAAGGGCGGCATCTATACGCATAGCTTCCTATATGTAAACGACTATCATCGCTACCACGTACCGGTCGGCGGAGCCGTCAAAGAGGTCAGGAACATTCATGGCAAGGTGTACCTGGACGTGATCAAAAAGCCCGATGGCTCCCTCTACCCGGTGGATGGGGACACCTACCAGTTCGCCCAGGAACGAGGACTCGTCGTCATCGACTCACCCGTGGTCGGACTGGTGGCGATCTTGCCGATCGGTATGGCGCAAGTCTCTTCTGTCAACCTGACCGTCGAAACCGGTGCCACGCTGGCCAAAGGCGAGGAGTTTGGGTATTTCCTGTTTGGCGGGTCCGATATCGTGATGCTGTTCCAGAACCCGCGGCTGAAGTTCGACGCACAGATCGGCACCCATTATCTGCAAGGGCAGAAGATAGGCAGAGTTGAGTAGCACAGTCGAGAAAGTGCGCGAGCCACAAGGCCACGATCACAAAGCGCTGCCGCGCCGACGCGCGTCCGATACCTGTCCACAATGACGATATAGCCAAGGTCTTCGAGAAGATCGCCCATCTGCTGGAGATTCGCGGCGAGAATCCCTTCCTTGTGCGTGCCTACCGCGGTCGGCTCAGGCCAATGGACAGAGGCCGCGCTAGACGGGCGTTGAGCTCTGTCAGGTGAGCCAATGGAGGCAGGCCCGTCTTGGTGAGCGGCGGTTGGGTCGCGTCCACGTGGTCTAGCATAGTTTGGAAATCACGCAGAATGCTTCCCGGTCCGTGCTCGTCAATGATGCAGCCCGAGAGGTTGCAGACGTGCGAACGGCGGCGGGACTTGTGGCTTCTAGTGGCCATGCGAACGCTCCAGCGGGATCCCGGGTGATCGTTGTTACGGCAGACCGGCCTGAAAAACGAGACCGTGGCACAAAGGCCGATACTACCCCGAAAGAATGCTCTCGATAGACCGTCGGTTTCTGCCACGCCCCGATTCCTCAGCCGACAGAATTCGCAGAATCGTTTGCAGAATCAGGACTCGACGGTCAAATCCACCGTCGGTAAACTAGTCCCGCATCTTACTGTCCCGACTCTGTCCACGCTAAATCATCATGACTATCAGGATTTCGAGCAACTTTGCTGAGGGCACATCAGGTCCCCATGGCTCCGGAGCAAGCATCCGCGACAAGTCAACCCTGCATTGGCCCTGCGAGAAGCGGGAATCAACAGGTTACATGTAGAACCGCGTTGACATCCTTGGGCAGCAGCTTCTGTAGTGCGTCGCAGAGTTTCGGCGTCGGCAGCGCGACCACCTCGACGCGTTGCTGCTCGGCTGCGCCGTATACCTCGGGCATGACGGGCAGTTTGCCGTACATGCCCGTGCCAATAAACAGCCGTTTGCCGTGCCAGGGGATGGCTTCGTCGGCGGACAGCGGCGTATGGCCATAGCGCGCACGATAGACCTTCGAAGGCTTCTTTTTGCGCTTTCGGATCCTGCCTTGCTCAATGCCTCAACGCTAACTCATTTTGACCCACCTGTACTCACTAAAAATGACCCACCAGGTTCTACCGAATAAACACCAAGTGGATGAAAGCCAAGGGATGAGACAGTGCGTAAGATCAAGCCCCTATATCCTTGGCTTTCATCC
>JAAESQ010000650.1 GCA_024229275.1 bacterium | reverse complement strand
TTGCGTTCCCTTAGCGATCTTTGCGACCTTAGCGGTTCAAAACTCTCGTGCCTGCCATCTGAGTTGTCTACACCATCTAAGCGCCAGGGCCGACGATTTTGGCAATCTTCATCGAGGCCCAGTTCTAAGAAATCTGAGTGCCTGGGCCGACGAAGTTGGCAAACTTCAGACAACCCCATCCTCGTGTAGAATCGTATAACCCTGAATCCTACGCATGACGGTTCTCCACCAACCAACCACGCTACCGACCGGCAAACATGCTGGAAGTTCTGGCTTGGTTCTCACCGCTCAACCGCCAAAACAACCGCTCAACCGCCCCAGGCACCGCAGCTCCGCTTTTCTGCAGCTCCGCTTTTCTGGGTGGCCTTGACATGTCCCGGTTCTGAACCCACGATGGCGGTAGATGCTGGCGAGGTTATCCGGGAGCATCTCGTTGATTCACCTGGGGAGGCTATGAAATCCCGTCTCTCGAAACGTCTTAGCCCTAAAGCGAAGAAGCTCGCTCTCCTGGGCGAAGAGGGTCAACGAGTCAAGGCCTTTGTGCAACTCGCGCCACAGGCTGATATTGATTCTCTGCGCGATGAGATTGCCGGCCTTAGAGGGCTGGTTACCGCTTCGATGGTTGAGACTCGCTCCCTTAGTGTAGAGGTCGATGTTGACCAGCTTGAAAAAGTTGCGAACCTCAAAGGCGTCCTTTATGTGGATGCTGGTTCGAGGTTTCGACGATAGCGCCAAGACGGAATCCCGTCCAATCAGAGTATGGAGAGAGCCCGTTCCGCATCGACTCTTCCATAGCCCCAAGCCGGTTCAAATGGTTGAACGCCGGCGGGTGGACTGGCTGACGCGATCAGGATTTTGCGGATCTGATCAGCTGTCAAGGTTGAATCGTGTTGAAGCAACAACGCGACGATCCCAGAAACATGCGGTGCTGACATACTGGTGCCACTCATTTGGATCCGCATGGGTCGATTTGATCCAGGAGCGTTTGGATCGGCTGTGCCGCCACGCGCGTTCGACGACATGATGTTGGTCCCTGGTGCAGCGACCTCTGGTTTGTAGCGTCCGTCTCTGGTCGTACCTCTTCCACTGGAGTCGTTTGGGGCCTGCGCGACGTGATCGTAGTTGGCCACTGCCACTCCGCGACGCATCGTGGCCGGGGTGCCAAGAGTTTTCTCGGGCACGAAATCAGTGCCAACGAAGAATGACTGGTCTGCGTAATTGTTCAGGTGTCGTCTCGCGTCTCTCTCTATCCAGACGTCAAAGTGCCCATCACGAACCTCACCCGCTTCGATCTCAACCTGCCACTCGCCACTGAGGACAGTCTTTCCTGGGCCGGATGAGCTTACCTCAATGTACACGCGTGATTCGCCATTGAGCACGGTGAATCGCTCAGAGTCGATGAATGCAACGTCTCCACTCTGGAACGTGTGCACTTCTGTTTCACCGGGCCCAACGAAGGCAGTCTGTTCGCCGTTTGGATCTAGCACTCGGACACTGAACAGATCCCTGGACGAGTACCAGAGTTCCATCTCATTGGGAGTGTAGTCGTAGCCTGAGCCAAGGATTGCGCCGCTGGGGATCGGCATCTGGCCACCGTACTTCCACCGCAACGATCTCGAATCTCCATCGTTGAGTTGTCCAGATGAATGTCCCCGCCAGATGTGCTCGTTGCCAGCAGCAACTACCATCGCTCGACCCGGCTGTTCAAGCAGACGATCAATTGCTCTCTCAACTACACTCTCGCCGTCGTGGCTTCCTCCGTTTTGTCCCAGGCTCATGTTGATGACACAAGGAAGG
The DNA here is from genome assembly GCA_024229275.1 of bacterium. GTDB lineage: Bacteria > Acidobacteriota > Thermoanaerobaculia > Thermoanaerobaculales > Sulfomarinibacteraceae > JAAESQ01. The sequence goes on along the minus strand of JAAESQ010000650.1, from coordinate 3,696 downwards.
TTGAGTTCATCCGCCTTCTCAAAAACGTAGGCGATTGCTTCCGCGACATTGACCGAGTCGGCAAAGGTTGTGTCCTGGTCCGTGGAATCAGGTTGCACATATACGATCGCAGCTCCAGGAGCAGTGCCGATGAATTGGTTGGCCGGGAAATTCGAATCACCCGATCGACCGTTCCCAACTGCGGTCCCAGCTACATGCGTTCCGTGACTACCCGGGGATGGCTTGTGTCGAACAGTTGAGAACGGATCCTGCGTGTTGAGGGCAGCATCGATCCGATCCCGGTCGTACTCGACCCCATAACCAAAACTCTGTGGCACCACTTCGCCGGCACCCGAAGTCAGGGTCTGGTCCCAGAGGAAAGCTACTCGCGTCTTGCCGTTATCGTCTCGAAAGTCGTCAAGTGTGAAGTCGAAGCCGAAGTCGATAATCCCCACGACGACATCTGAACCATCCAATCCAAGGGCGCTATTGTGCACATCGTTCGCGCGAGTTTCTGGCACCGAGTTGTTGAGAGTCGGTGCCATATCCCGCCCGGCTTCGACATACCGAACCTCCTTCGAGCGTGCCAGTTCAGGGAGGCGGAGGATCGGTACATCCACCGCGAATACAGTATCTACAATCTTGTTCCAACGAAGATCGCCGAATCCTTCTGGAGGCTGGTTTTGGGTCAGCTGGACTAGCACTCTCCTGTTGAGGTCTTCTGCGCTGACCTCCTCATCTTCTGCGAACTCAATGGTTGATGACACAATTCCTCGATCCAGGTCGGCCCGGAGGCGTTTCGGGCTCTTGGCCGATTCGATGAGGCGAAGGAGTTTGGGATCAAGCTCACGGTTTCCGCGTTTCATTGGTCTGTTTCCCTTCTCGTTTCCTAGTTACTCGACGAGGGCATTTCCACATCCGGGCTGCCTTGAACCATCGGACTCGACGGTGATCACCCCGCTTACCTCAGTGACAAACTCAGCCTCGTTCACCCAGAATTCATTTGTGTAACCACCGAAGCGTTTTCAACAACGAATTCGGTGTGGCCTGACGTTGTCGAACGTGTTCTTGTATTCAAGCATAGCTTTGCACTTCGGGTGTTTGTATGAATTGCCTGCACTGAATATTGTCACCTCCGGTTTTGTGGCGGCAGCCCAATTTCGGTGGTTGCTCCCGAGTGCTGTGGAGCCGTGGTGCGAACCCGTCAATACAGTCGTATCGACCAGCGAGAAATCCGAGGCTGATTCCTCTGTCACCTTTGTGGCGCAGGTAGGAGATTGGATTCGCCGAAGCACTCAAGCGTGGATTGGAGCGAGCGCCAATGCCTGCATACGAGGATCATCTAAACATCGCGTCTGCATCGTTTCCTTCAATCCTTAGAACACTTTTTTCTGTGCACGTAATCCAGTCGCAGACCCAATAACCCTCTTCGCCGCCCCTTGAAGTCACCTAAGGGGTTTCGCCTTTGCGAACCCCGTTAATTGTGCCTCTTCGGACGCTACAAACACCTAGCTTCAAGTTTCTTGACTGCTTATCTTGACTCCTCCGGTTCTCCTTATACGCAGCTCCACGCGGCTGTGGAGGATTCGGTCGATTTCAGGTGGTCCTAACGAATAGCGCCCACAACTTCCGTGATCTCCGCGAGGTCCATCAGTTCGCCGAAACGGACCGTGTTTGCCTCGACGAGTCGATCTGCCATCTCCCTGATGACGCCCGTCGAGAATTCCATCCACTGCTCTTGTTCTAACCGAAACACTTCTTCTCCGAGATGGACATGGGGCATCTTCAAGCCGCCAGGACACGGCCCTGGCCACGGTCGCGGCAGTGGATAAGGCCTGATTTTGTTCACCTTGACGAGTTTCTCAACCATGTCATGGTGCGAAATCCAGAAATCGATCGGCCCGCCGAAACGCCACCAACGCGGCTCAATCGTGAACCCTTCAAACTTTGCTCTCGACATAACGACTACCTCCTTTGATATTGCTTTCGGGAATGCATGGATGGACTCTGGGGAGGAGCTCTGCTGTTGTTCATGGCACGTTTCCTCCTCGACACAGCATGCTGTTGGTTTGGGGCACTCCGGACAGGTGCTCGCAGAAGACCGGCCCGAGCTTCGATTCGAGGGTCTGAAGGACTTCGAGAGCTGTGTTGAGGGTTGCTTTCTCCAGGGCGCATTGGAGCGGACTGACCCGATTGTAGAAGCCTGTCGTGAAGAAGTTTGAGCACCCGCACCAGTTCATGCAGAACTCTCTAGCGCGACAGCTCGCGCATTCTTTGTTCAGGGATTCTGCTGGCACACAATGTCCTAATAGCTTGTCGATCTGGATGCCGTCGTCTAGGTTCCCGATCGAGTGCTCGTTCTTGCCGTCTCCCACGAGCCGTTCACATGGATAGATTGACCCTTCTGGTGTGAAGGCGAATTCACCTCGCCCCATGCGACACCGTTCTGTTGGGTCATACCCGCCACGCAGCATTACTGCGATCTTGCTGTCGATCGGGCTCAGGAAATGGGGGTCTCCCTCAAGGTAGTGCTGGGCGTACTGCTGACCGATGATGTCGAAGATGCCTTGGAGAGCCTCTATCTCGGCAGGCGACCACGAGGCGCAGAAGTCTGGGGTCAGGTATATCTGGCGAATGCCAAGGGAAGACAGGTAATCGACGGTGCGCGGTAACGCAGGTGCGGTTTGTGGGCCATAGACGGCGTTCACCATGACAGTCGGGAGCCAGCGGCGGGCCAACGTAATGGTGTGTTCTACTCGTTGAGCGCTTGTCCTGCCGTTTCTGAAGCGCCGGTTGGCACCATGAACCTCCGGTGGCCCGTCACAACTGATCCCGAGGGCGATGTTGTGCGCTCCGAGGAACGTGGCGATTTCCTTGGAGAACACCGTACCGTTCGTGATGACGGTCATGCGAACACGTTGGCTATCAAATTCGGGGTGGTCTTCGAACAGGTTCGTGATCTCTTTGACGGTTCCGAACTCCAAGAGCGGTTCTCCGCCGAAGAAACCCACCTCCACCGGTTCGTCCGGCGGGGTATTCCTGAATGAGAAGTCAACGGCCCGCTTGGCTATCTGTCGCGTCATCCGGTTTGAGCGCTGCTTGATATAGCAGTACTGGCACGAAAGATTGCACTTCTGAGTAACGAGAAATGTATACTTCATCGTCCTTCGCGATCACAGATTATTGAAGACAATTCGTCACTGCCTTCGTATGAATGTCTTGAATCTCAACAATCAATATGTGTTCTCGCTGAACGATTTGCAATAGGACGTCCCGGTGCCAGGACCAACGATTTTGGCAATCTTCATCGACACCTGGTTCATAGTTCCCAAGATGTGAGCAAAGCGGCTTCTTTTCGAAATTGAGTTTCGCGACATTGCGACCCCTATACCCAATTACTTACTCGCTGATCACCCACTCAAGCCTGACGACCGAGCTATTTGTCCGTTAAAGCCATACCTACGAAGTGATTGCATAGGAGTTTGCTCGGTTCTCTCCTCATCGATTCGCGAAACGAATCGCCGGGACCGAGGCCGCGTTCGAAACCGGGTCCGCGGCCTCGGTTGTTGGATTGATTCCTGACGATCACTCCTTCGGATGCAGAAGCCGCCAGGTCATTGCTCGGACTTCATCGAATAGATCTGCTGCCCGCTTCGCTTGAGCATTGTCAATGACGCCTGCACCGCTGAGGAGATGAAGGAATGTCTCCACTTCCTT
>JAAESQ010000649.1 GCA_024229275.1 bacterium | reverse complement strand
GCTTTGTCGCTATCCTGGTTCCTCTTCTGGTTTTGCTCTCGTTGCAGTATTGGTGGCTCGTTGACCTGGAAAAGAAATCTGAAATCGCGCATCGTGCGACGCTCGAGAACTACCTCGACGCCGTTGCCAAGGATGTGGATGTCTTCTACTACAAGACCTCAGAGCGCTCTCTCAATCTGCCGGCCTATCTCTTCGACAAGAAGTACTCAGAAAAAGTGCCCTCTTTCTTCAAGAAGAAGAAAGTCCCTGGTGTGAAGAGGTTCTTCGTCGTCTCCTATGCCCCAAAATTTCGCATTCTCTACTTCGACGAGAAGAGGGGCCTGACCAAAGAAGCAGCAAGCTCGCAGGAGTCGTTCGCCGTCTGGACGGCGATCGCTCCGTGGGAGTTCATCGCCAAGAAGGGCGCCAAGTTTGACACTTCGGCTTTCAGCGTAGACCAGCGTGACCCGGAGAATCGCATCATCCTGAACCCCATTCTGGACGGTGAACCGGTACGGCTTGTAGGTCTGGCAGGAATGATTGTCGACCGAAAGTACTTCGAAAAGGTCGTTCTGCCTGAGGCAATCGAAGGTGCCCTGCCGAAGTTTAAGGAAAAAGCCGGTGATCTGCTGGTGTGCGTTCGAGACAACAAGGGTCGGCAGGTTCTTCCCGACTCCAAGAAACTCAGCAAGAAGAAGGATACTGTTTGGCGACACTTCGACTTCATCTTCAGTGATTGGACGATCAGTCTTCAGGGTGACTACGCCACGCCCGAGAAATGGGCACGTACTAACTTCTCACTCAACATCACACTATCTTTGGCATTAGCGGGAGTTCTGTTGGGAGGAGTTGGCCTGACGGTGCGGACAGCTCTGCGTGAGATGAAGCTATCGACTATGAAAAATGAGTTTGTGTCGAACGTGTCTCACGAGCTGAGAACGCCGCTGTCGTCGATTCGGGTCTTCGGTGAATTCATGCGTCGTGGACGGGTGAAGGAGCAGGAGAAGATCCGCGAGTATGGGTCGTACATCGAGACCGAGAGTCGTAGGCTCACTCAGCTCATCAATAACATCCTCGATTTCTCGCGCATCGAATCTGGTCAACGTGTCTACAGCTTCGAGGAAGGCGATGTCGAGGAGATACTGCTCGGCACCTTGGCGACGTTCGACGTGCGCTTGCGCAACATTGGCTTCGAGGTCGACTACCATCCGCCGGAAGAGCCGTTGCCAGAGATCATGCTCGATTCCAACGCCATCGATCGCGCGGTTGCCAACTTGCTCGACAACGCAGTCAAGTATTCCGGCGATGAGAAGCAGATTCGCGTCCATCTGGGACGGGACAACGGAAACATCATCGTCTCGGTGACTGATCATGGCATCGGGATTCCCAAGGATGAAAGAGAGCGGATCTTCGAACGATTCCATCGAGTCAGCACAGGCCTGGTGCATGACGTCAAGGGCAGTGGCCTCGGCCTGTCGCTTGTGCAGCACATTGTTGAGGCTCACGGCGGTACAGTGATGGTTGACAGTGAACTCGGGCGCGGTAGCACGTTCTCAATCGTGCTGCCCATATCTGCGGATCAGCCCGAGTGAGAGGAGAGAGCCGATGGCACTGAAGGTGCTTGTGGTTGAAGATGACGAAGCGATGGCTGTTGCTCTACGCGATGGCTTTCAGTACGAGGGTTATGAGGTTTTGGCGGCGCGAGACGGAGAATCCGGTCTGCGACTGGCCGAGGAGGCGAAGCCTGATCTTGTGATCCTTGACGTCATGTTGCCGAAGATGACCGGCCTCGAGATCTGTAAGAGGCTTCGGGGCGCCGGCAACAACCTGCCGATAATCATGCTGACCGCTCGTGGTCAGGAGATCGACAAGGTGCTCGGACTGAAGCTCGGCGCTGATGACTATGTCACCAAGCCGTTCAGTTTCGCCGAACTGATGGCTAGGGCCGAGGCGGTTTTACGAAGATGCGGTGGGCAGGCAGGAAGCGTGTCTGGGGCCAGCGGGACCCACACCTTTGGTGATCTCGCGATTGATCTCGATCACCATGAGGCGAGGCGCGGGACCGACGAGATCCAACTGACAGCTCGTGAATTTCGCTTGCTGGCATATCTCATTCAGCACAAGGGTGAGGTCGTTTCGCGGGAGCAGTTACTGGACAGTGTCTGGGGATACGACTCGATTCCCTATACCCGTACGGTCGATACCCACATCGCCAAGCTGCGCAAGAAAATCGAAGAGGATCCGTCGGATCCAAGACTGATCATCACTGTGCATCGGCTGGGGTATAAGTTCATCGGGTAGCGGATCCCCGGTGGTGGGTAGCGGAGGCAAGGTCAGTCGATCGGTAAATTCTCCATGGGCGCTTCCCGTGCGGTAGCCAGGTACATAGTTTTGAGGATTCTACGCACCGAGTAGTTGCCGCCGCACTGCCCCTCAAGAACCACGTACCTGGCACGCGCCGTTCGACAGTAGGTTCTTCATGCGCACTTCCTGGTCCACTGCCTCTTCGGATGACTGACCAATCCTGATTTTTCCCTCCTAGCAATGCGCAAGGCGCATTGGACGCGCTTTGCATTGCAACCTTTTTGCGGGCTCACCCGTCGTACACGATGGGATAGTTCTCTG
>JAAESQ010000648.1 GCA_024229275.1 bacterium | reverse complement strand
GGCTACCAGACGCCCAATATCGACCGTATTGGCAAAGAAGGCATGATGTTCACCGACTACTATGCCGAGAATAGCTGCACGGCGGGGCGGGCGGCGTTCATCACCGGGCAGAGCGTCTTTCGTACCGGAAACAGCAAGGTGGGGCTGCCGGGCGCCAAGCAGGGCCTGAATCCTAAAGACCCGACGATTGCCGAACTCCTGAAGCCGATGGGGTACGCGACCGCGCAATACGGAAAGAATCACCTGGGCGACCGCAATGAGTACCTGCCGACGGTGCACGGCTTCGATGAGTTCTATGGTGTTCTCTACCACCTGAACGCGATGCAGGACATCTTCAGCTATGACTATCCGAAAGGCGACTTCCTCGAGAAGCAGGGCCCACGTGGTGTCATCGATTCTCGCGCCAGCGACACGGACGACCCGACAGTCCATCCGCGTTGGGGCAAAGTCGGAAAACAGGTCATCCTGAGTGACAAAATGTGGAAGAAGGAAGAGATTGCCTACTTCGACGACAAGGTCTCGAAGCGGGCGCAGGATTTCATGGAGCGGCAAGTCAAAGCCGACAAGCCGTTCTTCATGTGGGTCAACTTCACCCACATGCACCTGTGGACCTACACCAAGAAGGAGAGCCTACACCAGTCCGGACGGTGGCAGTCACCCTATCACGATTCGATGATCGATCATGACAAGAACGTCGGGGAGGTGCTCGACAAGCTCGACAAGCTCGGCATCGCGGACAATACGATCGTCATCTACGGTACCGACAACGGCCCGCACATGAACACCTTGCAGGACGGCGCCATGACACCGTTCCGCGGTGAGAAGGTCACGAACTGGGAAGGCGCATTCCGTACCCCTGCCTTCGTGCGCTGGCCCGGCAAGATCAAGCCAGGCGCCATCTCCAACGAGATCATGTCGAACCTCGACTGGGCACCGACGCTGGCGGCGGCAGCCGGGGATCCCAAGGTCAAGGAGAAGCTGCTCACGAGCTACAAGGCCAACGGCAAGGACTTCAAGGTCCATCTCGACGGTTATAACTTCCTGCCTTACCTCACCGGCAAGGAGAAAAAAGGACCACGCGAGGAGTTCTTCTATTTCTCCGATGATGGACAATTGTTGGGCCTTCGTTACGACAACTGGAAAATTGCCTTCAGCGTGCAGGACATCGAGGGAACTTTCGAAGTCTGGCAGAACCCGTTCCGCACGGTTCGGGTCCCCTACATCTTCAACCTGCGCACCGATCCCTACGAGCGAGCCCCCATCACCTCGAACGACTACAACAACTGGTTGATCGACCACACATGGGCGCTGGTTCCGGTTCAAGGGATCGTCGGGAAGTTCCTCGCGACATTCAAGGAGTATCCACCGCGAGCCAAGGCGGCGAGCTTCACCGTCGATCAGGCCCTGGAAACGCTCCAGAAAGGACATGGTGGATAAATTCGCGACGTGATTTGGCGGGCGCTCCGCAAAGGACGCCCGCCTTACTTATTAGTAACCTTAGATAGCGATTAAATGGTGAATGGAGCGGCTGGCGGACAGAAACAGAAGGGTGAAATAAGAGAAGAAAAGCCTGCTTGAATACGCGAGGAAATTGGAACCGGCGAGGTGCGCTGCGGTGCACCTCGCCGCTGTCAAAATGATAAGAAGTGTTCCCGCAAGGTGGCCTTTCAT
>JAAESQ010000647.1 GCA_024229275.1 bacterium | reverse complement strand
TATCAGTCGGACAAGATGGCGCTCCCCGAAGACAACAACGTGCTCGAGCAGCTCGCGCCGGCAGCTGCCGATCCAGCGCTCAGCCACGGGATTCTGCCACGGACAACGATAAGCCGTTCGGGAGGGCTTGGTGCCCATAGCCCTCACGAATCGCACCACGGCGGGACTGAAGATCGTGTCCCGATCGAATATAAGGTGCCTTGGCGCGGTGTCGTACGGGAACGCCTCGCGCAGCTGCTGGATCACCCAGGCCGATGTGGGATTGGACGTGACATTGAAATGAACGATACGTCGTCGGCCATGATCGATGACGAACAGCACGTAGAGCACTCGCAGGGAAACCGTCGGCACGGTAAAGAAATCCATTGCGGCGATGACATCCTTGTGGTTGTGCAAGAAAGCGAGCCAACGCTTCACCCGGGCGGGATCAGCGAGACGACGCGGCATGTAACGCGACACCGTGACCTCCGAGACGAGGAATCCGAGCTTCATCAACTCTCCGTGGATGCGCGGTGCACCCCAGCCATCTCGTGCCATAGTCCGTATAAGGCAACGAATCTCAGCATC
>JAAESQ010000646.1 GCA_024229275.1 bacterium | reverse complement strand
TAGCCGTACTCGGTCTCGGTGCCGTCGGCGTGCAGCACTTTGTCGAGGTGGCAGCGGGTGGAGTACTCGTAGCCGGTGTATGACTCCGTCTGCCAGGCGCTGCCGTTCCAGCTTTGGAGGTCCTCGCGGATCCGGTGGCCGAAGCCGTCCAGGGTGTAGAAGGTCCGCTCACCGCGCGTGGCGACGCTCGGCTTGCGCTCGATCGAGGTCAGGCGACCGGCGCCGTCGTAGCCGTACTCGATGACGTTGCCCTCAGGCAGGATGGTGTGCCGCAGGTCGCCGAAGACGTTGTAGACGTTGCGGGTCACCAAGTCCTCGGATGCCGTGGCGCCCTTCTGGCGCACTTCGACGACACGGTCCAGCGCGTCGTAGCTGGTCTCCGTCACCACACCGCCCGCGTCGGTCACCGTGGTGCGGCGGTTGAAGGCGTCGTAGCCGAAGTGGGTGGCACCGATGAGAGGCACCGATGGGCAGAGAAGGGCGCCTTGGCACCGATCAGCGGATCCCTCCGCGACGTGACCACCAGGTTGCCGCGGTTTTGATCGGCGCCTCGAAGTCCGGCGCATTCTCGAGAAAGGTCGGTCGGTTGGTCGCCTGCAAGTTCGCCCTTGGTCCCTGCGCGGGGAGCACAGAGGTCACCTCCCCAGGCAGCGACAATCTTCTCGAGTTCCAGTGTGCCAATCTCCCTGAATTGGTCCTCTAGTAGCATCTTGATGGAAAAAGCTTCTTTAAGGAAAGCGTTCCTCCAGTCCACTCTCACTGCAGCAGGATGAGCATCGGACCAAGTCGGCCAGTAGCTGGCGCCATAGACGGCTTCCCGCCAATCATCTTCTCTTCTGACTGGGAAAACGACCGCATCATCCCCAGACTTCGGATGCGAGGAATGGGCTTCACTAAAGAACATCATTCGGAACTCTCGGCTGGGCACCTTCACTGTATCGAGGCTGCATGACTCAGTCGACCCAAAGGCTCTTTTAATTACCATAGTAGCAACAATATCTGGCTTGACGGCGACGTCCTCTCCCCGTAATAAATGCTTTTCAAGCTCTCTTAAGTACTCTTTGTTATGAAAAACCTGTGCTACCTCTACAACATACCCGCATGGAGCAGATTTTCGGAACTCTTCGTAGGAAATACTGGGAAGGCGAGCCTGACAGCGAGGTTCTCCTAAGAGGAGGCACACCACCAGAACGCAGCTAGCTCTACAGCTCATGGCTTCTCGCAACACTGATTGTTTCTCCAGGATGGAAACCCAAGTGACCCACCTGGAGGCTCGCCATAGGTGATGATCTCAAAGGCGTCTCCCACCTCATAGTCTAAACGGGCGCCGGAGGTCCTGCCTTCAATCCAGTGTGCGAGCTCGTGCAACAGAGTCTTTCCAATCTCAAGTAGTCTTGTTCCATTTGGCCCAGGTCCGCAGCGGCACAACTCTTCCACGTCCTTGGGATGAAGCAAGATGATGTCGCTGTTAAATGCCATGTGCTTCCCGAATGGGATGCGACCGTCAGGCATGGCGCGCGGCGCGTTCAATACCACAATTGGTCCTTTGCCCCACTGTACAGCCTCCTGAGCCATACGAACTCCCTCCAACCCGGTGCCTGTAGCAGCGCCTATCCCGCTTAGAATCTGCCTATGAAAGCGCACATCAGGCATTCGATTCTCAAGATACTCAACGAGACACGGTGGCAAATCTCCTCCAGATCGAAATAGGCCGAAAGAATCAATGAACACCGTCGGTCGTGCTACAGTGTAGAGATACAAATGCTGAGTCACTCTCACGCCAAGTGGATCTGGTCTTGCGTATCTCCCCGCTCCCGGCTGATACCATCGATAAACATTGTAATAGAGGGGGGAATGGGTGGTCAGGGAGGGCCATGTTGAATCCTCCCACTGACCTGGAAACCTCACGAAGAATTCGTGAAACTGCTTTGCCTCAGCTGCCACACCAAACGGCTCAAGCTCTACATTGAGTAGCACCTCCCGATCGTAGTTCGTCAAAAGGGCAGGGGTGCCGATAAGGTCTGCTGTGACGTAGACTATGTCGAGTATTAGCTTGTCGCCACTTCCAGGAGTCGTTGAACGTTTGTTCACTTGCCCCACTGGGCGCCCCGCGAAGTAGAAAACATAATCATCACCCTCGACGCTCCCCTCCCCCCGCGGCGACGCTGGCGTCGGATGCCGTTCGATCGCCCGATGATGCAGCACGCCTTCCGAGCTGTACGTCGCCCGCGTCACCCAATCCCGCACGCCCATCCCCAAGAATGACTTCAGCGTCGATCGGGAGAGGTAGCTCCGGCCGTCGTACCGAAGCTGTGTCATCGACGGCGCGCGGTTCGCCGCGTCACGAAGGATCTCCGACATCCTTCCGGCAGCGTC
>JAAESQ010000645.1 GCA_024229275.1 bacterium | reverse complement strand
CACGTCGGGATACTGTTCCATTGCTTGATCCTCCCGGAGGCGCTCTGTAGACTGTCGCGGTGGGGAAACCGCCGTTTACGGCTACACAATTCAGAATCCGGGAGGTCCTATGAGCGTTGGCATCGTTGGTTACGGCGCCTTCATTCCGAGGCGTCGCATCAAAGTGGAGGAAATCTCTAAAGTTTGGGGAGCGGATGCACCCTCGTACAAGAGAGGCTTGCAACTGCACGAGAAATCCGTCCCAGGCGCAGACGAAGACACGATCACAATGTCCGTCGAGGCGTCACGAAACGCGTTTGCGCGCGCAGGAGGCGTGAATCCGTCAGACATTGGCGCCCTCTACATCGGGTCTGAGTCTCACCCATACGCGGTGAAACCTTCGGGCACCGTGGTAGCAGAAGCCCTCGGCGCGACTCCAAACATTCACATCGCAGATCTCGAGTTTGCCTGCAAGGCTGGAACGCAAGGCATGTACCTCGCGCACTCACTGGTCAAGGCCGGAGAGATGGACTACGCGATGGGCATCGCGGCCGACACCTCGCAGGGCGCGCCCGGCGACGCCCTTGAATACTCGGCAGCTGCTGGTGCCGCGGCTTATATCTTCGGCGCCAACGAGTCCCTTATGCTGGCCGATGTTTTGCACACCTACTCGTGGACGACTGATACACCTGATTTTTGGCGTCGCGAGTACATGCACTACCCACGCCACGGCTCTCGGTTTACGGGTGAGCCGGCATACTTCAGGCACACCATGAGTTCCGCCCGTGGGATTATGGACAAAGCAGGGATGAAGCCGGAAGACTTCGACTATGCGATTTTCCACCAGCCGAACGGAAAGTTCCCGATCCGGGTCGGTAAGAAACTCGGCTTTACGATGGATCAGATGGAGACCGGCTGGTTGTCTCCCTGGCTCGGCAACACCTACTCTGGTGCTTCGCCGATGGGTTTGTCCGCCGTGCTCGACGTCGCCAAGCCTGGCAACTTGATCCTTCTCACTTCCTTCGGATCCGGCGCTGGGTCGGACTCGTTCATTTTCCGTGTTGGGGAACGAATTTCAGAGGTCCAAGGACTGGCTGCAAAAACCCGACCGCAACTCGACGAGAACAAGATCTACGTCGACTACGGCACCTATGCCAAGCTCCGCGGCAAGATCCGCATGGGCGAGTGAGGGGGGTGGACATGCGAGAAGTTGCGGTAGTTGGAATCGGAATGAGTCAATTCGGGGAGCTGTGGGAGAAATCGCTGCGCTATATCTGGTCGGAAGCAGCAACTGCAGCCCTCGCCGATGCCGGAATCGACAAGGTCGACCTGATTACGGTCGGCTGTATGTCGCCTGGCCTTTTCATCGGTCAGGAACACCTAGCATCTCTGCTCGCAGATGAGCTTGGTATGGCAGGAGTTGCCGGTGCACGTGTGGAATCGGCATGCGCATCTGGTGGTCTCGCGCTTAGGACCGGCTACGCCGAGGTCGCATCCGGTCTTTCGGACGTCGTCCTGGTGACCGGCGTCGAGAAAATGACCGACGTCGACGGAGGCGCGGCAACCTTCGCACTCGGCACGGCCGCGGACCAGGAATACGAAGGCTTTCACGGAATCACCTTCCCTGGCCTTTACGCGATGCTGGCCCAGGTTCACATGCAGCGTTACGGCACCACTCGAGAACAGATGGCGCAAGTTGCTGTGAAAAACCACGCCAACGGACTCAAGAATCCGCATGCGCAGTATCACCTCAAGGTCACTGCCGAAACCGTCCTTGGATCGACGCTGGTCGCCGATCCATTGTGTCTGCTGGATTGCTCGCCCATCACCGATGGAGCCGCTGCGCTGGTACTGACAACGGTCGACAAAGCTAAAGAGCTTTCAGGAGGCGGCCCGGTGGTCAAGGTCACGGGTTCCGGTATGGCCACAGATACAATTTCGTTGGCGAATAGAGAGGACCTCGGAGAACTCGCCGCTGTCCGGCGCGCCGGTGAGAGAGCCTACGCGATGGCCGGTCTCACTCCCGCGGACATCGACCTTGTCGAGGTCCATGACTGCTTCACTATCGCTGAGATCATGGCAACCGAAGCCCTTGGCTTCTTCAAGCCAGGCGACGGTGGCCCCGCTGTTGAACGCGGCGACACAGCAATCGGAGGCTCGATTCCAGTCAACACCTCGGGTGGTCTCAAAGCGAAAGGTCATCCAGTTGGTGCAACCGGTGTTGCTCAGGCAGTCGAGGTTGTGGCCCAACTGAGGGGAACGGCTGGCGAACGACAAGTTGAAGGCGCCAAGATAGGGATGGCGCAAAACATGGGTGGCTCGGGCGGAAGCTCGATCGTCCACATTTTGGAGGTGGTGTGATGGACTCACCAGCAAAGGCATGGCGTGAGTACCCGCAACGCTACCGGCTTGAGGCAGCGACCTGCGACGACTGCAGCAAAGTCCTCTATCCGCCCCGTCTCGTGTGCCCGAAATGCGGCAGCAAGAACTTCACCACTACGGTTCTACCCCGCGCCGGCAAAGTCATTACCTATACAGTCGTCCGCGTCCCGCCGACGGGCTTTACCGAGGAAACGCCGCTTCCTATCGCGCTCGTCGAGCTCGACAATGGGGCGCGTGTAATGGTTCAGATTGGTGATATCGCAGATCCTGAGCAGCTCAGTATTGGAATGCGGGTTCGTCTGGAGTTCCGGCGCATTCAATCGGACGGAGAAGCCGGGGTCATCTTCTATGGACACAAGGCGGTACGAGGCTGACCAGGTCGATCAACCTTGGCGTTTTGGAGTGTTTCAGCTCCCCATCCGCAAACGCGGATGGGGAGCTAATTGACCCACATGTGGTCGGTTTGAAAGAATGGCACTATGAACGAGGACTACTCGCCAGAAGATATGTGTTCGATCAACGAGATCGACCCGAAGGCCGTTGCACAGGCTCAAGGACAAGCCCTGCCTGAGCGAACCGTTGAAAAGCTCAGCAGGCTCTTCTCCGCATTATCCGATCCCACTCGGCTCAAGGTCCTTCAGGCGCTGACATCTACCGATGAGCTCTGCGTCTGTGACCTGGCAGTCATCGCTGATCTGTCGGTGTCGGCGATAAGTCACCAGCTCCGGCTGCTGCGTGATCGCGATCTTGTCAGGGCTCGCCGTGACGGTCGGATGGTCTATTACAGCCTCGCAGATGCTCATGTCTCAACGTTGATGGACGCCGGCGTCGAGCACGCAAACGAGGACCACTAGTCGCATTGACAACCGACAAAGAGGTCGAGCACTATGAGTGTCCGCATCAGGTCGGAGGGAAGTGGTTGCGGCGGCATCGCCGGGCGTCTCTTCATTACAGTCTTCTTCTTCATTTTCTTCGCTGTTGGCATGCTCTTCACAGTGTTTGTCGTCGGAGAGGTCATCCGCACGGTGGCAACCTATGGCTGGGATGAGATTCCATGTGAAATTCTCTTGAGTCAAGTCAAGGAAGCAAGCAGCGACGAGGATCCCTATATTCCAACCGTTCGCTACCAATTCGAGATCGACGGCGCCACCTACGAAAGCGATCGTATCTGGCGTGAAGCGAAAGGATTTTCAGACTACGGCGAGGCGCAGGAAATCGTCAGTGAGTATCCGCCAGGAGCACCGGCGACTTGCCTGGTGGATCCCGATCAACCCCGACTGGCGATTCTCAAACGCAATTCTTTGCTGTTGGTCCTCGTCGTTTTCTTCCCACTGATCTTCGTTGGTGTTGGAGGCGGCGGGCTCTACTTTGTATGGAAGAAAGACCGAGGCTCGAGCCAAAAAACAGGCTTGGAGTCCATTTCACGCAAGGCTCGAGGAGGAGGGAAACAAGTCGGGATCATCCTCGGTGCTATCTTCACTCTCGTCGGAATCGGGATCTTCTTCGGCCTCTTTCTTCCTGTGATCCTCGACTTCGTCGATGCACAGTCCTGGCAAGAAACTCCATGTACCGTTATTTCGAGTTCTGTTCGCTCGCACGACAGCGACGACGGCACGACGTACTCGATCGACATCTTGTTCGAGTACCAATACCAAGATCACACCTACCGAAGTAACCGACACAGCTTCTCCAATTGGTCATCCAGCGGGTACTCGAGCAAGAAGCGCGTGATCGATGAATTCCCGCATGGTGCGCAGACCTGGTGCTGGGTCAATCCCGACCGGCCCTCACAAGCCGTGATTGACCGCGACTTTCAATGGGGCTACCTGATCGCGCTCTTCCCGCTTGTCTTCACCATTGTCGGCCTGGCGGTTTTGGTTCACTCGCTGCGCGCCGTTCGTTCCGAGCCGAACAAGAGCCCCGAAGAAAGAACGTCCAGTCTCTACCACACTCCCTCTGGCCCGATCGTGCTCAAACCACAGCAATCTCCCGCGATGAAGCTCTTTGGCATGGCTATCTTTTCCCTCATCTGGAACGGTATCGTCTCGGTGTTTGTGTGGAATCTTGTCAGTGAGTGGATGAGCGGTCACCATCAGTGGGGTCTCGCGCTCTTTCTCGTGCCGTTTGTTCTGGTTGGTATCGGCACACTGGTCGGGATGGTCTACTTCGCCCTCGGCTTTTTCAACCCACGGCCCAGATTGACATTATCAAATCCGACCCCTCGCCTCGGAGAGAGAGTACACGTTGAATGGAAAATGAGCGGTCGCAGCGGACGCATTGAGAAGCTGTCGATTACTTTTGAAGGTCGAGAATCCGCAACCTATCGGCGCGGTACCGACACCACAACAGATCATGAGACTTTCGCCACGCACACAATCATTGAGACCTTGAACGAATACGAGATCGCCCAGGGAAGCCGCGAGATTGAGATTCCCGAGGACACGATGCACAGCTTCAAGGCGGACAACAACAGTATCAGTTGGCACCTCAAGGTGGCCGGCGACATTCCACGATGGCCCGATGTGGATGCTGATTTTGAAGTCGAAGTCCGTCCCCTGCGTGCTCGGGGTTCAGGAGGGATTCGATGAGTTGGGTCAAGCTCAACCTGGTCGAAGACAAAATGTGGTTCGAACCTGGCGCAAGTCTTCAGGGCCAGGTCGCCTGGTCCTTCGACTCCGAGCCCGACCGACTCGAACTCCGACTCTTCTGGTACACCGAAGGCCGCGGTACCCAAGACATTTCCATCATCGACTCCAAGGTGCTGGAGGAACCGGGTTTGAACGGGTCAATGGAGCTCACCTTCCGCATTCCCGAAGGCCCGTATTCGTTTTCTGGCAAGCTCATAACCTTGAAGTGGGCAATTGAAGCCATCTCAGAGCCGGAGAATCTTGTCGAACGGATCGAACTCCTGATTGGTCCAAGGCCAGTCGAGATCAACCCTGGAGACGGGTTCTGAACGACCCGCTGATTGTTCCCCGTCGCCCGTGTGACAATCCCTTTTCGGCACAGCGCATTGATGCGCTTGAGTATCTCCACAGAGATACAACCTGGGGCTCGATCTTTGTTCGCCTTCAGAGGCTATCCTTTCGAGCCGCAGTCGTCGGCTCTCACGGCAGTGGCAAAACCACCTTCATCGACGGCCTCAGGCAACGCTTGATCGAACGGGGGTATCCGGTCGCCAAGGTGTTTCTCAACGCGGAGAGCGCACAATCCTTGCATCTCATAAGAAGTGCTGTCGCGAATAACCCCTCCCCTGCCACTATCTTTTGTATCGACGGCGCCGAACAACTCGGACGCTGGCGGTGGTGGCAAACCCTTCAGTGTGTTCGCCCTTTCGGCGGAATGATCATTACAGGTCACAGAGAAGGGCGTCTTCCAACCCTCCTCACCACCCAGAGCAGCATCGATCTGCTAAGCACACTAGTGTCAGAACTCGTCCCAGAGGACCTTTTTAAGCTCGAACCAATCGTTGCCAGGATTTTCGAGCGCAACCGTGGCAACATCCGCACTTGCTTCCAGGATCTCTACGACCTTTACGCGGGAAGAATGCAGCCCAACTCCAACTAAACAACCTAACCGGAACTCGCGGAGGACCACCCTCCGGCGGACCCACTTTCGAAGCCGTCAGCAAAGATCCCGGTCCCACTCCCACTGTAGTCCGGCGGAAGGTCGGTTCCGCTGACAATCCCAAGCGGCTCATAATCCGAGTATCCGGGGAAGATGAATCCGAGGTGGTTGTTCCCGAGACGGCGGATAAGAATCTCCGAAAGGACTCGCCTAAAGTCCGTGGTGACTGCAAGATCGGCATTATCGAAGAGCTGTTCAGTCGAAAGTCCCGGCCAGACTCCGTGAATCCCTCCGGTTGCGTTGCCCGACAACACGAACATCACGTTCCCGTGGCCATGGTCAGTGCCGTCGTCGGCGTTCTCGCGCAAGCGACGGCCGAATTCGCTCTGTACCACTACGGTGAGACGATTCGTATAATTCTGAGCACCGGAACCGTCGAGGTCGACGTAAAGAGCCTCAAGACCTCGACCAAGCGTCTCCAAAATGCCGGCGAAGTATCCCCCGGATCCATTGCCTTGGCCGTTGTGTGTGTCCCATCCTCCAAGGTCAATACTGGCCACTCGAAGACCCAGTCCAAGCTTTGTCATCTGAGCTATCACCTGGAGGCGATCTCCAAAGCTATTTGAGGGGTACTCTGCTCCGTTGGCAGGTTCGTAGGCTCCATCAGTGTTGAGTTCGACAATGTCTGAGGCGTCCAGCGCCTGCAGACCAGATTCATGCAACCAAGTCGAGTCGCCGGTGTACAAATGACGGAGTGCCACTCGTTGAGCGTCTCGCCACCTATACGGCCCGATGCGAAGGTTGAAACTGTCGGGATCAGTCATGTTAACCGTGTCTCTGTCGCCCAGAAGAGAGGTCGCTTGAGTACTCCCAACCGACACCGAAGGCATGATGATCTCAGGAGGAAGGTTGGTCGCAGAGCGGAAATGGCGCGTCAGCCAACCGGTCGAAGTTGTCTTATTCCCAGGCGTACCCAACTCGATGAACTCCATGGCATCGAAGTGACTCCGGTTGGGCTCGGTCATACCAGTTGCATGAATGATAGAAAGGCGATCATCTTGGTAAAGGCCATAGAGAGGCTCGAGCGCAGGATGCAAGCCCAATTGTCCGTCCAGAGCGAGTGCAGCGTCCGGCCCGGAGGCCGGGACCATAAGCGAAGGCCTGGCAGCTTCGTAGTGACCACGATCCGGTCCTGCGACCGGCATCACAATGTTGAGTCCGTCTGCACCGCCGCGGAGGAAGATAACAACTAATATCTCATCGTTGTCGCCTTCAGCGGCAAATGCGAGATTGCCAAGGCGCGCTCCGCTGAAAGCAGCCGCAGCAGAACAGCCCATGATGAATCCACGTCGTGTTGGTTTGACCATCTCTACCTCCAAAGAAAGCTCGGCGCCATGAAAATCAACCCAGCCATTGCACGGAGTCGATCCTGAGTGTCGTCATCAGTGTCGAGCGGAAGAGCATTGTCGGGGTTGTGCCCCTGGGCCATGAATTCAACGATCTCGTGACGTTCCTCATCCGGCATCGGCCGCCCGAGCAAGCGCTTTATCCAGAAATCAGCGAGCTGGTTTGCGCTGCGCACTGAGCCTGGGGTCTGACCCAGAACATCGAGGTAGAAGTTGTCGAGATCGTCGTCCCAGTCGATCAGCCAGTTGCAGAGTCGCCACGACATAATGCGCGGTGCGGCACTCTGCCAATCCTCTTTGAGATCTGAGTAGCCATCCGGTGGACGCCACGAAAAAAGTGGCTGCCCGGTTTGATCAAAGCGGTAGAAAAATGAGGAGTGCTCGCCATCGTAGTTGAAGGGCATGTCTCCATTGGCAGCACGCATGGCACTCACTGCTATTTCGAAGGGCCGCTTGATCTTATGCCCCCAGCTCTCGAGGAAAGCATCGGAAAGAAGAATCGATCGCACGACCTGCGCCAGCTGATCAGGAGCATCTTTCTCAGCTGTGAAAATCGCAGCGGCCTCGTCGATCACCGTTTGAGGAGGATCGTCCGAGATCAGCCGTCGACACAGCTTGCGTGCGATATGGCGGCCTGTTCCCGGGTGTTCAACAAGGGCATCGAGGACATCTCGGCCGTCCTTGAGATCGGTTTGATCCTGGGGCATGAAGACGCCAAGGACGTGCTTCTGAAAACGATCATGCCATTCGGAGCGATACAGAAATAGGCCGGTACTGTTTTCGATTGGGTGGCTGTGGTCGAATGTCCATCCAGTGAAGCAACGTGACGCCTCAAACACATCGGCATCCACGT
>JAAESQ010000644.1 GCA_024229275.1 bacterium | reverse complement strand
TGATGGGGACCGGTACGCCGCAACGGTTAGCGATGACGAGGGGTAATGCCCTCCGAGCGAAGGTCCCCACGGTACGTCAACCGTCGAAGAGGAAACATAGTCACCATGCAAAGGGTGGATAAGCAGTGAGCACAGATCTGAGACGGATAGGAGAGAAGGCGCGCAGAGTTCCACGGCTGATATTTACCAGCCTGTATCACCATGTCACGGACATAGACAACCTGCGCGCCTGTTACGAAACACTGCCCGCGGACCGGGCGGTGGGGGTGGATGGCGTGACCAAGGAACAGTATGGGGAAAATCTCGAAGAAAACCTCCAGGTGCTGTCGGAGAGGTTAAAGCGGATGGGCTATCGGCCGCAGCCCAAGCGGCGCAGCTACATACCGAAACCCGGCAGCGATAAAGGACGGCCGCTCGGCATCAGCAGTTTTGAAGACAAGCTGGTGGAGTTGGCGCTCAAGCGGGTCCTGGAGCCCATCTACGAGACGATATTCGAGACCAGCAGTTACGGCTATCGACCGGGATGCAGCCAACACGGCTGCCTGGACGCACTGGGCCGGACGATCCAGCAGAGGCGGGTCAACCACGTCGTAGAGGCCGACATCAAAAGCTTCTTCGACAAGGTCAACCACGAATGGATGCTCAAGTTCCTGGGCCGGCGCATCGGCGACCCGAGGATCGTTCGACTGATCGGACGGATGCTCAAGGGCGGAATCCTGGAAGAAGGCCTAGTCAAGGTAACGGAAGAAGGTACGCCGCAAGGCTCGATCCTCTCGCCGTTGCTGTCGAATATCTACCTGCACTACGTGTTGGATCAATGGTTCAGCCGGGTGGTAGGGCCGCAGTACCGGGGCGAGGCGTACTACTTTCGCTTCGCCGACGACTTCGTGGCCTGTTTTCAATACCCGGACGATGCCCGCAGGTTCATGGAGAACCTATCGGACCGGCTGGAGCAGTTTGGATTGAAGCTGGCGACGGACAAAACCCGCCGAATCAAGTTCGGACGCTTCGCCCGAGGCGATGCGAACCGGCGCGGGGAAAAGCCGGAGGAATTCACCTTCCTAGGGTTCACCCACTACTGTGGGAAGACCCGCAACGGACACTTCAAGCTCAAACGGCGAACCGGCCGCAAGAAGCTCGGGCGCAGTCTGCGCGAGTTGACCGACTGGGCGCGCCGCGCGCGGGTGAAACTGCGCAAAGGCGAGATGCTCAAACGCGCCAAGGCGCGCGTACAGGGACACCTGAACTACTACGCCATCACGGATAACGCAGCACGGTGTAACACCTTTCTCTACCATGCCGAGCGCATCGTATTCAAATGGCTCAACCGCAAGAGCCAGCGCAAAGCCTACACCTGGGCCGGATACCGACAGGCGTTGGCCTGGGTACGCTGGCCGACGATGCGTATCCGCAAAGACCTGAGCCCCTTTCGTAGAGCGGAGGCTTTCTGAATGGCGAACCGAGGAGCCGGATGTTGGGAAATCCGCTTGTCCGGTTCTGTGAGGGACTGGGCTACAACTCAGGCGCCGGGAGTCACGTTGAACCTCTCCCTAACGTCTGGGGAGTTCCCAGTCTACTCGAATAACCGTTGCCGCAACCCCGAAGACGGACGATAAAAACGCCGGGAGCGTTTTTTCGCGTCAGACTTCCAAGGATGGAGGCGAATCGC
>JAAESQ010000643.1 GCA_024229275.1 bacterium | reverse complement strand
GCAGCAGTTCGCACACGCTTTGCGCATTGATGTAACTGTCGTTACTGACCGTCACCAGTCGATGCGTTATGGCGTCGATCGCTCCCAGCACGTTGAAACGCTGTCTGCCAGCGGGTGCCCGGATGAACCGACGGACCCGCGTCCACAAGTATCCCAAGAACGGCGCCAGCACGAAATGCGCCGCGTCTACGAAATACACGATTCGCTCATTGTTCCGCGCCTCCTGCAATCGCGGCTCCAGTTCTTTTTTTGGGAATTCCGGGTCTTGAGTGGGTGGAGACCAACTGGTAGTGAAGGTTACGGATTTTCTTAGGCATGGCAGGGCAAAAGAATGTACTGGAGGAAAAGCGACCTGGGGCGGGGAGCCCCAGGTCGCGCGGGCACATTCTCCCGCCCTGACTCGGCTATCCCTTGTGGGGTTGCTTCCCAGCGGAGCCCCACTCCGTTTCACCGAGCAAGAGCCAGGATAGATGGATGATGCGGCGTGGTCAAGGTGGTAGAGTGTCGATGTCTAACGCAGGAGGACATCGACATGAAAGACCGGCAGTTGTATCAGCAGATTTTGGGGATTACCACGCCCTGGTTTGTGGCGGAAGTCGAACTGGATCTGGAAGCGGAAGAGGTCCACGTGCATTTGGCACATCAGCAGGCAAGTTGGCCGTGTGCAGAATGCGGTAAGCCCTGTCCGCTGCACGATCACCAAAACGAACGTACGTGGCGCCACTTGGACACTTGCCAATACCGCACGTTGCTGCACGCGGAGTTGCCCCGTACGCGTTGCGAAGAGCACGGGGTGCGGGTCGTCGATATCCCGTGGGCGGAGTCTTATGGCCGTTTTACAGCGCTGTTCGAGCGTTTGGTGATCGACTGGCTTGAGGCGGCCAGCCAACAAGCGGTGGCTGATCGGATGGGACTCAGCTGGGATGAGGTACATGGCATCATGCAGCGGGCCGTAAAGCGGGGGCTGAAGCGGCGCGAGGCGGAACCTATCCCTTACATCGGAGTGGACGAGAAGTCGTTTCGCAAGCGTCACCGCTACGTCACCGTGGTCAGTGATATCAACCGCAGCCGGGTCTTGTACGTATCCGAGGATCGTAAGCAGACGAGCCTAGACAGCTTCTGGGGGACGCTCACCGAAGAACAGCTGGACTCGATTGAAGGTGTGGCCATGGACATGTGGGAACCGTATATCGACTCGACGAAAGAGCACTTGCCGGAAGCTGACGAGAAGATTGTCTTCGACAAGTTCCACGTGGCGAAGCACCTCGGCGATGCGGTCGACAAAGTGCGACGCCAAGAGAACAAGCAGTTGCGAGAGGACGGGGACGATCGGCTTGTGGGGACCAAGTACGACTGGCTCAAAGGACGCGACAAGTTCAACCACAAAAGATGGCGAGCCTTCTGCCGTCTTCGCCGGAGCAATCTGAAGACGTCTCGCGCGTGGGCGATGCGAGAACAGGCAATGAAACTCTGGGACTATTGCTACCCCGGCGCCGCGGAGAACCACTTCCGCTGGTGGTACCGTTGGGCAACCCACAGCCGTTTGGAGCCGATGATTGACAAAGCGAAGATGCTCAAATCCCACTTGAAGAACATCCTGACCTACCTCACGCACCCGATCACCAACGCGCTGAGCGAAAGCCTCAACTCCAAGATCGAATGGGTGAAGTACACCGCGCGAGGCTTCCGCAACCGAGACAACTTCAAGACCGCCATCTACTTCCACTGCGGCGGCCTCGGCCTCCTACCGGCCACTTAGAGCCCAGTAGAGCCGAGTTAATAAGGATGCTGTACCGAACCCGGGTACCGCTGGGTGGAGTGGGAACTATGTCGTGGAATACGTCCCGGAACCCTCTACACTCGCCCTCGCCGTCTGG
>JAAESQ010000642.1 GCA_024229275.1 bacterium | reverse complement strand
TGCCGGTCGCTCTTGTCACGGTTGAGCCCGCACGGAGAGGTTATCGATACCTGTTCGTAACACCTCGCAGGATCAAGGTCGACGAAGAGGAATTCGGCAAAGATTCCCTCAACTACCCATTCGGCATCGCTGTTTTTGAGGTCAGCGATTGGGGCAAGGGTGAAGGGCAACTCCACGTCGCTGCGGCACTGCACATTGATACCGATGGACATGTCGAAGTGGACGACTACAACGGCGCTGAAGGCCGTTTCAAAGACGTAAAGAAGGTCAGGTAACGTCGGGCTCTAAATCGAAACTTAGTCTGGATCGGCCGCGAATACATCTTCGAACGGCTCGGCTGAATGGATTTCGCGACTCGGCTGTCGAGTCGCGAGGTTGAATCGATCTCCTGAGGCCAGGAAATAGAACGAGCCATCGTTGCGAATCTGCCGATGAAAATCGTAGATCGCCACGTAGCCCTTGCCGATGACCTCGAAATAGTCGCCTCGAACCACGACGGCCGTGTTCTCGTCGAGCCCGATCCCAAGAAGCTCAGGATGAGCTTCAATCACCTGTACAAGGTCAAACTGACGATTTCGACGCAACAGATGTTGATCGATACCGACACTCCTGAGAAACCCGAAACCCTTTGTGTGATCGCCCATCATGATGGTGTTGGTCGATGTGTCACCTCGAACCAGGTAACTGCCTTGAATTGTTGCACCGGCGGATGAACCCCCGACAACTCCGCCTCGCTCAAGGACTCCCCGAATCTCCGTCAACGTTCGCGTGTTCTCGTATGCATCGACCAGCCGCCATTGACGACCTCCGGAAAACCACACTCCACGAGCCTCAACCAGTGGCAATACAAACTCTTCCGTGTCTGCCACTTCCGGATCACGGGTATGGAGCACCTTGATGTTTTGGGCACCGGCATCGCGGAGTCGGGCCAATCCCGGCCAGTAATCACTGTAGTTCTCTCCTCCTCCGGCTGTAGGAATCACTACAATCGGCGCTTCGCCGCCACCTGCCAGAGCCACAAATCGTTCGTAGATCGCCGGGTCCGTCACCGCTCCACCGGCAATCACCAGCGAACCGCTTTCAGGTCCGACTTCAGCGGCGAACGCACAGAATCCCACCATTGAAACTGCCACACATAGCAATGAACGGCGGACCAATCGAGTGC
>JAAESQ010000641.1 GCA_024229275.1 bacterium | reverse complement strand
GGATGGGGAGCCTCCCTATGAGTTGGTGGCGGTGCCACTGGTTTCTCAGCAACAGAACCTCGGAATGGCGGTGCTTGGCGACAAAGAGACACGTGCGGGCAGAATTCCGTTTTCCGAAGGCGACGGCCGACTCTTGCTGTCAATGGCCAGCATGGTTGCGACGGCTGTGTCAACCGCGCGTACGGTTGCCTCAATCGAGCGTGATCGACAACGGTTGGCGGAAGAGAATCGCGGGCTGCGCGAGGAGGCTCGTCAACAGGGCTTTATCGGAGAATCATCTGCGATCAAAGAAGTGCTGGACTTGGTTCATCGGGTCGCACCTACCGACGTCAACGTTATTTTGCGCGGTGAATCCGGAGTTGGGAAGGAGCGAGTAGCGGATCTGATACATCGATCCTCGGAGCGGTCCGAGGGCCCGTTCGTTCCCCTTAACTGTGCTGCGCTTCCGGAGACGTTGCTCGAAGCTGAACTCTTTGGAATTGAGGAAGGAGTCGCCACCGGTGTGCAGCGGAGACTTGGAAAGATCGAATTGGCGGATGGGGGAACACTGTTTTTAGATGAGGTTGGGGATCTTACTCTGCCACTTCAGGCAAAGCTGCTGAGAGTCGTTCAGGAACGAGAACTCGAGCGACTCGGGGGGCGGGAGCGCCTTCCGATCGACCTACGCCTGATCACTGCTACCAATCGTGATCTTGAAGAGATGGTGGAATCGGGCGAGTTTCGGCGTGACCTCTACTATCGCTTGCGCGTAGTTGTCGTCAGCATTCCACCCCTAAGACAGCGAAAAACCGATATCCCACTCCTGGCTCGTCATTTCCTGGAAACTTACTCAAAGCGCTTTGGACGTCCTGATCTCGCCCTGTCGCGTGAAGCGCTAGATGCGATGATGCGTTATCCCTTTCCTGGCAACGTTCGGGAGCTGGAGAACGTCATACAGGCGACGATTGCTCTTGCGCCGGGAGATATTGTTACCGTCGAAGATCTGCGCCTACCGGGATCCGTAGAGCAGTTCATTGATGATGCCGCATTGGTGGATCTGAAAGAGATGGAGCGCCGGCATATCGCTCGCGTCTTGCGATCCGTTGGAGGGAATCGAAGCGAAGCAGCTCGCATCCTGGGAATTGACCGAACGACGCTATATCGAAAGCTGAGGCATATTGCACCAGATGTTGCAAATGGCAACATGCCGCACTAAACCCACCACTTTCAGGAATTAACCAAATCTAGTTAACCTGCCTTCAAGTTAGTGAGGCATACTGCAACATACGCAGGGGCGTAACTCAGGCCTCTGCTTTGGCATGAGGCTTGCGATTGACCTGGTCGGAGGTTGGTTTGATGAGGTCTATTGCACTGCTTCGTTTTTCTGTGGCTGCGTGCGGTGCTGCTGCTCTCAGTGTGGCTGCAACGCAAATTGCGAACCTCCCGGTTCAGCTTCCCGTCTACCATGTGAAATTAGCGTGGACACTGGCGCGGGTTTTGATACAGTTATAGGCCCATCATGGAGGTCGTGCTGCACCTTCCCGTGGTGCCCAACGTTGAGCTTGTGGCAGCCAAGGCCGCCGAAACACTAGGTGGCGCTCTTGGAATGCGTGAAACTCAAGTTGAGGCAGTCAACGTCGCTATCGTTGAGGCGTGTCTCAATGCTATTGAGCATGGAGGCGGCAAGATGGTAGTGCGCGTAGGGAGTGACAAAGACGGAGGGAAGAAGAGACTGATCGTCGAGATCGAAGATCACGGCGATGGTTTCGACCCCGTCACTGTTCCAGGTGCCAGTTCATCTCGGGTGCTGGGGTGTGCGTCAAAGCGCGGGTGGGGATTGACGTTAATCCGTGAACTCATGGACAACGTCGAGATAGAGTCAAAACCCGGTTTGACGGTTGTGCGCATGTCCAAGTACGTGGAGAATGGGCTATGAACGACGATCGAATGAAGCTTTCGACCGATGTGATTCCGGGTGGCGTAGGCATCATTGCGGCTGCCGGATATATCAATAACGAAGGTGGCCAGGCTATCGCCGATGCGGCGATGGGCCTGATGGGGCAAGGCTGCGGCACTCTTCTGATTGACCTCGAAGGAACTCGTATCATCAACTCGATCGGTGTGTCGATTTTACTCGAGATCATGGAGAAGCTGATCGAGGACGAAGGTCGTCTGGCATTCTGTAATCTGACACCGACGATTTCCAAGACCTTTGAGATCATGGGTTTGGTGCAGTACGCAGCCGTCTTCCCGGACCGAGACGCCGCGCAGACCGAACTCGTCCCCAATGCCTCTTCCTGATCTGCTTCGCCTGGCCGAAGGCGCGCTGGGTGGGACTTCAAGCCCGAACCTCCCCGAGGAGGTGCTTGGAGTCGTAGTGGAGGAGACTGCGTCACGAGCTGGCGTGCTCCGACTCGATGACAAGGTCATTGCGCGGTGGCCAAGGGGAGTTTCTCAGAAACTCGAAGAGGTCGCAGAGGGCTGGACAGCCCTGCCGCTGGGCGGTGAAACCAGAGTCTGGAGCATCCGGCTGCTGCAGCCTGAACGTCTCGACGAAATGGTGCTTGGAACAACTCGTCTGACCCTTCGTGCCTGGCACTTGGGAAAGGAACTGAAACGAACGCGCTTCGACGAACGTTTTCATCTGTGGGAACTCGAGGCCATTCGAGCAATCGCAACATCGATCGGTGGGATTCTCGATCGGTCGAGACTCGCCGATGAGATGGTGAGTCACCTCGTCGCACTACTTGGCGTTAGGAGTGTCCAGCTCTACCTCGGTGTTGACGTAGAGCATGCGGAACTCGTCGCCGGTTTCGGTGCACCAGCTCTTGACAAGACCCAACTGGCGGAGGCTTGGCAGAAAGGGCTGTGCGCAGAAGAAGTCGTTGCAGTGCCGCTGATGGCAAGCACCGGGAACATCGGGCTTCTCGTTGCCGCGCAGAAGGAGGCACGGGCGGGCACAGAACCTCTTGCTTCGAACGACATTCGCCTGCTCGAGCTCTTCGCGATCCAGGTTACGGTGGCGATGGAGTATGCGCGGCTTTCGCGTGAGTCTGTCGAGCGCGAGCGACTCAAGCGCGAACTTGAGATGGCGGCGACCATCCAATCCCATCTACTGCCGCAGGGATTTCCGGATTTTGCCGGCTTCAGAATTGCTGCGCGATCGACTCCGAGTCGGCAAGTGGCGGGAGATACCTATGATGTGGTCGTCGAAGACGGCTGTTTGATTGCTACCGTGACTGACGTCTCGGGCAAAGGTGTCGGCGCCGGCATGATTGCGTCGGGCGTTCATTCCGGGGTTCGACTCCTCAGTGGCGAAGGGCTTTCGTTGTCCGTTTTGGCGCAGCGGCTGAACCAGTACCTCGTAGGCAGTACTGCAGACAATCGGTTTGCGACCTTTGCGCTCATCGAGTTCGAGCAAGATGGTTGTTTCAAGGCCGTGAACGCGGGGCACTGCCCGATTCTCATTCGTCGAGCCGACGGAGCTGTTCAAGAGATCGAAAGTAGTGGCCTTCCCTTGGGTATCCTTGCGGACGCAGACTATGAGGAAGCCCGCGATGAGTTACGACCCGGCGACTTGTTGGTGCTCTACACCGATGGACTGACCGAAGCCGAAGATCCAGACGAGGAAGAATTTGGCGTGGAACGGGTGATCGAGGTCGTGAGTAGTCTCCATGAGCCGACCGCCGAAGCTGCCTGTCACGTGCTTCTCGACAAAGTTGCAGCTTTCACCTGCGGTGTACCCCTGCACGACGATGCGACGTTGCTGGTCATTGAACGCCTGGCTGAGGACTAGCCAGGCGCGGTTCCTCTCGCCAAGTGCTGAAATCTGATTTGGACAGACGTAAAGAAGGGATTGGTCAGACGAAGGAAGAGGTCTGACTTATCTACCTCATCTGGATGGTTCCGACAACCACTCCTAGCACTCGAGTGTCGTCTGAGTCTGCGATTGTCTCTGCAGGTATGAAGGGATTCAGAACCTCGATCTTGAGCGTGATTCTGCCGAGCGGTCGAGTGAGAGGGATGGGAACATCTTGCCACTGCGCTCCTACGCTGAGTTCGTGGCGTAGTTTCAGCGCGGGGCACGAGATGATGACCTGAGCTGGATCCGGTCGAGGTGCGCAGAGCCTGACGATAACTCCGTTGTTTCCCGCGGGGAGGCGAAGGGTTGCACTCTCGCGGGTCCAGCGCCCCCCGCCCTTCGACTCGCCGAAGTACTCGACCGCGTGCAGGTTGTTCGTATCGACGAGCCCATCGGCGTTCTTGTGCTGTGCAGACGCTCCTATGGATTGAGTAACAGGGGGTAGTTGAGGATTGTCAATCCAGATCCGCCGCAGGATTGTTGAACCTTCGGTCTGACCTGTGCACCTGATCTCAACAATGGTTGGTTCTTCGAGGCGCTTGGGAGTCGGAGGCCTTAGGGGCAAGTAGACATGATGGCGGCCCGGAGTAAATGTAGCGCTACGCTGTATATGTGAGGGAAGGTCGATGGTAATTTTGGAATTCGTACCACTCACTTCAACGACCGCTCCAAGCCAGCTCCCTCGGGATGAGGGCTGCAACACGATTTTTGTAGCCGGACCCAGTTCAAGTGTTCCGTCCGGAGCCATTCTTGGTCGCATTGGATCTATGACAATTCCACCACGTCGCGTTGTCCAGGTCGTGAGATAGCGTTGCTGTGACAATAGAGCGAGGCGTCGTCCGGGTGCAGTGAAGGTTTCTGGGTGGTCGAGTGGTGCTGGTACCAGGGCTCTGGCGGTACCCTGCGCCCAGACGTAGTTCCATCGTCCTGGGAGCGCCTCTGTCGAGACTGTGCCTTGGGCGATGAGGGGACGCCAATAGGTGGGCAAGCGCCCGCGTCGCGAAACTGTGAGTAAGTCGGAAAATGGACTCAGTCCGCCATCAACAATGATGGTGTTTGCGCTGTGATCTGCATTTGCGGATGCCAACGCTGCCAGTCCAGGAAATGGTTGCCTGATCACTGTGAATGCCGCAGGAGCTACCCATAAGGTGGCTGAAAATCCGAGGAGCGCCGTGATCGGCACAACCCAGCGCGTTCGTCGCACCAGTATATTGAGCCCGACAACACAGGGTCCGCAGCAGCATGCGAGTAGTGGAAGACTGTAACGAGGATAAGTGCGGTTGTGGGCTAGGAGAATCCACGCTGCGGTGGCTACAGCAACCATCAACCACCCCCAAGCAGTTTTCGGGTGACGAGATCGCCACTGCCACCAGCCCAATAACACGAGGGTGAGCCCAAATACAGCAGGGATGGCCCCCCCTACCGCACGTGTTGGTCCGAGTTCGGACCAGTTCCACGAAATTTTCGCCAAGCCTCCTCCGTGATTCCGACCATGCACTAAAAGTGGCTCGAAGAAACTAGCAATTCCGCCGGCGTCGATGATCAGGGGGATGAAACCTACAACGATGATCCCTAAAGCGAGGACGGTTGATTTCGCGATATTTATGAGACGATCGCGGCGGTGTATGAGGCCTGCGAGAGCAGCAACCAGGATGATAGGCGCCATGACTGGCCGAACTAGGAGCGCAGTCGCCATCATCGCAGCGCCGCCATACAGGTTGCTTCTGGCCGGCCGGAGGAGCAGCCACAGACCCACGACCGTCAGAAACAGGGACGGGCTTGTAGAAAACGCACGCGAAGAGTGGAACCACACTCCCGGCAGTAGCGCGTACAACAACGCCGCTGCTTGGCCGAGCCGAGCGCTGCCGAGGATCTGAGCGAAGATCTTTGCGAGGAAGAAGATGATCGCGACCGAAGAAATCGCGGATACGGCCTGAAGAGCGAAAACTGGGTCGCCCACAAGCCAGAGCCCGATTTTGCCTACAAGAACCCAGAGCGGGAATCCTGGTGGGTGAGGTCGGTGCTCTGCAATGTTGGTATCGAAGGCCGCAGCGGAAAAAAGCGCCTCATCTTGCTCCCAAGGTTCACCTGGAATCAAAAGGAGTCGTATGACGAGTAGGAAGCCGAGGAATGGCCACCACCAAGAGGGCCAGCGGGGGGCATGCGCTTGAGCGTCGATCTCGGTATGTGTCATTGGCCGCTCAAGGATAGCGCGGCGGAGGGAATGATGAATGCTGAAAGATGAATGATGAAATGGGATGCTGTGCAACCGAAGCGCGTTGGCAAAGGTCGGGAGGTGCCGCGTGATTCATCCTCGCGGCCGAACAGGCGATTTCGATGGATTGCAATACGCGATGACGAGTATGAAGAGGAAAAGGAACGGCGATTGGCCGTCCCACGAATACTCAACTGTTATGTTCTTGTCCTAGCTTCCTAGCTTTCCGTGCCAATGATCTACAGGTGTGTGGACCTGCCCGCTTTCATCATTCCGCATTCATCTTTCATCATTCGCCGGCGGCACCTGCCGCCTCCTACCCTTCGTACAGCTCCTCGATCAAACTGGCGTATTCCTTCTCTACAACTCTGCGCTTGACCTTCAGAGTTGGTGTCAGGTGACCGCCCTCTATCGACAGCATTGCCGGCAGAACTTCGAACTTCT
>JAAESQ010000640.1 GCA_024229275.1 bacterium | reverse complement strand
CGTGGCCGTTGGCCCCGGTGTCCCACTGAGATGAGCAAGTAGTCGTTGGGCAGTTCGGACCCCTACCCACGACAACATCTGCTCCCTTCAGTGTGATGTGCGGTTCAGATCCTCTGTCTTCCTGCCCTGCCGCATAGCCGTTCGTCCCGTTCGTCCCGCATAGCCTTCCTCGCTACAGCCCTCACAACTGAGTGGACTCTTTCCGCTCTCAGCGGTTCAACGAACCGCCAAATAGTCCTTCTTCGCGTCCTCTTCGTGTTCTTCGTGAGCTTCGTGGTTCAGATCTTCCGTTCCGCCGTCTTGCCGTTCGCCCCGTTGAACCGTTCTACTTCCCCGCTCCAAGCCACTGCCTCATCAGTTTCGTGGGTCCCATTTTCATCATTCATCATTCCGCATTCATCATTCACTTCTCATCTCAAATCCACCAACACCCGGTTCCGCCCATCCCGTTTTACTTTCAGCAACGCCTGATCTGCGCGATCGACCAGGGAATCTGCATCTTCTCCACTGTGAGCCATTGCGGCTCCGAGCGAAACGGTAACTCCAACGCGTAACGAATCGATAGTCACCGTTGAGTGCTCGATTAACGTCCTCAAGCTCTCGCACCGAACCCCCAAGTGTTCAGTGTTCAAGTTACTGAGTAAGATCAAAAACTCATCTCCACCCCAGCGGCTCACGAGGTCGAACGAGCGCACATTCGAGGCCAACGTATTCGCAACCATTTTAAGAACTCGGTCTCCGGTCGCGTGAGAGTGGTCGTCGTTGACCTTCTTGAAGCGATCAATGTCGAGCATGATCGCACCGAGCCCCCAGCCGTAGCGGCTCATCTCGTCGAGCTTGATACGAATCCCGTTCTCACCGAACCTGCGGTTCCCGACTCCAGTTACTGGATCCAGAAGAGCGGCCTGCCTCAGCCTCTCGAGCTGTTCGCGGGTTTCAAGTGTCGCCGAGTTGTCGCTGAAAACCTCCACCGCTCCGACGACTTCGCCGTTGTTGCCCTTGATAGGGGAGACACGGGTGATGATCGGAACTCGGTGGCCGTCTTTGTGATGAAGAAACACCTGCTCCTCTCGGGAACATGCGTCGCACATGACTTGAGCTGCTGGACACAGCTCAGTGGGACACAGGCGATTCCCTGAACTGTCGATGTGCATGAGAATGTCGTCCGAACAGCATCTACCGATGACCTCGTCCGCACTGTAGCCCGAAATGAGCTCAGCCCCTCGATTCCAATAGGTAATTCTGCGCTCTCGGTCAAGGCAGTAGACCCCTTCGGACAAACTATTCACGACGTCCCTGAAAAATCCCGCACTCGTATCCACGTGCAACTATCCTCCCACTCAGTAGCTTACAACCACTATCGAAGGAAGGAGATTCCAATGAACCCAGCGTAGCCGGATCCCGCCGAGTCGGCTTCCGTCTTGTCCAACTCCATTCCGAGTCTTAACCCCATCTTCAAAGCGGTCGGGCAGCGCGGATCCAGTTCTCATCGTCATCCTCATCGTATTCCTGAGGCCGCTCAACACACGATGACGATGAGGATGACGATGACGATAACCATACGCTACGCGCCCGATCATGCTCCCATAGACCTGTAGTTCCGTAGCCCCGTTGACCCATTCTGCTTCCGCCCCGTAGGCGCAGACTTTAGTCTGAGCCCCCAGAGCCGCTGACAGAGGCCCTCACTTTTGATTCTGCACACCGCTCTGCCGGTTCGAAGAACCGCCAAAGAATCCTTCTTCGCGCCCTCTTAGCGTTCTTCGTGAGCTTAGTGGTTCAAATCTTCCGTTCTGCCGTATAGCCTCCCAGCTTCCCAGCGCCAACGAGCAGCGTGGATCCAATCCTCATCGTCATCCTTATCGTAATCCTCATCGTATTCCAGGAGCCGCTCAACACACGATGACGATGAGGATGACGATGACGAGGGCTATTGCGAGTGCCTAATTAAGCGCTCTCCTTCGAAGCCCTCGACACTTGAACAAAACGGGTCCTCATATCGCCATCACCATCTCAATCGCCATCAACTATTCACGGGCGCTTCAATTTCGATTGCGATTGCGATGGCGAAGTCGATGGCGAACGCAGGTCCTGAGTTCAGCGTTCTCCTTCGTAGCTTCCGCCGCCGACCATTCGCCGTTCTGCCGTATAGCCGTCCGTCCCGTTCGTCCCGTATAACCTTCCTCGCCACCGCCCTTCCACCATCGTGGACCCCCATTTCATCATTCCGCTTTCATCTTTCATCATTTTCCCCGCATAACTCCCATCCCATCAACAATTTCCATATTTTTGTTCTTCGCTGTAACCCAACGGCAGCAAATTACATAGTGAATTACATGGAATATGAAACCTTGCATGTGGCGTTTCGTAGATCTAGATGCTATATTGATTTTGAGAGTGAAAATCAATCTCTCTCAAAGAACCGCAGAGAGATGGACGAGTTGAAAGGAGTTCGAGGAATGAAAAAGACCCTGGCACTTACTGGAATCCTGGTGTTGGCACTGGGTGTTGTGGGAACCGCTTCGGCGTGCGATGGCGACAAAGTAGCAAAGGCATCCAACGAAGGCAGCAGCTGCAGCAAATCAGCTGTCGCAAAAGCGTCAAACGAAGGTTCCAGCTGTTCCAAGACTGCAGTTGCGAAGGCCTCCAACGAGTCCAGAAGCTGTGCCGTCAGCGCCGCCAAGGCCGCATACGCCAGCTCGTTCGAGAGCACTGGCTGTGAGAAGACCGCCAAAGCCGCATACGTAAAGGCGATGGGTGAGACCGCATACTCGAATGCTCTTACTGAGAAGAGCTGCGAGGTTTCTGCGGCCAAAGCAACCTATGCGTACGTCAAAGAGCAGACCGGTTGTGACCAGTCCGCCGGCGCCGCGTACAAGCATGCTGTTGCGAAGGCAGCCTACGATAAGACCTACAGCGAAACCGGTTGTGAGAAAACTGCTGGCGCCGCGTACGAGAAGGCTTCCCTTCGTGCGGCAGCAGAAATTGACAAGATCGAAACCGAGGCATCTGACGAAGAGGCCTCGTAACAAAAGTCTCCATGAGCCCGCGAAGCGCTAACGCATCCCAATCAAGGGAGCTGCTTCGCAACACCAACCTCCTGAGCGCCTGGGCATTGTGTCCAGGCGCTCGCCCTTTTTTGAGCTGCAGAATTCGCCAATCTTCTACTGCAGTGCAAGATGCACCATACGTACCGGCGCTTTCTCGGTTCGCTCGCTTGACGTACCACAAGTCATGAGTGTCCGGGGATTAGTCGAATAGATTCAGTTGTTTGCATTGGTGCTTGACAGGGAAGTTGTAGTCGCAAGATCTAAATAACTGATCCAGAGAGACTTTCTCGAAAACCGTGAGGCTGAGGACCTGTAGGATTGTGTAGAGATTGGCCTCGATCCCCAGTCGTTTCCTGATTATCGCAACGAGTAGGTATGTTGAGACAGCCGTCCAAACCT
>JAAESQ010000639.1 GCA_024229275.1 bacterium | reverse complement strand
TGCCCCTGTATCTGTATCTGAAACCTGTCTCTGCCTCTGCCTCTGCCTCTGCCTCTGCCTCTGCCTCTGCAAACGCTATCGCCACAACCTCGACCTCAGCGCGTGGAGTACAGCCCGTGGTCCGGCTGCTATTCCAACCGGTCGAAGAATCGCGTCACAACTTCGAGCTCGGTGAGAGCCAGATCCTGTTCAGGGCCTTCGATGAGGAGGAGACGCTCGCCATCAGGGGAGAAATCCCATGAGTAGCCCATGGGGTTGATGAACGGCCCGTCGACGATGACCTCCGGTTGAGAAAAGGTGATCGCCGTTCCCTCCAGGACCCGAGCCGAGAACCATTGTGAGCCCCATCGGTAGATGAGCTCGCTCCCATCGGCGGTCCAGCGGGCTTCTTCACCGCCCGAATTCGAGACCCGAACCCGGTGTTCAAACTCCGGGTAGCCGGCGACGTAGATCTCCCACCGCCCGGTCTCGTCGGAGGTGTAGGCGATCCACCTGCCGTCCGGTGAGATGGCGGGAAAGATCTCCAGGTGGGGTGTTGTGAGCACTGGAGTCTCTTCGCCGACCGTCAGTGATCCCTCTCCGAATTCAACCTGCACTCGCCGTAGGTCGAGCGGGGATGAACCGACCTGTTGCGCGAACAGGACTTCACGATCGTCCGGAGTCAGTGCCGGGCTGACGAATCCACCTGGATGGGTGGCGAGGCGGATTGCATCGGAGCGGTTGCCATCGGTCGGGACGGCAAGGAGATCGGTGGTGGAGCCGTTGGCGGAACGGTTTGCCAAGATCAGATAGGCGTTGTCGGCGGTCCACGCGCTGCCGGCAGTCCTCATGCCGAAGGTGAGACGGGTCGGGGTCTGGATCCGGTCGAATTCGTGGATCCAGATGTCCTGATCGGCCCCGTCGGTGATCGGTACAGCCAGAGAGCGCCCATCGGGCGAGATGGAGAACGCTCCGTAATCCTGACGGGGCAGATCCAGCCGCTCCTGGCGCCCGTCGCGGCTGACCCAGGTCAGAAACCCTGTCCAGGCCTCGAACCCTGGGGCGTAGACGAGGGTTCCGTTTTCGGCGATGGTGTACTGGGCGTTGGTGGAGGATTCGGATCGGATGCCGTGGATCAATGGTGCTGGTTCGCCGGTGATCCGGAGGTTGCCCAGGTCGAAACCGACCCCGTAGAGGCCGCCGTTTCGGGCGAAAACGAGGTGGCCGGTGGACAGATAGCGCGCCTCGCCCGCATCATTCATGAGGAATTGTGGAGCGTCGGGGTCTTCGAGATCGAAGATGAACACGTCCCGGTCAAAGGTCGACACCAGCAGCGATCTTCCGTCGGGAAGAAGATCCGGAAACGTATGACCACTTCCGACCGCTGTGGTGACCCGTTCCACCGCCCCACCCGAGGATGCAACCCTCGAGATGCCCTCGCCCTCCTTGGGGGCATAGAAGATCGTGCCGTCGGGGGCCCATGTACCACCGTAGGGGAAGACAGCTTCGGCGATGACCTCGGAACGGCCACCGTCGATCGGGACTCGTTTGAGCTTTTCGTCGGCAAAGTAGGCGATGGATCCATCATCGGGGGAGAGGAACGGCCCAAAGCCGCCTTTGGTGCCTTCGATGGCGTTGATTTCGCCGGTTTTCATGTCTCTGACGTGAAGCTGGGTCCGGCCATCGACAAGCCCGACATAGACCAAGCGACTACCGTCACTCGTCAGGGCG
Source organism: bacterium (assembly GCA_024229275.1). GTDB lineage: Bacteria > Acidobacteriota > Thermoanaerobaculia > Thermoanaerobaculales > Sulfomarinibacteraceae > JAAESQ01. The sequence continues at coordinate 4,320 of JAAESQ010000639.1, read as the reverse complement.
ATGGCAGGCATCCCGAGGCCGAATGGCATGGCGCCGGCGGGAGCCAGGGGTGCGTCGTCGGGCAGATTCATCTGAAGAGTCATCGAGCCGCCGGCGGGTGGCGAATCGGTCTTCCACGGCGCCCACTGAAGGACGGCGAATGCGATGGCGACGATGGTAAAGGCGATCCAGGGCAGGACCTTTGGCATGAGATCTGCTCGAGGCGATTCGGTGTTCGTTGGGTTTCCAGGGCCGATCTCTTCCTCGCCGGCCGCCTCGATCTCGAGGACGGCGTCGCCCATGTCCCGCAGACGCCGCCGACGATCCTTGGTCAGGCACCTGCCGAGCAACCGGCGGATGGAGCTCGGGGTCTCATCCGGGATGAGCGACCAGTCGGGTTCGCCGCGCAGGATGGCGGCGATGGTGTCGGAGACTGTCTCACCGGTGAAGAGCTGCCGCGCGGTGAGCATCTCGTAGAGCACACAGCCGAAGGACCAGATGTCACTTCTCTTGTCGACGACCTGTCCGCGAGCCTGTTCGGGGCTCATATAGGCGGCGGTGCCGAGGATGACGCCTTCGACGGTGGCGTGACCGGTGAGTGTGGGGGAGAGCGAGGAATCGCCGGCTTCACCCTCCCACGCCTTGGCGAGGCCAAAGTCGAGGACCTTGACGCGGCCGTCGCTGCCGATCTTGATGTTGGCCGGTTTGAGGTCCCGGTGGACGACCCCGGAGCCGTGAGCCGATTCGAGCGCAAGGGCGAGTTGGCCCGCGATGTCGTAGGCGGTATCGCGGGGCAGAGGGCCTTGCGTGATTCGATCGCTGAGATCATCACCCTCGACCAGTTCCATGGCGAGAAAACGCACTCCATCCGCCTCGAAGAGACCGTGGATCGTGGCGATGTTGGGATGATCCAGCGATGCCAGGAGTCGCGCCTCGCGTTCGAACCGCGCGAGCCGATCGGCGTCGTCGGCCACCGCTTCAGGAAGGACCTTGAGAGCAACCTCGCGATCGAGGCTGGTGTCGAGGGCGCGCCAGACGACACCCATCCCACCCTCGCCGAGTTTGTCGACGATTGTGTAGTGCAACAGCGCTTGGCCTGGATGGGGCATCGGTTTCTTTAACCCGATATTCGAGTCAGATATTCGCGCTGACCCGAACCACCAGGAGGTGACCAGATTTCAGAGACTGTGACAGAGGCAGATTCAGGTCACAGGTCCAGAATCAGAGGCAGATGCCTGCGGCAGGGTTCAGATGTGCAACCGTCCTGCCGTACAGCAATCCGTCCCGTTCGACCCGCACAGCCTTCTTCCCGGGCAACACGGAGTGACCATGCCTCGAAGCCAAGACAACCCGGTTGCGCGTGGCCGCTCTGCGTCTGCCCCGGAGTCTGTTTCTGCCTCTGCCTCTGTATCTGTATCTGAAACCTGAATCTGACTCTGATTCTGTCTCTGTCTCTGTCTCTGGTTCTGGTTCTGGTTCTGGTTCTGCCACTGTCTACCGCATTCGCGCGCTCTAACCTTCCCCGCCACCACCGAACCCAAACGCGGATCCCATTTTCATCTTTCCGCTTTCATCTTTCATCATTCAAAAAACCCAAGACAGTTTCGTAAACAACGTATCGTCCTGCGTCGACTCTTCTCCGAGCTCAGATGTTCCTCGCTGGTAAGCAACCTGCAATGATCCAAACGGTGGCTTAAATCGCCACACGAAAAGCGCCTGTACGTTTTCCTTGCTGATTGCAGAGTTGGTCTGCAGGAAGAGCTTCACGAAGAGATCGTTGGTGAAGTAGTAGTCGCTGCTGAGAACGTGGATCCAGGTGGTTTCGTCGTCGGGATCTGGATTCAAGATAAGCCGAGTGAGTTCATAGGAGGCATTCCAGCTATCACTGAACCGGAATCGCGCCTCTGCCGTGTAGAGACGAAGATCGCTGTCAAAGTTGACTCCATCGCCGACTCCGACCGACAAGGCGCGTCCGGCGCGGGTGTCATATCCCGCTTCTACCGTTGTGATCTGATTCCAAAAGTCCTTTTCAAAGCGCTCGAATCCGTCCTCGTACTCAATCTCGGCAAACCACTTGCTGGCAAACTGGACCGAAACCTCGGCATCGGTCTCATAGCTGCGCAAGACGCTGTCCTGGCCCCAATAGCGGTTGTAGTTGACGCTACCCTCAATATTCTCGACAGTCTTGTCTTCGAACCAGAAAGTATGGCTGAAATTGGTGTCGAACTCGCGACGGTTATCGTCACGCATGAATCCCACCGTATTGAAAGCGTCCTTGATGCCTTCGTCGAGATTGGTGTATCGCACGTGAAAATGAGTCGTCGCACTGTCGAAGGCAGGGCGAACAAACCAGGCCAGTCCCCCGTCGTTTTCACCGCCGTGAACGCGGAGGAACTGAGCCGTCATACCCAGCGTGTCGCTGAAGAACAGTGTCGAGTCAACACCAACCGACCCCGTGTTTTCGTCTCCGTAGCGCCGATTGGCGAGCAGCAGTCCTACGTTCGATGACCCAAAAACACCTTGCTGGACCCGGCCGACTGTGTAGGTGGCGTCATTACCCTGAAGTCCGACGTCTCCACCCCGAGCTTCCGGATCCGACTGAGCGGTGAGCACAACATAGTCGGTACGCCCAACAGTACCCGTGGCTTTCGCGCCCCACGGAATCTCACCAATTCTCCGGGAGTAGAACTGACGGATGCGCTGAGAAAACTTCTCGTTTCCTTCCATGAAGAACGGCCGTTTCTCCGGCACGGAGAGTTCGAAACGCGACAGGTTGACTCGTTCCACGTCAGCTTCGATGATGGCAAAGTCGGGGTTGATGGTGGCTTCGGCAAAAAGGGTTGATGAGGCCCGGTAGCGCACAGTTCCACCAAGTTCGAAGTTAGATTCTCCCTCTGCATTCACGGTACCCAGCGCATACGGGATAAACCCCCAGCGTTTGGTCTGGATCTTTGGCAGGCTGAGACCCGTTACGGACCCGGCCTGGGAAACTCGTGACACGGCTTCGACCGGTCCCGCCCATGTTGAAACCTCAAGGGAGCGGGGCACCCAACGCACGAAGTTCACGCCCCACACCTTGTCCTCACCATCTCGAAACTTGAGAACTGAGAATGGAATCGCGAACTCCGCGGACCAACCATCGTCAGTGCGTGTTGCCACCGACTGCCACCTCGCGTCCCATCGATCATCGTCCGAGCGCCCATTGTCGGCTAGCCGGCCATCGTGCTGCGTACCGAGAAGATTGGTCAAGAAGAAATAGCCGGTGTGATCATCGTCGAATGTGTCGAGTATGAAACCAACGGAGTCGTCATTGTCAACGCCACCGTCACGAGTCGTCACAGCTGCAGATATGCGATGAGGCTCAGGATCGACGCAACGGAAGGCTATGTATACCGAGTCATCGTCATAGCCAAACCAAACGGTGGTCGGGAAGGGTGACGGCTCGCCGTGATTTGGTGTGAACTGAACGAAACCCGAGACCCTACCGGCTCCTTCCCACTCCTTCTCGTCGACCACTCCATCCAGCGTCGGCGCTGTACCTATTCGGCCAGACTGAAGCGTGAAGGGATTGTCGGCTGCCAACCCAAGCCCCTGTCCAACGATGAGGACAAAGAACACGACTCCGACACTCCACTCAATAACGGAACAACAGCGCGGCTTGATGTGTTTCTGCATTTAGGTTTGACGACACGAGGAGTCGAAACGTTTGCGTGCCCGAAGATTCTATCACCGACCCACTAAGTTGCTACGTCCCTGGATCCAGGCTACGTAGCCAACGGAGTATGATGCTGCTATGAACGCAAGAACTCACACCCTTCCGTGGATTGCTGCCCTTCTGTTGTTTCTCGTCCCGGCGACAGGAATCGAAGCCCAGGTAACACCCGGAGAATGCGCGGGTGCGAATCTCGAAATTCCTACCCGCTACAAAGCTGCCAAGCGAATCGTTGCGATCGGCGACTTGCACGGAGATTTGGAGGCAGCCCGCGCGGCATTCCGACTGGCCGGCGCTATCGATGAGAACGATCAGTGGATCGGTGGCAAGCTCGTAGTCGTGCAACTCGGCGATCAACTCGACCGCGGAGGCGACGAGATCGAGATCCTTGATTTCCTCGACTCGCTCGAAGTGCAGGCCGAGGCCGCGGGAGGTCGCCTGATCGCGATGAACGGCAATCACGAGTTGATGAATGTCCAGTTGGACATGCGTTACGTGACCGTTGAGGGGTTCACGGATTTCCTGGAGAACCCACCGGCAGACGATTCACTGGTCTCTCCCCAACAGGTCGTTGACGGCGTAGGCGCACGGATCCTCGCGATGCGCCCAGGTGGAGAGGTCGCACTCCG
>JAAESQ010000638.1 GCA_024229275.1 bacterium | reverse complement strand
GAAACGGCTCGGCTATGCGGGGCAAACGGGACTGCAGAATGATGAAAGATGAATGCGGAATGATGAAATGTGAATCCTCTTTGCTGTGGAGGCGGAGGCGGGGAAAGTTGTGCGGATCAACGGCTATACGGGACTACTCGGAAACGAAATGGTCAAGGTCGTTCGGAAAACGGCGCGTTCGGCGGAACGTGCCATGCATGACCTTTTGAGACTCAGTGTAGTCAAAGCGACGCAAGGCTTTTCGATCTCAAAATGTCAATGCTTGGCAATTCACGGGCAGGTCGATGGGAGAATCTACCGATCAGTTGACCTTGGCGTCTCCTGCGGCGAGGCTTTCGATGGCGATGACGACTTGTCACGGCGTAGTGCTTGCACGAAGCCGGATGACGGTGGGGTATCGTTCTGGCCGCTGCCCCGTAAATAAATCCATCTCGTCCTGGCCTTCGCCCCTGATTCCATACACCACTCTGGTTGGCGCCAGCGGTTCAAAGAACCGCCCAAGATTCCCTCTTGGCGTCCTCTTAGCGATCTTTGTGTTCTTCGTGGTTCAAATCTCCCGTTCCCCCGCATTGCCGTTCGCCCCGTTGTCCCGTTGCCCCGTTGCCCCGTTGCCCCGTATAGCCATCCGTCCCGTTCGTCTCGTATAGCCCTCCGTAGACTTGACAAGCACGGAGCCGAGCGGCACGCTATCGCAGATGACCACACCAGCCACCGATCCAGCTGTTTTGGAGCGCCATCTCAAGCGGATGAAGATGATCGGGATCTTCTTTGTCACGGCGCAGCCGGTGACCCTGATCATCCTGTTTCTCGTGCGTGGGAGTTACGCCAACGCGCTCCTATCACCAGCGCAGATGACGTTGTTGCTGGCGGCTGGCGCTCTCTGGCTGGCATTCACCGCCGAGCGTGACGCCAAGAAGCGACTCGCCCATGCCAAGCATGGTTTCACCGTCCACGGAGACCAAGCGAGGCTGCTGCGTGAGCACCTTCTGGTCTACCTCCAGGTGCTACTGCGTCTCGAATTCCTCAGTGTGTGTGGAGTCCTGACTTCATACTGGGGCAAAGGCCCACTCATCGCGATCTGGTTTGTCATTTTGGCGACCATTCTCATGGCACTGACCTGGCCAACTCCAAGAAAGACAAAGCTACTGATTGAACGAGCGTATACCGCGAGGCGTGAAGTCGCGGACTAACGGGCTTGCGGCGCCGGGAACGCAGCACAGCCAAAACGCGCGTGAGTTTTTGAACCACTAAGTGCGCGAAGATCGCTAAGAAGAACTCAAAGAGGATGAGAAGTGGCGGTTCTACGAACCGCTGGATACTCGTGCTCGCAGTCGGAGCATGGCGCTTCTCAACCTTGAGATAGGTGAGGATCTTGAACAGGAGCAAACGAAGGAAACAGAGAGGAGAGGAAACATTTGTGCCTTTCCTGCATCCTAGCTTCCAAGAAGTCAAACTTCCCAGCATGGACGCACGTGAGTGTTACAACCGCCAAGTGCGCAACGGGCGCGAAGGAAGACACAAAGAGGAGAAAGGTGTTAGGGAGGGGGCACACCCAAATATGGGCGGGAAATCATGCTTCACTCTTGACGCTTCACCCTTCACGGTCCCTGCCACTGCCGCTCCGGGTGCGTCGGTCCCTGTCCGCTTTCATCTTTCATCATTCCAAAATGCTGTTCGTCTCGTTCTTATCTTCGCCTCAACCCCAGTACACCGCACTGTCTCGTTCCTGCGGTTCAAAGAACCGCCCAAGATTCTCTCTTGGCGTCCTCTTAGCGATCTTCGTGTTCTTCGTGGTTCAGATCTCTCGTTCCCCCGTATTGCCGTTCGCCCCGTATAGCCGTTGCCCCGCTTTCTCATACCTCCTCTACTCCTGATTCAGG